>NZ_JBHVPH010000033.1:0-75523 GCF_042887425.1 Kitasatospora sp. NPDC057940
GAGCTTGAGCTCCCGGGGGCGGGGCCCTGCGCGTGGGTGGGGTCAGCCGGCGGCGGGGTGGGGGCGGGTGGCCGTGGCGAGGGCTCGGGCCTGGGCGCGCAGGGCGGCGAGCTGGTCCGGCAGGGTGGCCGGGCCGGAGGCCTTGGGCAGGGTCGGGGTGGTCGCCGTCGGGGCGGTCGAGAGCTGGGAGATCAGGCTCTGCAGGGTGGCGACGAGTTGTTGGACGGCCGCGGGGTCGGGGGTGGTGGACGTGGCCTGCGCGAGCAGGCCGGCGATCTGGTTGATGACGTCGCCGAGAGTCCCGAGGGCCGCGCTCGGGTCCGGGGTCGCGGGCAGGGCCGGGGCGGCGGGCACCGGGACGGTCGGCAGGGCCAGGTCCGGGGGCAGGAGCGGGGCGGCGACCACCAGGTCGGCGGGCGCCGGGATGGCGGCGGGGTTCGGGGCGGAGGCGAGGGTGGTGCGCGGGGCCTCGGCTTGGCGGTCGGCGGCGGTGGCGAACGCCGTGGTGACCACGGTCAGCGCGAGGGCCGCGATCAGCGCGGCGACCATCCGGGTGGCACGCATGGGTGCTGCTCCCTCTCAAGTGCGGGTCAGGCGGGACCGCCTGCTTCACACGGTGGGGCAGCACTCCTGACGCAGCCGCCGCAGCTACGCCGAGCGACGAGCGACGGCCGGCGATGGGCCACCCGGCGGCGAGTCATCCGACGGCACCTCAGCCGGCGACGGGTCAGTCGGCGGCCGCCCAGCCGCTGGTGCCGCGGTGGGCGGACAGGCCGACGGACTCGAACTCGTCCACCCGGCCGGCCTCGGTGCGGGCGCCGATCCGCCGCAGGGCACGGGAGATCGGGGAGCCCTCGGGCGGGAAGGGTTCGAACTCGCCCTTGGTGAGCGGGCCGAGGACGATCCGGCCGTCCTCCCAGACGGCGGCGCGCTGGGTGCCGCTGCCGCCGAAGTACTCGGCCTCGACGCAGGCGATCGGACCGGCCTTGGACCAGGCGGCCAGCCGGAGTTCGAAGCCGCCCGGGTGCCAGCCGAAGCCGGCCGCCTCGGCGGGCTTCGTCGAGCCGCCGTCGGTCTGGAGGGCGGAGAGCACCGCGGGGGTGACCGGTATCAGGGCCAGCCCCTGCGCCAGTGGCACCACCCGGGCCGTCGAGGTCTCCGCCGCGGCCACCGCCAACAGTTCGAATGTTCCTATCAGGGCCTGGAGTTCATAGGACATGCCGGTCATCGTGTCCCACCGCACCGACAGTCGGCGCGGAGTTTATGATTCCGTGCCCGGCTGGAGTCCGTAGAGCAGGGTGAAGACCGTCACGTCCACCGCGTCCTCGGCCGTGCTGGGCGCTTCCTCGTTCAGCTCGTCGATGACTGCGGCGAGTTGGGTCCGCAGCCGGATCAGCCGGTCCGGGCTGAGCCGCAGCGTCGAGTGCACGAACAGTCCGGGCGGCCCGACCGATCCGTCCCGGGGCGAGCTGAAGTCCAGCCGCCCGCCGAGGACATGGGCCCGGAAGTCGCCGCGGACCCGGTCCATGGCGGCCAGGATGGCGTCGTACGCCTCGGAGCGGCCCGGGGAGTCGGCGGTGAACATCTCCGGGGCGAGCCGGATCGACTCCTGGGCGGCGGCGTAGCGGCTCTCGACGATGCCGGAGACCAGTCGGGTGCCGGCCACGATGACCAGCCCGGCCTTCTCCAACTGCTTGATGTGGCGGTAGAGCTTGGTCTGCGGTTCGCCGAGCGTGGCGGCGATCTCCTTGGCGGTGAGCGGGCGTTCCTCGCCGGACTTCAGGGCGCCGAGGATGGCCAGCCGCAGCGGGTCGGCCAGCGCCTTGAGCACGGCGACATCGGCCACCTGGCGTTCCTTGACCCAGGTGGTGGGTTGCTCGCCGCCGTCGGCGGGTTCCAGATCGTGCTCGGCCACGGGCACCACCTTGGCAGATCGGCCGCGCCGCACGCAATCACGCTCTGGTGAGCGCTCACCCTTGCGCAACCAATCATGCTTCCGACATCATTCACGACAGCGTGAATGATGTCGGAATCGCGAACGGCGGGGTGGGCCATGGCGGGGAACAGGACGGCGGCTGACGAGTCGAGGACGGCGGCAGAGGCGGGAGAGGTGGCAGAGACGGGAGAGGTGTCAGAGGCGCGAGAGGCGGCGGAGTCCACGCCGCTTGTTCCGCTGCGACGGAACCTTCGCTTCCAGGCGCTCTGGGCCGGCCAGGCCGCCGCGACGCTCGGCATGCGGGTTGGCGACACCGCCTTCCCGCTGCTGGTCCTCGCGCTCACCGGGTCCTCCACCGCCGCCGGGGCCTTCGGGGCCGTACAGATGGTCACGACCCTGCTGCTCGGCGTCCACGGCGGCGTGGTCGCCGACCGCCTCGACCGCCGCCGGGTGCTGATCGCCTCCGACGCCACCCGGCTGCTCGTCACGGCGACCGTCCCGGTGGCCATGGCCTTCGACCGGCTGACCCTGGCCCACCTGCTGATCGTCGCCGCCGCCGTCGGGGCGACCATCGCGTACAGCGGCCCGATCCGGCTGCTGGCGCTGCGCTCGGTGGTGGCGCCGGAGCAGCTGCCGCAGGCGCTCGCCCAGGACGAGGCCCGGATGACCGGGGCCGCGCTGGCCGGTCCGCCGCTGGCCGGATTCCTGTACGGGCTCGGCAGCGCGGTGCCGTTCCTCGGCACCGCGCTCGCCTCCCTGCTCGCGCTGGTGGCCGCCATCGTGGTGCGCTTCCCCGGCCGCCCCGCCGACGCACAGCCGAAGCGCGAAGCCGACGCCCGACCGAACCACCCCGCCGATGCGCAGCCGAGCGGCGAAACCGACGCGCAGCCGAGCGGCGAAACCGCCGCGCAGCCGAACCGCGAACCGGGCGGCGC
Source organism: Kitasatospora sp. NPDC057940 (assembly GCF_042887425.1). Classification (NCBI taxonomy): domain Bacteria; kingdom Bacillati; phylum Actinomycetota; class Actinomycetes; order Kitasatosporales; family Streptomycetaceae; genus Kitasatospora; species Kitasatospora sp. NPDC057940. The sequence continues at coordinate 2,872 of NZ_JBHVPH010000033.1, forward strand.
GGAACCGGCCCCCGAGTCCGGCGGCGCCCTGGCCGGGTTCCGCCTGCTCGCCGCCTCCCCCCTGCTGCGTTCCGCCCTGGCCGTCCTGCTGGTGGTCAACCTCGCCGGGACGGCCCTGATGCTGCCGGTGATGGTGCTGCTGCGGGACGGCGGTACGGGCAGCGCCGGGATCGGCCTGGCGCTGGCCGGCGAGGCGGTCGGGGCGCTGGCCGGAACGGTCCTGGTGTCCCGGCTGCACCGGATGGCCGGGCCGGGCGTCCTGCTGCTGGTGGTGGCCTGGACCGCCGTGCCGGTGTCGCTGGCGCCGCTGCTGCCGGGCGGGGTGGTCACCGTGTTCGCCGCGCTGTTCGTGGTGGGGATCGGCGTTCCGTCCCTGCGGGTGATGCTGGACCTGCTGGTGTTCCGGCAGGTGCCGGACGCGCTCCGCGGCCGGGTGATCGCGGCGACCATGACGCTGCTGACCGCGGGCATGCCGGCCGGGACGCTCGGCAGCGGCCTGCTGCTGGACCACCTCTCCCCCGCCGTCGCGCTGGCCGCGATCAGCGTCCTGCTCGCGGCCGCCCTGCTGCCCGCGACCGTGAGCCGTACGCTGCGCCGCGCCGCCTGGCCGGCCCCGCAGGATCCGGCGGCCCGCCCCTGACAGTCGCTCACCCGCGCGGGTGCACGCCGCATGCGGCGGCCTCGGCAACCGGGTGAACTGGCCGGGTACGGCCCGCCCCGGGGCCCCTCCCGGGCGGCGTCCGCGTCCGGGGCGCCTCCCGCCCGGACGTCGCGCAGCCGACCGGGGCCGTACCGGAGGAGGACAGATGGGTTCCACGGACGCGCCCTCGCCCGGCCGGGGCGGCCCCGGCGAGGCCGCCGCCCCCGACGGTCCCAGCAGGTCCGGTGACCCGAGCAGCCCTGGCGACCAGGGCGACCCCGGCGGCCGGGGAGGCCGGGGCGGCCGGAGGAGCCCCGGCGGCCAGGAAGGCCCCGGCGGCCCGAGGAGCCCTGACGGCCCGACCGCCCGCGAGCGGACCGGCGCGGTGGCCGCCCGGATGGTCACCGCACCCCGGATGTCCTGGCTGACGCTCGCCCTGATGACCACGAGTTCGGTGGCCAGCCTGCGCTCCGCCCCGACCATGGCCGTCTACGGCCTGGCCTGCGTCTTCCTCTACCTCGTCCCGGCGCTGGTGTTCCTGCTGCCGACCGCGCTGGTCTCCGCCGAGCTGGCGTCCGGCTGGGAGGGCGGCGTCTACCGCTGGGTCTCGGAGGGCCTGTCGAAGCCGCTGGGCTTCCTCGCCGTCTGGTGCCAGTTCGCGATGACGATCTTCTACTACCCGTCGCTGCTGGCGTACGTGGCGTCGACGATCGCGTACGTGGTGAACCCGAAGCTGGCCGGCAACGGCCCGTACACCGCCGTGGTGATCATGGTGCTGTACTGGACCGGCGTCTGGGTCTCCTCGCGCGGGACGAAGGCCGTGGCCGGCCTGTCCTCGATGGGCCTGGTGATCGGCACGCTGATCCCCGGCACGCTGCTGGTGGTGCTCGGCTTCGTCTTCCTCGGCCAGGGCAACGGCTCCGCCGCGCCGATGGACTCCGCGCACCTGCTGCCGCAGTGGACCGGCCTGGCCAGCCTGGTGCTGATCGTCAACAACTTCCTCAGCTACTCCGGCATGGAGATGAACGCGGTGCACGTCTCCTCGCTGCGCGATCCGGCGCGGGAGTTCCCGCGCTCGATGTTCACCGCGTCCGCGATGGTGCTGCTGATCTTCATCCTGCCGGCGCTGGCGATCAGTTGGGTGGTGCCGTCCAGCGAGCTGAGCCTGACGGCCGGCGTGATGCAGGCCTTCGACGCCTTCTTCCAGTACTTCCACGTCGGCTGGCTCACCCCGGTGATCGCGGTGGCGCTGATCGCGGCCTCGCTCGGCGGCATGCTGACCTGGCTGGCCGGGCCGTCCAAGGGCCTGTTGATGATCTCCCGGCAGGAGGGCTACCTGCCGCCGTTCCTGCAGAGGCTGAACCGGGAGGGCGTCCAGCAGAACCTGCTGGTCGCCCAGGGCGTGGTCACCACGGCGATCGCCCTGCTGTACGCGCTGATCCCGAACGTCTCCAGCGCGTACTGGATCTTCTCGGTGATCACCACGCAGGTGTACCTGATCGTCTACCTGCTGATGTTCACCGCCGCGATCCGGCTGCGCCGCACCCGGCCGGACCACCCGCGCGGCTACCGGGCCCCGGCGCTGGTGCCGATCTGCGTGGTCGGGCTGCTCGCCTCGGCGTGCGCGATGGCGATCGGCTTCGTACCGTCGTCCCAGTTCGGCAGCGGCAGCGTCTGGACGTACGTCGGGATCGTCGGCGGCGGTCTGCTGGTCCTCGGTCTGCTGGTGCCGTACCTGTTCCTACGGCTGCGCAAGCCCGGCTGGCGCTCCCCGGAGGCGGCGGCGGAGCTGGCCGCGCAGGAGTCGGCCGAGCTGCGCGGCGCCACGGGCGGTGCGGCATGACCACCGGTCCGATGGCCTCCCGGCACCGCTGGATCTACCTCGGGGCGATCGGGCTGCTGGTCGCGATGCTGATCACCGGCCTGCTCTCGTTCACCCAGCTGCACGCCACCGACCAGGCCGACCGCAAGGCCGGGCAGCTCGCCCGGGCGCTGGGTTCGGCCGGCTACCCGGTGCCCGCGCGGGACCAGATCGTGCACACCCTGGGCGAGGACGGCGGCGCCGTCTGCGCGAACCCGTCGAACGCGCTGACCCAGGCTCAGTGGACGTCCGGCATGTCCAACGGCGCCGACGGGCCGGGCCGACGGCCGGTGCTGTCCGACCGCGACGCGGTGCGGGCCGAGGCGATCGTGCTCTCGGTGTACTGCCCGGACCGGCTCGCCGAGATCCAGGACAAGATCGACGACCTCAACCTGCGGGACACCGTCCGCAAGTAGCCCGCCCGGCCTTCGAGGAGGAACCGACCGTGCCTCGACCCTTCACCACCGAGGACCACACCGCCCGGACGGCCCGGGCCGCCGCCGAAGCGACCGCCGCCGGACTGTCCGGCCTGGTCGTCGCCCCCGGCCCCGACCTGGTCTACCTGTGCGGCTACCAGCCCACCGCGATCACCGAGCGGCTCACCGCCCTGGTGATCACCGCCGGCCGCGAACCCGCGCTGGTCGTCCCCAGGTTGGAGCGCCCGGACGCCGAGCGGGCGCCCGGCGCCCCGGCCCTGCGGCTGCTCGACTGGACCGACGGCGAGGACCCGTACGCCACCGTCCGCCCGCTGCTCGACCCGGCCGGGCGGTACGGCATCTCCGACAACGCCTGGGCGATGCACCTGCTCGGCCTCCAGGCCGCGCTGCCCGGCACCGGCTTCGCCTCGCTCACCGAGGCCCTGCCGATGCTGCGCGCGGTCAAGGACACCGAGGAACTGGAGCGGCTGGCCGCGGCCGGCGGCGCCGCGGACGCCGCCTACCGGGGCATCCTGGAGGTCGAGTTCGCCGGCCGCCGGGAGACCGACGTCGCCGCCGACCTCGGCGCACTGCTCATCAAGTACGGGCACAGCCAGGTCGACTTCACCGTGGTCGGCTCCGGCCCGAACGGCGCCGACCCGCACCACGAGGCCGGCGACCGGGTGATCCGGCCCGGCGACACCGTGGTGCTGGACTTCGGCGGGCTCAAGGACGGCTACGGCTCCGACACCACCCGCACCGTCCACGTCGGCACCGAGGTGCCGGCGGAGGTCCAGAAGGTGCACGACGTGGTCCGGCTCGCCCAGCAGGCCGCGTTCGAGGCGGTCCGACCCGGGGTCAGCTGCCAGGAGATCGACCGGATCGCCCGCCGGGTGATCACCGAGGCCGGCTTCGGCGAGTACTTCATCCACCGCACCGGGCACGGCATCGGCCTCACCACGCACGAACCTCCGTACCTGGTCGAGGGCGAGGAGCGGCCGCTGGTGCCCGGCATGTGCTTCTCCATCGAGCCCGGCGTCTACCTGCCCGGCCGCTTCGGGGTGCGGATCGAGGACATCGTCACCGTCACCCCCACCGGCGGACGCCGGCTCAACAACACCCCGCACGAACTGGGCTTCGTCTCATGACGGGGCCGTCACCCCGCTGCTCCGCCGTCAGAACGGCGGCCCGACCATGCGATTTTCTTACGAGGCGGTCATGGTTCACCCAGAGTCCTCCAAGCTTGCGTTGGTAGTTTCGGTGAGCATGACGAAGCTGCTCAGCCCGGCCCCGCCCAACCCGGCGCGGGCCGGGCGACTGCGACCCGTGACCGCCCGCCCCCGCCGTACCGGTCTGTCCAGACTCCGGCTGCTGGCCTGGCCGGTCTACCTGACCGCGCTCGTCTGGTACCTGCGCACCCAGGGCATGGCCTTCGCCAACGACGTGGTGTTCCTGTGGCTGATCGGCGCCCTGCTGACGGCGGCCGTGCACAGCGGGCACGGCCGCCGCGGCTTCCTGCTGGTGCTGCGCGACTGGGTGCCGGTGATGGCCGCGGTCTGGACGTACTCGCTGCTGCGCGGCTACGGCGCGCACACCCCGTGGGCCCCGCACTGGCTGCCGCAACTGCGCGCCGACGAGGTGCTCGGCTTCGGCGAGACCTGGACCGTCCGGCTCCAGCACGCGCTGTGGACGCCCGGCTCGCCGCACTGGTACGACTACGCGGCGACCGTCGTCTACCTCTCGCACTTCTTCCTGGTCTTCGTCCTGCTCGCGGTGCTCTGGCGGCGCCGGCACGACCGGTTCCGGCAACTGCTCGCCTGCTACCTGCTGCTCACCTTCGCCGGCTTCGCCACGTACCTGCTCTACCCGGCCGACCCGCCGTGGCTGGTCGCCCAGGAGGGCAACCTGCCGGGGCTCACCCGGGTCGTGTGGGACGTGATCTCCACCAGCGGGCTGCCGCAGGCCAACTCGCTGGTCGAGAACGGCAGCCAGTTCGCCAACGACGTCGCCGCGATGCCCTCGCTGCACTCCGCCTACCCCGCGATGCTGCTGTTCTTCTTCTGGCCGACGGCCCGCCCCTGGCTGCGGGCGCTGCTGGTCGCCTATCCGCTCGCGATGGCGTTCACCCTGGTGTACGGCGCCGAGCACTTCATCGTGGACATCTTCGCGGGCTGGGCGTACGCGGCACTGGTGGTGTTCGGGCTCCGCTGGCTGCGGGACCGGCGTACCCGGCTCATCAGGGAGCGGGCAGACTTGGCCGAGTGCCGAACCAGCCCCTCCCTCCCGTGAAGCCCACCGCCGAACAGCTCCAGGCGGCCAAGGACACCACCATCCCGGACGTCACCGGGCCCGGGCTGCGGGTGCTGTTCTGCGGCATCAACCCGGGCCTGTGGTCCGGCGCCACCGGGCACCACTTCGCCCGCCCCGGCAACCGCTTCTGGCCCGCCCTGCACCGCTCCGGCTTCACCACCCGCCAGTTCCGCCCGGACGAGCAGGGCGAACTGCCCGCGCTCGGCCTGGGCATCACCAACGTCGCCCCGCGCACCACCGCCAAGGCCGACGAACTGACCGCCGACGAACTGCGCGAGGGCGGCGCCGCGCTCACCGAACGCGTGCTGCGGCTGCGCCCGCGCGTCCTGGCCGTGCTCGGCATCGGCGCCTACCGGACGGCCTTCGGGCAGCGGCGGGCCGCGATCGGCCGCCAGCCGGAGGGCATCGGCGACACCGCGGTGTGGGTGCTGCCCAACCCGAGCGGGCTCAACGCGCACTACACGCTGGACGCGCTGGCCGCCGAGTTCCGCCGACTCCGGGACGCGCTGGACGGCTGAGCCGCCGGTTCCGGTTCCGGTTCCGAACCCGCGGCCGGAGCCGGACAGGCGGCTCGTCAGACGGCCGTCAGCCCCGCCGGCAGCGGGAGCCACCGCAGCTCGCGGATCAGCGCCCGGACGGCGGCCGCCCCGACCAGCTCGGGCGTGGTGACGTACCCGACGAACCGGCTGGGCGGGTGCGGCCCGAGGTCGGCGACGGCGAGGCCGGCCGGGGCGCCGAGCAGCGCGGTCCGGGGCATGATCGCCATGCCGAGGCCCTGCGAGACGAGCGAGACGGCCACCGTGTCGTCCTCGACGTCGATGGTCGCGGGCGGGATCCAGTCCTGCCGCCGCCACCAGTCCCGGGTGTGGGAATCGCAGTTCTCGTCCCAGTCGACCAGCGGCAGCCCGCGCGGCGCCGGATGGCCCCGCTGGTGCGCGAGCGCGTACGACTCCTCGTACAGGCGCACCGCGACCAGGCCCGGGACGGGTGGCGGGCCGTCGGCGTCCAGGGTGGCCAGCCCGAGGTCGGCCCGGCCGTCGGCGACCTCTCCGGCAGTGCCGCGGCCGAGCTCCCGGACGATCCGGACCTGCACCGTCAGCCCCGGGTGGCGAGCGGCCAGCCCGGACAGCACGGGCGGCAGCAGGTGGGCGGCGGCGCTGCGGAAGGCGGCGATCCGCAGCGTGCCGGTCAGCGACCCCGCCGTGCCCGAGCCCCGCACCTCGGGGCCCATCGCGGCCAGCAGTCGCAGGATCCGGCGGGCGTACGCCACCGCCCGCGCGCCGGCGTCGGTGGGGCGTGCGCCGTGGCGCCCGCGGTCGAAGAGCACCGCGCCGAGCTTCCGCTCGCAGGCGCGCACGGCGTGCGAGACCGCGGACTGGGTGGTGTCCAGGCGCGCGGCGGCAGCAGTGAAGCTGCCCTCCTCCTCGACCGCGACCAGGATCCGCAGCTCGTGCGGGGCGAGATCGGTCATGCGTCCGAATCTACCGGCAGCCATCGATTCCGTTCATGGAAGCCGCCGTTCCATCGACGCGGGCCCCTGCCCGGCCGCTCGCCCGCTTCCTACCGTGGGCGCATCCACCCGTCGCCTCCCGTTCGGAGCAGCCCGATGCCCCGCCCCACCGCCCGCGCCGTCCACCTGGTGTCCCGACCCGACGGCGCCCCGACCGCCGGGAACTTCGCCTTCGTCGAGGAACGCGTCCCGGCGCTCGCCGCCGGCGAGGCCCTGGTCGAGAACACCCACCAGTCCGTCGACCCGTACATGCGCGAGGAGATGGAGGAGGGCGGCTGGGAACTGCACGCCCCGCTGGAGGGCCGCACCCTCGGCCGGGTGGTGGAGTCCCGGGCCGACGCCCTGCCGGTCGGCGCGCTGGTCTTCCACCGCCAGGCCTGGCGCACCCACTCGGTGGTCACCGCCGAGAGCGCGAACCCGCTGCCCGACCTCGGCGGCGTCCCGCTCAGCGCCCACCTGTCGGTGCTCGGCGGCACCGGTCTGTCCGCCTGGGTCGGCCTCACCCGGATCGCCCGGCTGCAGCCCGGAGAGACGGTCTTCATCTCGGCGGCGGCCGGCGGGGTCGGCACGGCCGCCGGCCAGTTCGCCCGGCTGCTCGGCGCCGGTCGGATCATCGGCAGTACCGGCTCCGCCGCCAAGGCCGCCCACCTCACCGGGCGCCTCGGCTTCGACGCCGCCTTCGACTACCACGACGGGCCGATCGCCGACCGGCTCCGCGAGGCCGCCCCCGACGGGCTGCACGTCTACCTGGACAACGTCGGCGGCGACCACCTGGAGGGCGCCATCAGCGCCATGCGCGACCACGGCCGGATCGCCTGGTGCGGCGCCGTCGCCCAGTACAACCACCTCGGGAACCCGCCCGCCGCCCCACGCAACCTCTTCGACGTGGTCGGCCGGAGCCTGCGGCTGGAGGGCTTCCTGGTCCGCGACCACCGCGACGCCCTCCCCGAGCTGTACGAGTTCCTCGTCCCGCACCTGCGCTCCGGCGCGGTGGTCCCGGACGAGACGATCGTGGACGGCTTCGACCACGTGGTGGACGCCTTCCTCGGCATGCTGCGCGGCGCCAACACCGGCAAGATGATCGTCCGGCTCGCCGAGTAGGCCGCGCCCGGTGGCTGCCGCCGGGCCCGACGGCAGCCACCGGAACGCGTCCGGGATCCGGTGGGGCGGCCCGGTCACTCCGGCAGCACGGCCAGCTCCAGGGCCGCCAGCCGCGCCGGGTCGGCGACCACCTCGTAGCCGGCCACCAGGCCGTCCGCCACCGCCACCCGCAGCACCAGCCGCAACCGCCCGCCCGGGGCGATCACGATCCCCGGCACCCCGTCCACCAGCGCCACCGCGCCGAACCGGGCCCGCCGGCCGAACACCGTCGTCTCCCGGGCCACCGTCTCCGCACCCCGGGCCACCAGGGAGCGCCCGGCCGGCAGCGCGGCCGGATCGGCCCGGCGCACCACGTCCGGCGCCAGCACCGCCAGCAGCGCGGCCAGGTCCCCGCCCCGGGCGGCGGACAGGAACGCCTCCACCACCCGCCGGTGCCCGGCCAGCCGCTCCGGCGGCAGCGCGGCCGCCCCGCGCACCCGCTGCCGGGCCCGGCTGGCCAGCTTCTTGGCGGCCACCGGGCTCCGGCCGACGATCGGCGCGATCTGCTCGAACGGCACCGCGAAGCCGTCGTGCAGCACGAAGGCGACCCGCTCGGCCGGCCCCAGCCGGTCCAGCACCACCAGCAGCGCCCGGCCGACCGAGTCGACCAGCAGCGCCTCCCGCTCCGGGTCCGCGCCCTCGGCCCCCGCGCCGGCCGCCGGGTCCGGCAGGCCGTCCGGCAGCGCGTCACCGGCCGGCTCCTCACGGCGCACCGCGCGGGCCCGCAGCACGTCCAGGCAGATCCGCGACACCACCGTGGTCAGCCAGCCCGGCAGGTTGTCCACCCCGTCCGGGCCGGCCCGGTCCAGCCGCAGCCACGCCTCCTGGACGGCCTCCTCCGCCTCGCCCGTCGACCCGAGCATCCGCTGGGCGACCGCCCGCAGCCGCCCCCGCTCGGCCTCGAACCGCGCCGCCAGCACCTCGTCCCGGTCCATCGGTCACCTTTCCTCGGCCCCGCCCGTCACACCGATGACGATCCACCCAGCACCGAAGTGACGGGAGAACGCTGTGACCACCACCACCCTGCTGCACCTGGACTCCAGCATCAGCCTCGGCGACTCGGTCAGCCGCGCGCTGACCGCCCGGTTCGCCGCCGCCTGGCGCGCCCGGCACGGCTCCGCCGGCCGGTACGTCTACCGGGACCTCGCCGCCGAGCCGGTCGCCGCGATCGGCGCCGGGTACGCCATGCTCGGCCGCCGCGTCGAACGCAAGGGGACCATCCCGGCCTCCGACGTCGCCGCCCTCGCCGAGGGCCCGGACGAGGAACACGAGTGGTCCCTCACCCACCCGCTGGTCGACCGGCTGCTCGCCGCCGACACCGTGCTGCTCGGCGTGCCGATGTACAACCTCACCGTCCCGGCCGTGTTCAAGGCCTGGATCGACCGGATCAGCTTCCCCGGCGTCTACACCGACCCGGCCACCGGCGAGAGCCTGCTGCGCCGCACCCGGGTCGTCGTCGCGGCCGCCCGCGGCGGCGGCTACGGCCCCGGCACCCCGCGCGAGGCCTTCGACTTCCAGACCCCGTACCTGCGGGCCTACTTCGCCAGGCTCGGCGTCCCGGCCGAGCACCTGCACATCGTCCCGGCCGAACTCACCCGCGCCGACGACATCCCCGCCCTGGCCGGGCTGCAGCCGATCGCCGCGAAGTCCCTGGCCGACGCCGAGGCCGCCCTGGACGCGCTCGCCGCCGCCTGACCTGCCCGACCTGCCTGGCCTGACTGACCCGGCTGATCTACAGCGGGGTGACGGCCTTCAGCACCACCAGCAGGGCCACGGCGGCGTTGAGCGCGCACAGCGCCGACGCCGCCGTACCGGCCGCGGCGACCATCGCGGCCAGGCCCGCCCGGGTCTTCGCCGGAGGCCAGTTGCGGGACGTCGGCACCGGACCGAGCAGTGCGGCGACCCGGCGCGGCACCGGACCGGGCGTGGGCGCCGGGGCGGCGAAGGCCGCGAAGCCGGGCGCCGGCGCCGCGTGCGACACCAGGGCCGCCCGGGCCACCGCCCGCGCGGTGATCCGGCGGTCCCCCACCTCCTGCGCCGACTCCTCGTCCGCCCAGCGCTCCGCGCTGAACGCCACCGCGTACTGCAGCGGCCGCAGGAACGGGTTCACGCAGGCGGCCAGTTGGGTGGTCAGCAGGTACCGGTGGTGGCGGTGGCGCAGGTGTGCCCGCTCGTGCGCGAGCAGCGCCTCCCGCTCGTCCTCGGGCAGCCCGGCCAGCATCCCGGTGGAGACCACCACCCGCCCCGGCGAACCGGGCAGCGCGTACGCGTACGGGCTGCGGTCCGGCAGCACCGCGAGGTCGCCGGCCGACTCCGGGCCCGCCGGCAGCCCGGTCAGCGCCCGCCGGGCCCGGGAGCGCACCCGCAGGTGCCGGCCGACCGTCCGGGCGCAGGCCGCGGCCACCAGGACCAGCAGCCACATCGCGGCCGTCCCGAACGTCTCGTGGTACGGCAGCGCGGCCCGCACCTCCGGGTCGGACCAGCTGTCCGGCAGCGGGTTGCCGGGGATCTGCGCGGTGCCCACCACGCCGATCAGGCCGAGGCAGAGCACACTGCACACCGCCATCACCGCGCTGATCACGGTCATCAGCCGGGCCGCACCGCGCGGGTGCAGGTGCTGCTCGGTGAGACGCGCGATCGGGACCGCGGTCAGCGGCAGGATGAGCGGGAGGAAGACGAAGAAGCCCACGGGTCAGCTCTCACGGTCGGCCGCTGCCGGATCGACGGACGCGGCGTCCAGCAGCGCCCGCAGCAGGTCCTCGTCGTGCGGGAGCAGCGCGCTCACGAAGCTGGCCAGGACGGCGTCCCGGTCCGCTTCTCCGTCGAGCATCCGGCGCATCCGCAGGGCCGCCAGCCCGGCCGCGTCGGAGGAGGCCTGCCACAGGTAGGAGCGGCCCGAACGGGACCGCGAGACGGCGCTCTTGGCGTGCAGCCGGGACAGGATGGTCATCACGGTGGTGTACGCCAGGTCGCCCTCCAGGCGTTCCTGGACCCACCCCGCGGTGGCCGGGCCCGGCGCCCGTTGGAGCACCGCGAGTACCTGTGCCTCCAACTCGCCCTGGCCGCGCCTTCGGACGGGCGCTTCCACGGCCGCCGGAGCGTGCCTCTCGTCTGCCATGACGGCCCACTCCCTCCGGATGCCGCGCCCCGGAGCCGGCAGGGCACCCGCTCATCCTAACGAGCGCGGGCCCGGCGTGAACCGGTTCGGGCCGGGCTTCCCGCGCACGACGCGTCGCCCGAACGGCCCCGGCCCGGTTGCCCGGCGCCCCGGCCCGACGGACGGTCGAAGTCCGTACGGTCCGCCCGTAGGCCTGTTCGGCCCCTGGAGGAGTCCATGAGCAGCCCGTCGCCCGACCCCGCGCAGCCGGAGCAGCCCTCTCACACCGGCCCCGAGCAGCCCGGGCAGCCCCCGCGCACCGACCCCGAGCAGCCCGGGCGGACCTGGTACACCGGCCCCAGCACGCCGCCGCCGGGCAACGAGTTCCGCGACTGGGCGCCCGGCCTGGTGATGTTCGCCGGTGTGCTGATGCTGATCAACGGCATCATGGAGGCCCTCCGGGGCATCATGGCGGTCTCCAACGACGACCTCTTCGTGCACACCCCCCGCTACGTCTTCCGGTTCGACCTCACCGGCTGGGGCTGGGTCCACATCGTCGTCGGCGTGCTGGTCGCGGTGACCGGCGCGTTCCTGCTCAAGGGCGCCTCCTGGGCCCGCTACGCCGGTATCTTCTTCACCTCGCTGAGCGCCCTCGACAGCTTCCTGGTCCTGCCGTACTTCCCGCTCTGGTCGCTCGTGGTGATCGCGCTGGACGTCTTCATCATCTGCGCGCTCTGCGTCTACCGCCCCCAGGAGGGCACCACGCTCTGACGGCCCGGCGGTCCGCGCCGCCCGGGCCCGCCTCAGGTCCGGACGCGCCTCGGGCCCGGGCCCGTCTCAGGTCCGGGCCCGCTGGGTGACCGCGATGCAGACCAGCACCACCACCGCCGTGACGGGTGCGGCCGCCGGCAGGTCCTCGCCCAGCAGCAGCACCGACCAGACCAGCGTCAACAGCGGCTGGGCGAGTTGCAGTTGGCTGGCCCTCGGCACCCCGATCTCCGCCATCCCTCGGTACCAGAGCACGAACCCGCCGAACTGCGACACCGCCGCCGTGTACGCCAGCCCGGTCAGCGCCTTCGCCCCAAGGTGGACCGGCTCGGCGGGCAGCGCGAGGGCGGTGGTCAGCAGCGTCAGCGGCAGCGCGGCCACCACCGCCCAGGCGATCACCTGCGCGCCCGGCAGGTCCCGGGAGAGCCGGCCGCCCTCCGCGTACCCGGCCGCGCACACCAGCAGCCCCGCGAACAGGTAGAGGTCGGCGGTGGTCGGCCGGCCGTGGCTCTGCAGCAGGGTGAAGGTGAGCACCGCCGCCGCCCCGGCCAGCGCCGCCGCCCAGAACGCCCGGGACGGCCGGCGCCCGGTGCGCAGCGCCGCGCACACCGCGGTGGCCAGCGGCAGCACCCCGATGACCACCGCCGAGTGGGCCGTCGAGGAGGTCCGCAGGGCGAGCGTGGTCAGCAGCGGGAAGCCCAGCACGCAGCCCCCCGACACCACCAGCAGGGCGGGCCAGTGCCGCCGGGGCGGCAGCGGGGCGCGGACGGCGGCCAGGTAGAGCGCGGCGAGCAGGCCGGCCACGACGCCGCGCAGCCCGGTCGCGGTCCACGGCCCGAAGCCGGTCAGGGCCCACGCGGTGGCGGGGAAGCTGAGGGAGAAGGAGGCCACCCCGAGGGCGGCCAGGGCGGTGCCGGAGGCGGGGCTTCGCGGTGCTACCGCCGACGGGCGGGTAGCGCTATCTTGTGCCGTCATGAACGAGCGTAGCAGTGTGACCGAACTCGCCGACAGGCTGCGACGGGAGGTCGAGCGCTACCCGGAGGGGCGAAAGCTGCCGTCCAGCCGGGTGCTGGTGGAGCGCCACCAGGTCAGCCCGGTGACGGTCTCCCGGGCCATCGCGGTCCTCGCGGCCGAGGGACTGGTGGTCTCCCGGCCGGGCGCCGGGGTGTTCCGGGCGGCGGCCTTCGCCGGGCGCCCGGCCGGCACCGCCGCGCCCGCCACCCGTCCCGGCGACCTCTCCTGGCAGGAGGTCGCGCTCAGCGCCGACTCCGGCCCCCGCGACCTGCTGGCCGCCCCGGTGTTCGCCACCCTCCGCGTGCCCCCGCCCGACGTCATCGACCTCAACAGCGGCTACCCGCACGCCTCGCTGCTGCCCGAACGCCTGCTGGCCACCGCCCTCGCCCGGGCCGGACGGCGCCCGGGCGCCTGGAACCGGCCGCCCACCGACGGCCTCACCGAGCTGCGCGGCTGGTTCGCCCGCGACATCGGCGGCACCGGCGGGCCGATCGGCGCCGGGGACGTCCTGATCACCTCCGGCGGCCAGGGCGGGCTCACCGTGGCCATGCGCTCGCTCGCCGCGCCCGGCGCGCCCGTCCTGGTGGAGTCGCCGACCTACTCGGGCATCCTGGCGGTCGTCCGCGCGGCCGGGCTGCGGCCCGTCCCCGTCCCGGTCGACGCCGACGGCGTGCGCACCGACCTGCTGGCCGACGCCTTCGAGGCCACCCGGGCGCGGGTCTTCGTCTGCCAGCCGCTGTTCCAGAACCCGACCGGCGCGGTGCTCTCACCCACCCGGCGCTCCGAGGTGCTGCGGATCGCCCGCGCGGCCGGCGCGTTCGTCGTCGAGGACGACTTCGCCCGTCTGCTCGTCCACGCGGACGCCCCCGCGCTGCCGCGCCCGCTCGCCGCCGACGACCAGGACGGGGTCGTGGTGCACCTGCGGTCGCTGACCAAGGCCGCCTCGCCCAATCTGCGGGTCGGCGCGCTCACCGCGCGCGGCCCGGCCCTGGCCCGGCTGCGGGCCACCCAGGTGGTGGACAGCTTCTTCGTGCCCCGGCCGCTCCAGGAGGCGACGCTGGAACTGGTCGCCGACCCCGGCTGGGCCCGCCACCTGCGCGCCCTCGGGGCGGAACTGCGGACCCGCCGCACCGCCACCGTCGCCGCCCTGCACCGCGAACTGCCCGGCCTGCTCGGCACCTACCGGCCCGGCGGCTACCACCTGTGGCTGCGGCTCCCGGACGGTGTCGACGACGGCGCCCTCACCGCCGCCGCCCTGCGCGCCGGCGTCCAGGTCACCCCCGGCCGGCCGTACCACGCGGCCGAACCCCCGGCCCCGCACCTGCGCCTCAGCTACGCCGCCGCCGAGAGCTCCGCGCACGCCGTCGAGGGGATCCACCGCCTCCGCCGGGCCTACGAGGACCTGCCGGCCTGACCTCCGCCGGGCCCACGAGGACCTGCCGGTCTGACCTCCGGCCTGGCTTCCGGCCCCGCGCGGAGCGGGCCTCAGCGCCCGTAGCCCGCCATCCGCTCCAGCCGGGCGATGCGCTCCGCCATCGGCGGGTGGGTGGAGAAGAGCCGGGCGCCGGCCTCGCCGGGGCGGAAGGGGCTGGCGATCATCATGTGGCTGGCGGTCTGGATCTGCGGCTCCGGCGGGAGGGGCAGCCGGCGGGTGCCGGCGTCGAGCTTGCGCAGCGCGCCGGCCAGGGCGAGCGGGTCGCCGGTGATCCGGGCGCCGTCGGCGTCGGCCTGGTACTCGCGGGAGCGGCTGACGGCCAGCTGGATGAGCCCGGCCGCCAGCGGGCCGAGGATCATGATGGCGAGCATGCCGAAGAGGCCGGGCCCGTCGTCGTCGTCGCTGCGGCCGAAGGGGATCAGCCAGGCGAAGTTCACCAGGAACATCACCACCGAGGCGAGCGCCCCGGCGACCGAGGAGATCAGGATGTCCCGGTTGTAGACGTGGCTCAGCTCGTGCCCGAGCACGCCCCGCAGCTCGCGTTCGTCCAGCAGCTGCAGGATGCCGTCGGTGCAGCAGACGGCCGCGTTGCGCGGGTTGCGGCCGGTGGCGAAGGCGTTCGGCGCGGGGGTCGGGGAGATGTAGAGGCGCGGCATCGGCTGGCGGGCCGCGGTGGAGAGCTCGCGGACGATCCGGTAGAGCCGTGGCGCCTCGATCTCGCTGACCGGCCGGGCCCGCATGGCCCGCAGCGCGAGCTTGTCGCTGTTCCAGTAGGCGTAGGCGTTGGTGCCGAGGGCGACCAGCAGGGCGATCACCAAGCCGGTTCGGCCGAAGAATCCGCCGATCACCAAGATGAGCGCCGAGAGGCCGCCGAGCAGGACGGCGGTCCTCAGTCCGTTGTGCCGGCGATGCACGTCAGGCCCTCCAATGGTGCGGTGGGGAAGCCCTTTCTGCCTCGTCCCTCTTGCCCGGTCAACGGGTGGGGGCCTGGGCCTTGTTCCCTTGTGACCGGCGTGACACCGCCGCGGCACCCCGCCGGGCCGGACCGCGGCGGCCGGCCGGGCGGGTACCCGCTCAGAACAGGCTTCCGCCGGCGACCTGGAGGACCAGCTGCGGGGCGAAGGAGAGGACCACGGCCACCGAGGCGGTGAGCCCCAGCGTGGCGGTCAGGCTGGCCGGCAGCCGGCCTTCGGCCCCGGCCCCGCCGACCGGAGCGGCGCCCGGTTCGGCACCTTCCCCGGCACCCTGCGCCGGGGCGAACAGCCGGGTCGTCCAGAGCAGGTAGTAGTACAGCGCGATGACCACGTTGACGGCCATCACGACGGCCAGCCAGCCCAGCCCGGCGTCGACGGCCGCGCGGAACACCACGACCTTGCCGAACAGGCCGATCACGCCCGGGGGCAGTCCGGCCAGGCAGAGCAGGAAGAAGGCGAGCGCGAGGGCCGTCCAGCGGCGCCGGGCGAACAGGCCGCGGAAGTCGTCCACGCTGGTCCCGGCCCGGCGGCCGACCGCCGCGACCACGCCGAACGCGCCGAGGTTCACCACGCCGTAGATCAGCGCGTACGCGGCGGTGGCGCCGAGCGGGTCGACCCCGGTGGGCGCGTAGCCGGCGGCGGCGAGCGGCACCAGCAGGTAGCCGGCCTGGCCGACGGACGACCAGGCGAGCAGCCGCACCGCGCTGTAGCGGGTGTCGAAGCGCTGGCGCAGCGCGCCGACGTTGCCCACCGTCATGGTGACGGCGGCCAGCACGGCGAGCGCCAGGCCCCAGGTGTGCGCGTACGGGCGGAAGGCGATGGTGGTGGCGAGCGCGAGGCCGGACAGGCCGGCCGCCTTGCCGACCACCGAGAGGTAGCCGGCCACCGGCAGCGGGGCGCCGGTGTAGGTGTCGGGCACCCAGAAGTGGAACGGGACGGCGGCGACCTTGAAGGCGAAGCCGACCAGGGTCAGCACGGCGCCCGCCTCGGCCAGCGGCTTGAGCTGCGCGGGGGCGTGTTCCAGGCCCTGGGCGACGGCGCCGAGGTGCAGGCTGCCGCTGGCCGCGTAGACGAAGCCGACGCCGAGCAGCATCACGGCCGTGGCGGTGACGGAGGAGACGAAGAACTTGAGCGCGGCCTCGGCGCCCCGGCCGTCCCGGCGCAGCGCGACCAGGGCGAAGGCGGGCAGCGAGGCGACCTCCAGCGCGATCACCATGGTGGCGAGGTCGCGGGAGGCGGGCAGCAGCGCGGCGCCGGTGGCGCTGGAGAGCAGCAGGAACCAGTACTCGCCGCCGGGCAGCTTCTCCTCCTCGACGGTGTGCGCGGAGAGCAGCGCGGCGATCAGCGCACCGCCGAGGGCGAGCAGCTGGAACACCAGGGCGAAGTGGTCGGCGACGTACGAGCAGCCCGCGTTGTCAGACCCCCCTGCTACGTTCTGCACACAGAAGGTCGCCCGGGGTGATCCCCCGGTGAGGGGGAGGAGTGCGATGAGGGCGAGGGCGAGTCCGGCCGCGGCTAGGCGGCCGAGCCACTTCCGGTGCCGCTCGGGCAGGAACAGGTCGGTGAGCAGGACGGCGAGGGCGGCCACCGCGGCGATCAGCGGGGGCGCGATCGCCACCCAGTCCACGGACTGGATCAGGCTGCCCGGGTTGGCTACGGCGAGGGAGGTCACAGTGTGCTGCCCCGTGGAGTGAGGTCCGAGTGCGGCGATCTGGGCTCCGAGCACGGTCAGCCACCCCCGAGGAGGTGCTTGACGGTGGGGTCGGAGAGGCCGAGCAGGAGCGCGGGCCAGAGGCCGGCGAGCAGGGTGAGGGCAGCCAGCGGCGTCCAGCTGACGGCCTCGTACGGGCGCAGGTCGGCGACCTGGTCCACCGGGGCGGGCTGCTCGGGGTCGCCCATGCAGACGCGCTTGACCACGATCAGCAGGTAGGCGGCGGTGAGGAGGGTGCCGAGACCGGCCAGGACCATGTAGGTGACGAACGCGGGGCGCGACAGGCCGGCGGCCGGGTCGAACGCGCCGAACATGGCGAGCAGCTCGCCCCAGAAGCCGGCCAGGCCGGGCAGGCCGAGGCTGGCGACGGCGGCGAAGGCGAGCAGCGCGCCGATCCGCGGGGCGCGGCCGTACAGGGCGGCGCCGGTGGCGCCGGAGAGGGTGTCGAGGTCCGCCGTGCCGTAGCGGTCCTTGAGGGCGCCGACGAGGAAGAACAGCAGACCGGTGATCAGACCGTGGGCGATGTTGGCGAACAGCGCGCCGTTGACGCCCACCGGAGTGAGGGAGGCGATG
This sequence comes from Kitasatospora sp. NPDC057940, assembly GCF_042887425.1. Lineage (NCBI taxonomy): Bacteria > Bacillati > Actinomycetota > Actinomycetes > Kitasatosporales > Streptomycetaceae > Kitasatospora > Kitasatospora sp. NPDC057940. The sequence continues at coordinate 20,321 of NZ_JBHVPH010000033.1, forward strand.
CCCAGCAGCACGAAGCCCATGTGGCCGACGGAGGAGTACGCGATCAGGCGCTTGAGGTCGCCCTTGGCGCCGGGGCGGGCCAGCGCCAGACAGGCCAGTGATCCGTAGACGATGCCGACGGCGGCGAACGCGCCCAGGTAGGGGGCGAGCGTCGCGGTGCCGTCGGGCACGACCGGAAGGAGGACGCGGACCAGACCGTACGTGCCCATCTTCAGCAGCACGCCGGCGAGCAGCACCGAGCCGACCGTCGGGGCGGCGGTGTGCGCGTCCGGGAGCCAGCTGTGCAGCGGCCAGGCGGGGGCCTTGACCGCGAGCCCGACCATGATCGCCAGGGCGGCGATCACCTGGGTGGTGTGGCTCAGGCCGTTGCCGTGCGCGGCGGCCAGGGCCTGCATGTCGAAGGTCCCGGCCTTGCTGCCGATCAGCAGGAAGCCGAGCAGCATCACGGCCGAGCCGAGCAGCGTGTACAGGATGAACCGGTTGGCGGCCGGGGCCTTCGCGCCGCTCCCCCAGCGGGCGATCAGGAAGTACATCGGGATCAGCACGATCTCGAAGGCCAGGAAGAAGAGCAGGAGGTCCAGCACCGCGAAGGTGGCGAGCATGCCGACTTCGAGGAGGAGGAACAGCCCGACGAAGGCCTTCGCCGACGGACGGCGCCCCTCAGGGGCCTCGCCCCGGGCGTCCCCGCCCGGCAGCCGCTTCTCCGAGTACAGCGCGCAGAGGAAGGTGAGCAGTGCGGTCAGCACGATCAGCGGCAGCGAGATGCCGTCCACGCCGAGGTGGAGGCGCACGTTGAGGGCCGGGATCCAGGACACGTCGGTGGTGGCCTGCATCCGGGCGGGCTCGTCGTGGTCGAAACCGGCCGCCAGGGCGACGGTGAGCAGCAGCACCGCGCCGGTGACGACGGTGTTCAGCCGCAGCGCCCGCCGGTCGGCGGCGGCCGGCTCCCGGCCGAACACCGGCGCCAGGGTGAGCGCGGCGCCGAGCAGCGGCAGCACCAGGAGGGCGATGAGGACTGCGTTCATCGGGGGCTCCTACGGGCGGCGGTCGGAATCGGGGGAACCGGGGAGAGGGGGTACGGCATCCGCTACACCGCCACCAGGACGGCCAGCAGGACGACGCCGGCGAGCAGCGCGCTGAGGTAGGTCTGCGCGTTGCCGGTCTGCGCGAGCCGGACGGCCCGGCCGAGCAGGTTGGCGCCGACCCCGCTGCCGCGCACGTAGGTCTCGACGACCTCGCGGTCGAGGAAGCGGACCAGCCGGGCGGCTGCGGTCACCGGGCGGACGAACACCGCGTGGTACAGCCGGTCGACGCCGAACCCGTGCCGGGCCGGGCCGAACAGCGGGCCGAGCAGGGTGCGCCCGGGGTCGGCGACGATCACCTCGGCGGCCGGGGCTCCGGCCTGCTCGGGCACCCGGCCGGCATCGGCCGGGGCCGGGCGGCCGGTGGCCAGCCGCGCGGTCGCCGAGCGCCAGGCGCCGTACGCCGCGAGCACGCCGACCACGGCGAGCCCGGTGCCGATGACGGCGGTGACGGCCGAGGGGCGCAGCGAGCCGCCGTCCAGCAGCGCGGGCAGCCAGTCCGAGCGCAGCCCGGCGACGCCGAAGCCCATGGTCGGGATCGCCAGCACCCAGAGCGGCCAGCGCATCGCGGGCGGCTCGGCGGTGGCCGGGTCGGCCTCGTCGAGCTCGGGCGAGTACGGCGCGTCCGCCTCGTGCCCGGCCGCGGACGCCACTGCCGGCGCCGCGCCGACCTGGGAGGCTGCGGTCCGCGACGCTGCGGCAGCCTGCGCCCCTTCGGCCTGCGGGCTGTGGAAGCTGACCAGGAAGAGCCGGGTCGCGTACGCGGCGGTGAGCAGCGCGGTGAGTCCGGCGGAGATCAGCACGATCCACCCGGCGGCCTCCGGCACGGCCGAGGCCGGGCCGAGCCCGTTGGTGAGCGCCTCGCCGTTGGCGGCGTGCTCGGCGGCGGTCAGCACCGCCTCCTTGCTGAAGAAGCCGGAGAACGGCGGCAGCCCGACCAGGGCGACGAGCGCGATGCCCATCGTCCAGTAGGCGTCCGGGACGCGCTTGCGCAGCCCGGGGATCCGGGACATCGCGGAGATCGAGTTGGTGTGCGCGGCGTGGATCACCACGCCGGCGGCCAGGAACAGCAGCGCCTTGAAGGCGCCGTGGCTGACCAGGTGGAAGACGGAGGCCTCGCGGTCGCCGGCGGCCAGCGCCCCGGCCATGTAGCCGAGCTGGCCGACGGTGGAGTAGGCGAGCACCCGTTTGAGGTCGTCCTGGGCGAGCGCGCAGAGCGCCGAGCCGATCATCGTCACGGCGGCCATCACGGCCAGTACGACCAGCGCCGCGCCCGACAGCAGGAACACCGGCAGCAGCCGGGCCACCAGGTAGATGCCGGCCGCGACCATGGTGGCGGCGTGGATCAGCGCGGAGACCGGCGTCGGGCCGGCCATGGCGTCCGGGAGCCAGGTGTGCAGCGGGAACTGCGCGCTCTTGCCGGCCACCCCGGCGAGCAGCAGCAGGGCGATCAGCGTCGGGTGGCCGAGCCGCCCGTCGGTCGCGGCGGCCAGCACGTCGGGGATCCGGAAGCTGCCGGCGTCCGCGCCGAGCAGGAAGATCCCGAACAGGAACGGCACGTCGCCGAGCTTGGTGACCAGGAAGGCCTTGAGCGAGGCCGAGCGGGCGTCCTCGGTCTCCCAGTGGTGGCCGATCAGGAAGTACGAGCAGATGCCCATGACCTCCCAGCCGACCAGCAGCACGATCAGGTCGCCCGAGTAGACCACCAGGAACATCGCCGCGGTGAACAGCGAGACCAGCGCGGCGTACGACGGGTAGCGCGGGTCCTTCCTGAGGTACGCGGTCGAGTAGACCTGCACACAGGTGGCGACCAGGCCGACCAGCACGGAGATCAGCGAGCTGAAGCCGTCCAGGTGGAGGGCGAGCGCGATGTCCGGGCCGCCGGTCGGGGTGAGCCGGGTGGCGGCGTCCAGCGCCTGGCCGGTGCCGAGCTGGAGGGCGACGACCAGGGCGAGCACGGCCGAGACGGCGACCGGCACGATGGCCAGCGGCCGGGCCAGGCCGGGCGCCTTCTTGCCGACGGCGAGGGTCGCGGCGGCCCCGAGTGCGGGCAGCGCGGGGACGAGGGCGGGCAGGGCGAGGTTCATGCGGCGGCCTGGCCCTTCAGCGCCTCGGTTCCGGCCGGCGTCTCCTCGGCGAGCGACTCCGCCGGATCGCCGAGCGCGGTGGCCCGGTCGATGTCCGCGGTGCCCCGGGCCCGGAACAGCAGCAGGACGATGGCGAGCCCCAGCCCGACCTCGGCGGCGGCGACGGTGATGGTGAACAGGGTGAGCGCCTGGCCGGCGTGCAGCGAGTCGCGCAGCCAGGTGTCGAAGGCGACCAGGTTGAGGTTGACGGCGTTGAGCATCAGCTCGACGGACATCAGGACCAGGACGGCGTTGCGCCGGGCGAGCACGCCGTACACGCCGACGCTGAACAGCAGCGCGGCGAGGACGACGGGGTAGGCGAGGTGCATCAGCTCTCCTCCGACGCGGACGGCGCGGACGGCCCGGACGGCGCAGCGGGCGCGGACGGCGCAGCCTCTGCGGCCTCTGCGGCCGCCGGGCTCTCCGGCGCCGGCCGGGGCACGGTGGCGGCGACCGTCCCGTTCGAGCCCACCGGCCGGCCGGCCCGCAGCCGGCCCGCCCGGGGCGGCGGCACCCGCCGCTTCGACCCGCGCGACAGCACGATCGCGCCGACCAGCGCCGCCAGCAGCAGCACGGAGAGGGCCTCGAAGGGCAGCACCCAGTGGCGGAACAGGCTCGCCCCGGTGACGGCGGCCGAGCCGCCCCCCGCGCCGAGGTCGATCCAGGAGGTCCGGAAGGCGTCGACGACCAGCGTCACCAGCGTCCCGGCCGAGGCGAGCGCCACGGCCAGGGCCACCCAGCGGTTCTTGGAGTCGGCGTCCGGCGAGCGCCCGATCGGCGCCTTGGTGAGCATCAGCCCGAACAGCACCAGGACGATCACCGAGCCGAGGTAGATCAGCACCTGCACCCAGGCGATGAACTCGGCGGTGAGCAGCAGGAACTCCACCGCCAGCCCGCCCAGCGCGACCACCAGCCAGAGCGCGGCGTGCACCAGCTGCTTGGTGCTGACGGCGACCACGGCCGAGCCGAGCACGGCGATGCCGACCAGCAGGAAGACGATCTCCACCCCGGTCGGGGACAGGAACGAACGGGCGGCCGGCTCCAGCGAGCCGGTCGCCGCGAGCAGGGTGGCGGCGCTCACTGGGCCTCCCCCTCGTCCGAGGCCGCCGAGGCGGCTGCGGCGGCCGCGGCGGCCGCCAGCTTGTCCGCGGCCTTGCGCGCGGTGGTGATCTCCTTGGGCTCCTCGGCCGCCGGGTCCAGCGCCGGCGGCGCGGGGACGGTCCACATCCACTCGCGGAGCTTGTCCCGCTCGTGGGTCAGCTCCAGGATGTCGGTCTCGGCGTACTCGAACTCGGGCGACCAGAACAGCGCGTCGAAGGGGCACACCTCGATGCAGATCCCGCAGTACATGCAGAGCGAGAAGTCGATGGCGAACCGGTCCAGCACGTTGCGGGTGCGGGCCCGCGCGTTCGGCTCGGCGGCCGGCAGCGTCTCCTTGTGGGAGTCGATGTAGATGCACCAGTCCGGGCACTCGCGCGCGCAGAGCATGCACACCGTGCAGTTCTCCTCCAGCAGCGCGATGACGCCGCGCGAACGCGGCGGCAGCACCGGCTGCACGTCGGGGTACTGCGCGGTGACGGTCTTCTTCGTCATCGTCCGCAGGGTCACGGCCAGGCCCTTGGCCAGGCCGGCACCGGGAAAACTCATGAGATCGCCACCTTGATGACGCCGGTCAGGGCCAGCTGGACGAGGGCGAGCGGGATCAGCACGGTCCACGCGAAGCGCATCAGCTGGTCCTCGCGCAGACGCGGGTAGGTGACCCGCAGCCAGATGACCACGAAGGCCAGCGCGAAGGTCTTCAGGATCATCCAGAGCCAGCCGAGCTGGTCCGACAGCGGGCCGTGCCAGCCGCCCAGGAAGAGCACCGCGGTCAGCGCCGACACCACCAGGATGCCCACGTACTCGGACAGCAGGAACAGTGCGAAGCGCAGACCCGTGTACTCGGTGTACGCGCCGAAGATGATCTCCGAGTCGGCGACCGGCATGTCGAACGGCGGGCGCTGGAGCTCGGCCAGACCGGCCGTGAAGAACACGAACGCGCCGATGAGCTGCCAGGGCAGCCAGTACCACTCCCAGGCGTCCACGATCCCGGGCAGCGAGAGCGTCCCGGCGGCCATCGCCACCGAGGCCGCCGCCAGCACCATCGGCAGCTCGTACGACATCAGCTGCGCGGCCGTGCGCAGGCCGCCGAGCAGCGAGAACTTGTTCGCCGAGGCCCAGCCGGCCATCAGCTTGCCGATCACGCCGACGCCCATCACGGCCAGCACGAAGAACAGGCCGGCGTCGATCGCCTGGCCGACGAAGCCGTTCGGGCCGACCGGGATCGCCAGCAGCACGAAGAGGTACGGCAGCAGCGAGACGGCGGGCGCCAGCTGGAAGATCCTGCGGTCCGCCCCGGCCGGGACGATGTCCTCCTTCTGCGCGAACTTCACGCCGTCCGCGACGAGCTGCGCCCAGCCGTGGAAGCCGCCCGCGTACATCGGGCCGAGCCGGCCCTGCATGTGCGCCATGACCTTGTGCTCGGTCTGGCCGATGACCAGCGGGAAGGTGAGGAAGACGACCAGGGTGGCGACGCAGCGCAGCACCGTGTCGAGCAGGTTCACGCGCCGTCTCCGTCCTGGCCGGCCGGTCCGGCCGACGTCTCGTCCTGCTCAGCCGCGGGCACGGCGGGCTTCGCCGGCTCGGCGGACGCCTGCTCCTCGGCAGGCTGCTCCGCGGGCTTCGCGGGCTCGGCCGGTGCCTGTGCCCCGGCGGGCTTCGCGGGCTCGTCGTGCGCGGGCACCGGGTTGTGCCAGGGCGCGTCCGAGGACCGGGTCCGCGGCGACGCCGAGCCCTCGGCCTTCGGTTCGGCGGGCACAGCGGCCTCGGCGGCCGCCGGCTCCGCAGCCTGGCTGACCGATCCGTCGGACACCGACCTGACCCGGCGCGGCCGGTCCGCCCGCACCACGGGCGCCGCCTCACCAGCGGCCGAAGCAGCGGCAGGAGCAGGAGCAGCGGTCGGAGCAGCGGCACCAGCGGCCTCGGCCCCCGCCTGACTCGCCGACCCCTCCGCCACCGTCCTGGTCCGCCGCGGCCGGTCCGCCCGCACCGCCGCACCCTCGGCACCGGCAGCAGCAGCACCGGTCCCAGCACCAGCAGCACCAGCAGCCCGGGGCGTCCGCCCGGCCGCGCCCGCCGCCCGCGCACCGCGCGCGGGCCGCTCGGCGACCGGCGGCAGGGTGCCCTTCAGCGGCCCCCACTCGTTCGGGTCCGGCACCCCGGCCGGCTGCATCTTGCGCCGGGCGGGCCCGTCGCCGTGGTCCGACTCGCCCGGCTCCTTGGCGCCCGGCCAGGCCTTGGCGACCCGGGCCGCGAGCACGAACTCCTTGCGCAGCGGGTACCCCTCGAAGCCGTCCGGCAGCAGCAGGGTGGCGAGGTAGGGGTGTCCGGGGAAGTCGATGCCGAACATCTCGTGGGTCTCGCGCTCGTGCCAGGCGGCGCCCGCGTAGACCGGGACGGCGGTGGGCAGCGCGGCCTTGTCCCGCGGCACCCGGGTGCGCAGCGCCAGGTGGCGCACGCCCGGGGCGTCGGCGGAGGCGAGGTGGGCGACCACGGAGAAGCCCTCGGCCAGTTCGTCGACGGCGCTCAGCCAGTCGAAGTAGCCCAGGCCGAGCGTGTCGCGGGCACTGGTGAGCGCCTCGATCCAGTGCTCGGCGGGGACGTCGACGGTGACCAGCCCGTAAGCCTCGGCGCCGGTCGCCCACTCCCCGACCGACGCCGCGTACTGCTCGGCGGAAGTCACGAGACCCCTCCCTCGGTCGAAGGCCCCGTCACCAGCGGGCGGCGCAGCGCCGCCGCGGGCGCGGTGTAGCGGTCGGGCAGCGACTCGGCGGCGATCTTCTCCTGGAGCTTGAGGATGCCCTGGAGCAGCGCCTCGGGCCGGGGCGGGCAGCCGGGCACGTAGACGTCGACCGGGATGATCTGGTCCACGCCCTTGGTCACCGAGTAGGAGTCCCAGTACGGGCCGCCGGAGTTGGAGCAGGCGCCGAAGGAGATGACGTACTTCGGCTCGGGCATCTGCTCGTAGAGGCGCTTGACGGCGGGCGCCATCTTGTCGGTCACCGTCCCCGAGACGATCATCAGGTCGGCCTGACGGGGTCCGGGCGCGAACGGAATGACACCCATCCGGATGAAGTCGTGTTTGGCCATGGACGCGGCGATGAACTCGATCGCGCAGCAGGCCAGGCCGAAGTTGAAGCACCAGAGGCTGTAGCGGCGGCCCCAGTTGAGCACGATCTTGACCGGGTCGGGCGCGAGCCGGGCCAGCGGACCGATGCCACGGCGCTCGACGGCGCCGGGGCGCGACGGGTCAGGGAGGCCGAGCGGGACCGGGCCGTCCTGGGCGCCGTGCGAGTGGGAGTGCGTCACGTCCATTCCAGAACGCCCTTCTTCCAGGCGTAGAGCAGGCCGACCGCGAGGAAGCCGATGAAGAGGAACATCTCGATCAGCGTTCCGGCGCCGTACCCGGCGGTGGCGAAGACCGTCGCCCACGGGAACAGGTAGATCGCGTCGACCGCGAAGATCACGTACAGGAAGGCGTACACGTAGTAGCGGATCTGGGTGTGCGCCCAGTCCTCGCCCACCGGGTCCACCCCGCACTCGTAGGCGAGGAGTTTCTCGGGCGAGTAGACCACCGGCCGCAGCAGCCGGTTGGCGGTGAACGCCACGGCGACGAAGAGCACCCCGACGACGGCCAGCAGGCCCATCGCGGCGTACGCGTCGAAGTAGCCGCCGCCGACCGCCGGGTCGGCCGCGACGGCAGCCGCATGCTGCCCCTCCATGCCTTCGCCCTCCACCTCGGCCGTGAACAACCCCTCAAGGCAGTTCTACGACGTTTCCTCGCACGGTCATAACCATGGCCAATGCGTGAGTCTAAGGGGACGGCTCCGCTCCGCCCGAACCCTGCCCGCTCCGCAAGACGTCCGGTGGACACTCCCGCGAGCACCGGGCAGTGGCCCGACGACCAGGACGGGGGTAGGGATAACCCCCGTCCGGGAAGATGTATCACCCCCATGGCATCTTCCGCCCCGGGTTCGGGAAGCTTGGTCCACCAGCTCGACCAAGAGGGACGGTAGATCCAGATGAAGCCGCTGCACCGCCGCACCGTGGACGCCATCAAGGAGCAGGACGCTCAGATGGTCCGCCCGCCGCTGTACGGCGCACAGATGTGGCGGCAGGTCGGCCAGCTGCTGCTCAACCTGCCGCTCGGCGTCGCCGGCTTCTCGCTCACCGCCATCACGCTCTCGGCCGGTCTGGGGATGTCGATCACCGTGGTCGGCCTGCCGCTGCTGGCCGGCGGGCTGGCCGTCTCCCGCGCCCTGGGCGGGCTGGGCCGCTGGCGGGCCCGGGCCGCGTACGACTCCGCGATCCACGAGCCGGAGCCGGTGCAGCAGCGCCGGCCGGGGGTGGTGGGCTTCACCATCGCCCACCTGACCGACCTGCTGAACTGGCGATCGGCGCTCTACAACGTGCTGATGCTGCCCTGGGGCATCCTGAGCTTCACGGTGACCCTGGTCGCGGTCACCGTGATGTGGCCGGTGCTGCCCTGGGTGATCCGGGCGCTGGCGGCGATCGACCGGATCCTGGTCGAGTCGCTGCTCTTCCCGGGCGCCCTGGCCGAGCGGGTGCGCGAGCTGGAGGACGACCGCGGCATGGTGGTCGACACCGCCGCCGCCGACCTGCGCCGGATCGAGCGCGACCTGCACGACGGCGCCCAGGCCCGCCTGGTCGCGCTGGCCATGGACCTGGGCATGGCCAAGGAGCGGCTGCGCGAGGTCGAGACCGAGGACGACGTGGCGGCCGCCACGAAGATGGTCGACAACGCGCACGGCGAGGTGAAGCTGGCCCTCCAGGAGCTGCGCGACCTGGCCCGGGGCATCCACCCGGCGGTGCTCACCGACCGCGGCCTGGACGCGGCCCTGTCCTCGGTCGCCGCCCGCTGCACCGTCCCCGGCGGGGTCAAGGTGAACGTCGACCTGAAGGGGCCGGACGGCCAGCCCGAGCGCCCGGACTCGGCGGTCGAGGGCATCGCGTACTTCACCGTCAGCGAGCTGCTGACCAACGTCTCCAAGCACGCCGGCGCCCGCACCGCCTCGGTCGACGTCTGGCGCTCCGACAACCAGCTGATGGTGCTGGTCCAGGACGACGGCAAGGGCGGCGCCGCCCCCTACCCGGGCAGCGGCCTGGCCGGGCTGACCGAGCGGATCCGCGCGGTGGACGGGGTGCTCCTGGTACAGAGCCCGGAGGGCGGCCCGAGCAGCATCACCGTCGAACTGCCCTGGCGCACCCGCACCGCCCGCCGCTGAGCAGGAGCGCGGCACGGCGCTGAGCCGGAGCGCGGCACGGCGCCGGGACCTCGTCGAGGCAGTGACGAGGTCCCGGCGCCGTTCCGGTGGGGCGGCCGGTCCGCGGAGCCCTTGCGCGGCGTGCGGCCCGGCCGGACGGGGTCCTCAGGGGCTCTCCAGGGTGCCGAGGGTGACGTCGGCGGTCCGACTGTTGCCGTCCCTGGTGTAGGTGACGGTGGCCTTGTCGCCCGGGGTGAGCGAGGCGAGCGCGGTGGTGAGCGCGTTCAGCGAGTCGACCGCGGCGTCCCCGATCTTGGTGATCACGTCGCCGGCCTGCATCCCCGCCGAGGCGGCCGGGCCGCCTGCGGTGACCGCCACGATGACCGCGCCGGCGGGCTTGAACTGCTGGTCGAAGCTGGTCCGGGCGGTGATACCGAGCGCGGCCCGGCCGGAGTTGGTGACCTTGCCCTGCTTGATCAGCTGGTCGGTGATGTTGGTGATGGTGGACGCCGGGATGGCGAAGCCGATGCCGGGCGCGGCCGCGCCGTTGGCCTCGGGTTCCGTCGCCGCGAGCGTGTTGATGCCGATCACCTGGCTGTCCAGGTTGACCAGCGCGCCGCCGCTGTTGCCCGGGTTGATCGCGGCCGAGGTCTGCACCATGTTGCCGATGGTGGCGCCGGGCGAGCCGCCGCCCCTGGGTTCGGAGACGGTCCGTCCGGTGGCCGAGACGATGCCCTGGGTGACGCTGCTGGAGAGGCCGAGCGGGCTGCCCATGGCGAGGGTGATCTGGCCGAGCTGGACCTTGCCGGAGTCCCCGAAGACGGCCGGCTTGAGGCCGCTCGGCGGGCTGCTCAGCTTGATCACCGCGAGGTCGGTGTCGGGGTAGCTGCCGACCAGGGTGGCGTCCAGCGACCTGGTGCTGTTGGCGAGGGTGACGGTGAAGGTGGTCGCAGTGCCCACCACGTGGGCGTTGGTGACGATGTCGCCCTTGTCGTCGTAGACGATCCCGGAGCCGAGGCTGTCGCCGGTGGTGATCTGCACCACCGAGGGCAGCACGTCGGCGATGACCCGCTGGTAGTCGTCCTGCAACTGGTTCCCGTCGGCCGACCGCGCGGGGGCCGACGAGGCCGGCCTGGCCGAGCCGGAGTCCGACGGGGAGCCCGCGGCCTGCGAGGCGGACGAGGAGGAGCCGCTGCTGCACCCGGCCAGCGCCAGCGCGGCCAGCACGGCCACCACGCCGGGCACGAGCAAACGGCCGTGGACCGTCCTGGGTCCGGTCGGCCGGGGCCCGGCCGGCAGGGGGCGGGCGTGTTCCTTCTTTCGGCTCACCTTGGCTGCCTCCGATTCGTCACCACGCTGGGAACACGGAAATCTTTGTCAGCATTTCACCGATTTGTCCGATTTGACGGCTCGACTCGCCCGGCACTCACCCCGGAAACCCGAACACCCTAGAATCGGCCCATGACTTGGTTGATCACCGGCGGTGCCGGATACATCGGCGGGCACGTCGTCCGCCAGCTGCTCGACGCCGGTGAGCGCGTCGCCGTCCTGGACGACCTCAGCACCGGCGACGCCTCCCGCCTGCCGGAGGGCGTCGCCCTGGTCGAGGGCTCCACCCTGGACCGGGCCGTCCTGGACGCCGCCATCCGCGAGCACGCGATCGAGGGCATCCTGCACTTCGCCGCCAAGAAGCAGGTCGGCGAGTCCGTCGAGCAGCCGTTCTTCTACTACCGGGAGAACATGATCGGCCTGCAGACCGTCCTGGAGGCCGCCGCCGAGGGCGGGGTCAAGCGCTTCCTCTTCTCCTCCTCCGCCGCCGTCTACGGCATGCCGGACGTCGACCTGGTCACCGAGTCGACCCCGTGCGCCCCGATGAGCCCGTACGGCGAGACCAAGCTGGCCGGCGAGTGGCTGGTCGCCGCGGCCGGGAAGGCCCACGGCATCTCCACCGTGGCGCTGCGCTACTTCAACGTGGCCGGCGCGGCCTCCCCGGAGCTGTCCGACACCGGGGTCTTCAACCTGATCCCGATGGTCTTCGAGCGGCTCACCGCCGGCGAGGCCCCGCGGGTCTTCGGCGACGACTACCCGACCCAGGACGGCAGCTGCGTCCGCGACTTCATCCACGTCTCCGACATCGCCTCGGCCCACGTCGCCGCCGCCAAGCGGCTGGCCGCCGACCCGGCCGGCGAGACCTCGCTGGTGCTCAACATCGGCCGCGGTGAGGGCGTCAGCGTCAAGGAGATGCTGGAGGTGATCGGCAAGGTCACCGGCTACGACACCACCCCCGAGGTGACCCCGCGCCGCGCCGGCGACCCCGCGCGGGTGGTGGCCTCGGCCGACCTGATCCGCCGCGAGCTGGGCTGGGGCGCCCGCCACGACGTGGCGGAGATGGTGGCCTCCGCGTGGGACGGCTGGTGCAGCCGCCACCCCGGGGCCCGCAAGGCCTGACCGGACGCGTCCGACGGCGGCGGGGCGCCCGCCCCGCCGCCGCGCCGGCTCAGCGCGCCGGGACGGCCGTGCCGTAGAAGGCGTCCAGCGCGTACACGCAGCGGTCCTTGGAGCCGACGAAGACCCGGCCGCCGACCGCGACCGGCGAGCCGGTCAGCTCGCCCTTGGTGCCGAGCTCCCAGCGCAGCTGACCGCTCGCCAGGTCCAGGGTGTGCAGCGAGTGGTCCCGACTGCCCAGGTGCACCAGGCCGTCGGCCACCGCCGGGGAGCCGACGATCTCGCCGCGCGCCGTGTAGCGCCAGCGCTCCCGGCCGCTCGCCGCCTCGAAGGCGTACAGCACCCCGCCGCTGCCGACCAGCACCATGCCGTCCCCGACCACCACCGGCTCGGCGCCCTGGCGGTTGCCGGTGACCCCGCGCCAGCGGTCCCGGCCGGTGGCCGCGTCCAGCGCGTACACCGTCCCGAGGTAGTCGGCCACGTAGACCGCGTCGGCGTCCAGCGCGGGCGGGGTGAACAGCACCACCGGGGCCTCGAAGCGCCAGCGCTCGGCCCCGCTGGCCGCGTCCAGCGCGTACACCCGGGAGCCGGCCGTCACGTACAGCACGCCGCCGCGCTCGACCGGGTGCGAGGGCACGTCCTCGCCGACCGGGAAGGACCAGCGCAGGCCGGCCCCGCGCGGGTCGATGCAGCGCAGCCGCCCGGCCCCGTAGTAGTAGGCCGCGCCGGCCACCAGGACCGGCCCGGACTGCGGGTTCTCGTAGTCCTGCTGAGCGTCGTCGGCCCGCCACAGCTCGGCGCCGCTGGCGGCCGAGCGCAGCTGGACGCCGCCGCCGCGGACGCCGCAGCACAGCACCCCGTCGGCGGCGGAGAGCGAGTAGACCCAGCCGTCCAGTGAGGTGCGCCAGCGCTCGGTGCCGTCCGCGACGTCCACGGTGTACAGGTGCGGGCCGTCGGCCGCGTGCACCCGGCCGGCGTCCACCGCGAGCGCCCAGGCGACGTCCCGGGTCTTGTAGCGCCGCTCGCCGGAGGCGATGTCCAGCGCGTGCACCTCGAAGCTGGAGACGAAGAGCGTGCCGTCGGCGACCACGGGGGTGCCCCAGACGTCGTTGGACATCCGGAACCGCCAGGGGCGCCAGCGGGCGGCCGGCACCGGCGGCGGGGTGACCCGGCGGACCCAGTCGGTCTCCGCCGGGGCGGTGCCCGGGCCGGACTGCTCGTGCTCGGCCCGCGGCCCGGGGCCTATCCGCACCGAGGCTCCGGACAGCCGCACCTCGACGGCCCCGCCGCCGCCCGGCGCGCGGTGCTTGTTGGGGGAGGCGATCTTCGCGGTCGGGATCTCGCCGTCGGACACCGGGCCCCGCCGCGGCCCCGTGTGCACCGGCCCGGACGGCGGCGGCGCGTGCCCCCCGCCCGGGTGGGTGCGCGGGTCGTCCAGGACGGGGCGCTGCACCGGGACCGGCTGGTGCGGCTGCGGCGGCTGGTGGGGCTGGAGCGGGCCGGCGGGCGGCGGCCCGGCGGGGGGCGGCGGCGCGCCGGCCGGCAGCTGGACGGCCCGGGGCGGCGCGCTCGGGCGGCGCCCGCGCTTGCGCTCGATCAGCTCCAGCGCGTTCACGGGGAGCCAGTCGCCGACCTCGCCGGCGGCGTCGTCCCGGGAGAACAGGTGCGGGGCCAGTTCGGCCTGGATCTGCGCCGGGCTGGGCCGGTGCTCGGGCGAGGGCCGCATGCAGGCGCGGACCAGGTCCATCAGCTCGCGCGGCATCCCGGACAGGTCCGGCTCCTCGCGCAGCAGCTGGAACACCGTCTCGACCGGGTTGGAGCCGCCGAAGGGCGGGTGCCCGGTCGCGCAGAACACCATCAGCGAGCCGAGCGAGAAGACGTCGCTGGCGCCCCGGACGTTACGGCTGTCCTTGGCCTGCTCGGGGGACATGTAGGCGGGGGTGCCGACCGCGACGTTGGTCATGGTGAGCCGGGTGCTGGAGACGCCGGAGGCGATGCCGAAGTCGATCACCTTCGGGCCGTCCTCGACCACCAGCACGTTGGAGGGCTTGAGGTCCCGGTGGATCAGCCCGGCCGCGTGGATGGACTGCAGCGCCTCGGCGATGCCCGCGATCAGCCAGCGGGTGGCGTCCACCGGCAGCGGACCGCACTCCTCGACCAGGTCCTCCAGGGAGGGGGCCGGGATGTACGCGGTGGCCAGCCAGGGCACCCGGGCGTCCGCGTCGGCGTCCACCACGGCCGCGGTGTAGAAACCGCCGACCGTCTTGGCCGCCTCGATCTCGCGGGCGAAGCGGACGCGGAACAGCTCGTCCTCGGCCAGTTCCGCCCGGACGGTCTTGATGGCCACCCGCCGGCCGGAGGCGGAGCGCGCCAGGTAGACCAGCCCCATCCCACCCGCGCCGAGCCGCCCCAGCACCTCGAAGGGCCCGATCCGCCTCGGATCGTGCGCCGTCAGCTGGTCCACTCCGCTGCCACCTCCCCGTTTTCCGCACCCGCCGCGTGGTGCCGGACCCGATTCTCCAATGCCGCCCGGCGCATCTCCAACCTCCCCCGCCCAGAGCCGACGGCGGCCCCGGGAGCGCCGCCGTCCGGCCGGTGATGACGGAACGGCCGGATTCTGACGCCCGTTCCGGCCGCGGTTTGCACCCGGACGTCCTGACCCTCCACTTCGGCGCCGATCTTTCGGCGCCGCCCGTCGTCACGCTCTGTCACTCGACCACCCCTCAGCGGACTCGCCGTCACGCTGTGGGGTCAAAAGCACACGGGGGGGCTTCAACGACACCTGCGGAGCGCGGTGAATATCCGTCCGAAGTGGTTCATGCCCCTATAGCAACCCCCCGTGCGGAGTAATAGTCGCATCACCGAATCGCGCCAAGATCGTGCCACGGTAAGCTGACGGCATGACAGGACAAGTTCGCACCGTCGACGGTCGCGTCGCCGGGCGACGCGGACAGGAAACGCGGCAGAAGCTGCTCGACTGCCTCCGCGAGATGCTCAGCACGTCGCCGTACCGGGACGTCAAGGTCATCGACGTCGCCCGTATGGCGGGTACCTCCCCCGCGACCTTCTACCAGTACTTCCCGGATGTCGAGGGCGCTGTCCTCGAAATCGCCGAGGAAATGGCCAAGGACGCCGACACCCTCAAAGAGCTGGTGGCCGGAAAGTCCTGGGCAGGGAAGTCCGGTCCGACCACTTCGGAAGAACTGGTCGACGGATTCCTCGCCTTCTGGCGCAAGAACGACGCCATTCTCCGAGTGGTCACGCTCGGTGCCGCCGAAGGGGACAAGCGGTTCTTCAAGATCCGCATGACGGTCCTCAACGCGGTCGCCAAGCCGCTCGCGGAGGCCGTCAAGGAACTCCAGGCGAAGGGCCAGGCCGACAAGTCGCTCGACCCGAACGCCGTCGCCGGGGCCCTGGTCTCGCTGCTCGCCTCGGCGGCCGAGCACCAGAAGGCCTTCACCTCCTGGGGCGTCAAGGTCAAGGACCTCAAGCCCAACCTCGCTCCCCTGGTGTACCTGGGCGTCACCGGCAAGAAGCCGCCCAAGTAGACCATCCGCTCAACCGACCATCCGCTCCGCGCGCAGCCCCGGCCTCCTGTCCGGGGTACGACGGACGGCGGCCGTGTCCTCGGGGGAGGTCCGCCGACGTACCGCACGCGCGCCAGACATGCCGGTGGGCGGGCACCCCTCACACAGGGTGCCCGCCCACCGGCATGTTCACGTTCCGGCCCCTCAGGGGCCCTAAGGGGCCCCAGGGGCCCCGTACGCCCGGCTCCGCGCCGTCAGGGGCAGCGGACCACCTGGCCGGCGTAGGCGAGCCCGCCGCCGAAGCCGAAGAGCAGGACCGGGTCGCCCGGGGACAGCTCGCCGCGTTCGACCAGCTTGGAGAAGGCCAGCGGGATCGAGGCGGCCGAGGTGTTGCCGGAGTCGACCACGTCCCGGGCCACCACCGCGTCGGTGAGGCCCAGCTTGGCGGCGATCGAGTCGATGATCCGCAGGTTGGCCTGGTGCGGCACGAAGCCCTTCAGCTCCGACGGGTCGATCCCGGCCTGCTCGCAGGCCCGGCGGGCCAGCGGGGCGAGCTGGGTGGTGGCCCAGCGGAACACCGACTGGCCCTGCTGGCTGATCACCGGGTCCCAGCCGGTGATCACCACGGCGTCGCCCTTCTCCGGCTCGGAGCCCCAGACCACCGGGCCGATGCCGGGCTCGGCGCCGTCCTCCTGGGCCTCGACCACCGCGGCGCCGGCGCCGTCGCCGAAGATCACGCAGGTGGTGCGGTCGGTCCAGTCCAGCGTGTCGGACATCCGCTCGGCGCCGATCACCAGCGCGCGGCGGGCCGCGCCGGCCCGGATCGCGTGGTCGGCGGTGGCCAGGGCGTACGAGAAGCCGGAGCAGACCGTGTTGATGTCGTACGCGGCGGGCGCCCGGACGCCGAGCCGGGCGGCCACGGCGGCGGCGGTGTTGGGGCTGCGCTCGATCGCGGTGCAGGTGGCGACCACGATCAGGTCGATCTCGTCGGCCGTCCGACCGCTCTTGGCGAGCGCCTTCTGCGCGGCCTCGGTGGCGAGGTCGACCAGGGTCTCGCCCTCGGCGATGTGCCGGGTTCTGACCCCCACCCGGCTACGGATCCACTCGTCGTTGGTGTCGACGAGCGCCTCCAGGTCGTCGTTGGAGAGGACCTTGGGGGGCTGGTAGTGGCCGAGTGCCACAATGCGCGAACCGCTCATAGTGCCATGGAACCGGGTTACCCACTGGTCAGCTGGGCGCGCCCGGCTACAGGATCCGCCCCCGCGATCTGTAGGAGCCCGACAAGGGGCGTTGCGGCGACTGGCCTCCGGGCGCGCCGGGATCGACGCCGGGGCGGACGAGGGGGCGGGCACCGCCGCCGTTGACGGGCCCCGCACCGCCCGGAACGCCGCGCGGACGCCGCCGCAACGCCGGTGTCGGGCCGGGGGCGGGCCAGGGTCGGGGTGGGGTCGGAACGCCGGGGTCAGGCGGCCAGCGAGGTGGCGTCGCCCATCACGATCACCGGGTGGGCCGCCGGGTCCAGGGTGCGGATCAGCTCGGCCATCTTGTCCTCGGGGATCGAGACGCAGCCGTGGGTGGGGCCGTCGTGGTCGACGTGGATCCAGATCCCGCCGCCCTTCTTCGCCCCCATCGGGCGGCGCGGGTCCAGCGGGGAGTTTCCGGGCACCCGGTTGTAGTTGATCGCGACCACGTAGTCGAAGGAACCGGCCAGCTGGTCGCCGAAGAAGCCCGTCCCGGAGACCACGAAGCTCGGGTCCTTGTCGTACGGGAGCTTGCTGCCCGGGTCGGCCTTGCGGCCGCCCGCGTCGGTGAGCGCGAAGACGCCGATCGGGCTGCGCAGGTCGCCCTCGTTGTGGTCGGCGGTCCAGCCGTTGTTGCCGTTGTGGCCCTGCCAGGTCTCGCCGGCCAGCCAGCGGCCCTCGGGGGTGCGGGTCCAGAGCGTGACGGTGTTCTTGTTGCCGTTCTTGTCCTGGCCGGAGGCGAGCACCACCTGGGTGGTCTCGGCGGGGATCTTCGCGACGAAGTCGGCGCCGAGGCCGGGTATCGCGGCGACCGAGCCGTCCGAACGGACCTGGCTGCGGGCTGCGGCCGGGGTCTGGGCCTGCCGGTCGGCGGCGGCCCGGGCGGCGGGCGCCGGCTGGTCGGGCGTGCTGACGCCCTCCGGGCCGGGGCCGTCGGCGGCCGCGGCGACGGGCTTGGCGTCGTCCTGGCCGACGGTGTACCAGCCGGCGGTGGCCGCGACCAGCAGCGCGGTGCCGGCCATCACCGCCTTGCCGTGGCGCTTCTTCTTCGCCTTCCGGCGGTGCCCCCGGGCGGCCGCCCGGGCACCCACGGGCGCCGCGACGGGCAGGGGCGCGGGCTGCCGGACGGGCTCCGGCTCGAACGCGTACACCGGTTCGGCGTCGTACACGGACCCGGCGTCGTACGCCGGGTCGGGGACGTACGCGGGCTCGGGGGCGTACACCGGCTCGGGCCCGGCGGCGTACGACTGGGACGGCTGGAACGGCTGCTCGTACGCCTCGAAGTACCCGTCAGGGGCCTGCGGGGGCTGCCCGTACTCGCCGTAGTGGTCCTGCCGGACGGGCTGCTGGTACGCCTCTCCCGCCCCGTACGGCTGCTGCGGCACCCCGTACACCGGCTCCGGTATCGGCTCGTACGACGGGTACGTGGTGGCGCGATGAGAACCGGACATACCGCCGATCCTGCCAAACGGTGTACCGGTTGGTAAACCCGGGGCAGGTGCGGGGGCGGTGAAGAAACGCCGCCGCCCGGGCCGGGGCCCGGGCGGCGGGGAGGTCGAGGGTCAGAGGCGCATGGCCTGCGGGGCCTCGCGGCGCCCCAGGTCCGGGCCCTCGTACTCGCGGATGATCTCGTAGCGGGTGTTGCGCTCGACCGGGCGGAAGCCGGCGTCGCGGATCAGGTCGAGCAGGTCGTCGCGGCCCAGCTTGTTCGGGGTGCCGAAGTTGTCCGCGTCGTGGGTGATCTTGTACTCGACCACCGAGCCGTCCATGTCGTCCGCGCCGTGGCTGAGCGCCAGCTGAGCGGTGGTGACGCCGTGCATCACCCAGAAGACCTTGACGTGCGGGACGTTGTCGAAGAGCAGCCGGGAGACCGCGAAGGTCTTCAGCGCCTCGGCGCCGGTGGCCATCTCGGTGCGGGCCATCAGCTTGTTGCGCACGACGCCGTCCTTGGAGTCGTGGAAGTCGTGCTGGTAGCGCAGCGGGATGAAGACCTGGAAGCCGCCGGTCTCGTCCTGCAGCTCACGCAGCCGCAGCACGTGGTCCACCCGGTGGCGGGGCTCCTCGATGTGGCCGTACAGCATGGTGGCCGGCGTCTTGAGGCCCTTGCTGTGGGCGAGGCGGTGGATCCGCGACCAGTCCTCCCAGTGGGTGTCGTGGTCGACGATGTGCTGGCGGACCTCCCAGTCGAAGATCTCCGCGCCGCCGCCGGTCAGCGACTCCAGGCCGGCGTCGATCAGCTCGTCCAGGATCTCGTCGGCGGGCAGGCCGCTGATCTTCTCGAACCAGTGGATCTCGGTGGCGGTGAAGGCCTTCAGCGAGACGTTCGGCAGGGCCGCCTTGAGCTCCCGCAGCGAGCGCGGGTAGTAGCGCCAGGGCAGGGTCGGGTGCAGACCGTTGACGATGTGCAGCTCGGTGAGGGAGTCGACCTCCATCGCCTTGGCGAGCCGGACGGCCTCCTCGATGCGCATCGTGTAGGCGTCCTTCTCGCCCGGCTTGCGCTGGAACGAGCAGTACGCGCAGGACGCGCTGCACACGTTGGTCATGTTGAGGTGGCGGTTGACGTTGAAGTGGACGACGTCGCCGTTCTTCCGCGTCCGCACGTGGTGGGCCAGACCGCCCAGCCAGGCCAGGTCGTCGCTCTCGTAGAGCGCGATCCCGTCCTCGCGGGTCAGCCGCTCACCCGCGTAGACCTTCGCCTCCAGCTCGCGCTTCAGCCCTGCGTCCATGCGGTGCCCCGCCTCCTCCGACTTCGATTCCTTGCCGGACCCGAGCGTACGTCACTCGTCCGCTCGCCTCCGGACCGCTCCGACCCGGTGCCGACACTCCTCGCTCCGGCGCTCCTGCGTCGCTAGTCGCTCGTCGCTTTCGGCACCGGCGCGCCCTTCGGCTCGGGACGGTCCGACAGCAGCTCGGCGAGCAGTGCGGGGTCGATGTTGCCACCACTGACCACGGCCGCGATCGTCCGGCCCCCGGTCTCGGCGGCGCGGTGGAAGTAGGCCGCCGGGGCGACCGCGCCGGAGGGCTCGGCGACCAGCCGGCCGCGACGGGCCAGCAGGGCGACGGTGGCGCGGATCTCGTCCTCGGTGACGGTGACGATGTCGTCCACGTACGCGGTCAGGTGCTCGAAGGGCAGCTCGCCGACCGACGGGGTGCGCAGCCCGTCCGCGATGGTCCGGTAGGTGTCGGCGACCGGCCAGGCCAGCCGGCGGCCGGCCCGGAAGCTGGCCTGCGCGTCGGCGGCGAGCTCCGGTTCCACGCCGATCACCCGGATGCCCGGGCGGGTGAGCTTGAGCGCGGCCGCCGTCCCGGAGATCAGGCCGCCGCCGCTGACCGGCACCAGGACGGTGTCCAGCCCGGCCGGGGCGTCCTCGGCGATCTCCAGGCCGACCGTGCCCTGGCCCGCGATGATGAACGGGTCGTCGTACGGCGGCACCCAGACGTAGCCGTGCCGCTCGGCCAGCTCGGCGGGCAGGGTGTCCCGCTCCTCCGGCGGCACCAGGACGACCTCGGCGCCGAACCCCCGGGTGGACTCCACCTTCACGGCCGGCGAGGTGTCCGGCATCACGATGACGGCCTTGATGCCGAGCAGCGCCGCCGCGTACGCCACCGCCTGCGCGTGGTTGCCGCTCGACTGGGCGACCACGCCGCGGGCCCGCTCGGCCTCGGTGAGCGCGGCCAGCCGGTTGTACGCGCCGCGGGTCTTGAAGGCCCCGGTCGGTTGGAGGTTCTCGGGCTTCAGCCAGAGCCGGCGCTCCCCCTCGTCCGCCCACGGGGCGGGAACCAGCGGGGTGCGCACGGCCACCCCCGCGATCCGCTGCCGAGCGGCGCGCAGCTCCTCCAGACCGACCAGTGCCATCCGTCACTCTCCTTCGGGAGGGAGTTCGCTCACCCGGTTCTCCCACTTCGTGGAGAGTACGACGGTGGTGCGGGTGCGGGCCACGCCTTTCGTGCCCGAGATCCGCTTGACCACCGACTCCAGGCCCGCCACGTCGGCCACCCGGACCTTGAGCATGTAGGAGTCGTCACCCGCGATGAACCAGCAGTCCTCGACCTCGTTGAGGTCCTTGAGCCGGTGCGCGACGTCCTCGTGATCGGCGGCGTCGGTCAGCTGAAGGCCGATCAGGGCCGTGACGCCGAAGCCGAGCGAGGCCGGGTTGACCGTCGCGCGGTAGCCGGTGATGACGCCGGCCTGCTCCAGTCGGTTGATCCGGTCCGTGACGCTCGGGCCGGAGAGTCCGACCAGTCGGCCCAGCTCGGCGTAGGACGCGCGGCCGTTCTCCCGGAGCGCCTGGATGAGTTGTCTGTCCACCGTGTCCATATACCGTCCGCGTCCTTCCGAACCTCACCAGACCCACAGATCATTATCCGGATTCCAAGGCGCCATGCGCGGAACAACCCGGATATCGCAGAGAAGATACTCTCCCGCCCCAGGCCTCCTCACTCCCCCTCAGTCGACACGCTGCCGTTCTCGTCGGCCCGGCGGACCGCCGCCCCCAACTCCCCTTCCCAGCGCAGGTACAGGGAATGCGGGACGCCGACCGCGTCCAGCACCCGGCCGGCCACGAAGTCGACGAGTTCCCGCACGGTCGAGCCGCCGGCGTAGAAACCGGGCGAGGCGGGGACGACGACGGCGCCCTGCGCGTCGAGCTCCACCAGGTGCTTCAACGTCACCCCGTTGAGTGGCGTCTCGCGCACGCACACGACCAGCGGGCGGCGCTCCTTGAGGGTGACGCTGGCCACCCGCTGCAGCAGGTCCTTGCTCAGGCCTAGCGCGATCCCGGCCACCGCGCCGGTGGTCGCGGGCACCACCAGCATGCCCTTGGCCGGGTACGAGCCGCTGGACGGGCCGGCCGCGAAGTCCCCGGCGGGCCAGTAGCGGACGTCGTCCAGGCCCTCGTCGGAGCCCAGCCAGGCGGCCAGGTCGGCGCGCCAGTGGGCGTCCCGGAAGGAGATGCCGGTCTCGTCGAGGATGGTGAGCCGGGCGGCTCGGCTGACGATCAGGTCCACCGGCTCCCCGGCGGCGAGCAGCGCCCGGATCACCGAGGCGGCGTACGGCGTCCCCGACGCACCAGAGACCCCGACCACCCACGGCTGACGCTTCACTGTTCCCATGTCCCATTTCTATCCGGACTCACCCGGTCGGGCCTCATCCGCGGGCTCCCCTGGAAGGATGGGGGCATGGCAGCGACCCTCGTCGACCTCACCCATCAGGTGACCACCGCGATGCCGGTCTACCCCGGCGATCCGGCCGTCCTGTTGGAGCCCGCGCTCACCACCGCCACCGCCGGGGTGAACGTGCTGGCCCTGCACCTCGGCTCGCAGTCCGGGACGCACGTGGACGCGCCGTACCACGTGGACGTCACCTGGCCGACCCTGGACGGGCTGCCGCTGGAGCGGTTCACCGGCCCCGCGGTGCTCGCCGACCTGCGCGGGCTGGAGCCCCGGGCCGCCGTCACCCCCGAGCTGCTCGCGCCCGCCCTGGCGCGCGTCGGCGAGGGGTCCGTCCTGCTGCTCGCCACCGGCTGGGCCCGGCACTGGGGCACCGACGCCTACCTCGCCCACCCCAGCCTGACCGCGGCCGCCGCCGAGGCGATCGTCGCCGCCGGGGTGCGGACCGTCGGGGTGGACGCGCTGAGCGTCGACCCCACCCCCGACCCGGGCCCGGGCGACCCGGCGGTCGCCGCGCTGCTCGCGGACCTCACCGACGAGCACGACCAGCCCGGGGCCGACGAGCCGACCCTCGCCGCGCACCGGGTGCTGCTGGGGGCGCCCGGCGGCGGGGTGATCGCCGAGAACCTGACCGATCTGCGGGCGCTGCTGGACGCCCAGGAGGCCGGGCGGCCGGTCGAGGTGTCGCTGTTCCCGCTGCGGCTGGCGGCGGCGGACGGTGCGCCGGTCCGGGCGGTGGCGCGGCTGGGCTGAGGCGTGTCGTCGGCGTGCAAGCGGGCGTCCGAGGACACACCCCGGGCCGTTCCGGCCAGTCACCGCACGGGACTTGGTCTAGACCATCCCCCGGCGCCGCCGCTACGCTGTCCGCCCATGGCAGAGATCATCGGAGTGATCGAGCGACTCTGGCGCTACCCCGTGAAGTCCACCGGCGGCGAACGGCTCGACTCCGTCGAGGTGGACGAGCGCGGCCTGGCCGGCGACCGCCTCTACGCCGTCCGCGACGCGGACGGCAAGCTCGGCTCGGGCAAGAACACCCGCCGCTTCCGCCGGATGGACGGCCTGCTCCGCCTCTCCGCCCGCCTCGGCCACCGGATAGACGGCCCCGAGCTGTTCGACCCGCTCGGCCGCCCGGTCACCGACCCGGCCGCGTTCCTGCGCGCCTACCTCCAGCGCGAGGACGTCGAACTCGCCCGCGAGGACGCCGTCTCCCACTTCGACCAGCTGCCGGTCAGCGTGCTCACCACCGCCACCCTGGACTGGGTCCGCGAGGCCGCCCCCTTCACGGTGGTCGACGAGCGCCGGTTCCGCCCCAACATCCTGCTGCGGACTCCCCCCGGCACCCCGCCCTTCGTCGAGGACGACTGGTTCGGCCGGGAGGGCCACGGCGGCACCGGCGCCCGCCTCGCCTTCGTCCGCTCCAGCGAGCGCTGCGCGATGACCGGCGCCCCGCAGCCTGGGCTGCCACACGCCCCCGAGATCCTCAAGGCGATCGTGCACGCCCACGACGGCCGGCTCGACGCCCTCGCCGAGGTCGCCGCCCCCGGGCGGCTGAGCGTGGGCGACGAGCTCGCGCTGCACTGAGACCGACGGGAGCTGCGGAGAAGAACCGCAGGTCAGAGCGGTCTCGGAGATTCTCGAAAAAACTTTTGGATCAGCTGCAACCCCAGCGGCCGTCGCACGTCTATGTCAGTGAGAGGCGGGGAAGCCCGCCGAACCCGGACCGCGAGAGGCGCTGGGGGCGACGCCCTCGAACTTCGGGTCCGACTTCAACCACATGCACCGGCCGGCGGCTGAAATGCCGACGGCAGAACACCCTGGGGGGTATTTCCATGCCTGCTGTCCGCGCCCGTCGCTCCCGCTCCACCGTCCTCACCGCCGCCACCCTCGGCGTGCTGCTGGCCACCGGCGCGGTCCTGTCCTCCCCGGCCGCGTACGCCGCCCAGGCCCCGACCGCGGCCACCGCCCCCGCCGCGCCGACCGCCCAGGCCACGGCCGACAAGCCCGCGCTGAAGGTCAACGCGCCGGCGACGGTCGGCCGCGGCGGACAGCCGGTCGAGTTCACCGAGACCATCACGAACCCCGGCACCACCGAGGCCTCCTTCACCCTGAAGATCGGCACGAGCGGCGCGGGCCCCATCGCGACGCACGCCATCAAGGTCGACTACCGCGACGCGGACGGCACCTGGAAGCCCGTCGCCGACACCGTTCCCGGCCTGACCGTCGCCGCCGGCGCCACCAGGACCGTCCAGCTGCGCCTCACCACGGAGCTCGCCGCCTACTGGTCCAACCAGGACTCGACCGTCACGCTCAGCTCCGCCGTCCTCGACGCGACCGGCACCACCGTCCTCGCCGAGAGCACCGACCAGGTCGCGGCCAAGGCCATCACCCTTCAGGTCAAGGACGCGCCGACCACCGCCGTCGCCGGCGGCGCCCCGGTCGAGTTCGACGTCACCGTCAACAACCCCAGCGCCTCCCGCTACACCAGCGTCGACAAGGTCGTGGAGGCGGACAAGCACAGCACGCTCCAGGTGCGGAAGGCCGACGGCAGCTGGGAGAACATCACCGGCACCCCCAGCAGCCAGCCGGGCTCCGACCGGGTCACGTACCACCTCACCGACGACAGGACCATCGCCGCCGGCAGCAGCGACACCCGGCACGTCCGCTTCGCCTTCACCGCCGACGCCCCGCTCGGCACGGCCTACATCCACCCGTGGGCGATGCTCGACCAGGGCGCCGGGGCCATGCAGGCGATCGTCGGCCCCCAGTTCGTCGCGATCGACGTCACCGCCGCCCCGGCCACCCCCGCTCTGGGCGCCACCAAGCCGGCGCTGACCATCCAGGAGCCGTCCTCGATCGGGTTCGGCGGCGAGCCCGTCGAGTTCTCCGAGACCGTCACCAACCCGGGCACCGCCGAGGCGCCGTGCACCCTGAAGCTCAACGTCAGCAACGTGCACGCCCGGGTGCACGACGCGTTCGCCATCGAGTACCGCGACGCCGACGGCACCTGGAAGCCGGTCGAGCTGACCTTCAAGCAGAGCGACAAGACCTTCGACTTCAGCGGCAAGGTCGCCGGCCTGACCGTCCCCGCCGGCGCCACCAAGACCTTCCAGCTGCGGCTCGCCGCCGTGGGCAACAACGACGCGAGCGGCTACAACCAGCCGACCAAGCTCTACTCCGCCGCCGTCGACCCGGCGGCCGAGGACACCGTGCTCGCCGAGGACACCAAGGACGTCGCGGTGAAGTCGCTGGCCGTCCAGCTCAAGAACGCGCCGACCACCGCCGTCGTCGGCGGCGCCCCGGTCGAGTTCGACGTCGCCGTCAACAACCCCAGCGCCTCCCGGTTCGGCAAGCTCGCCACCATCCTGTGGGCCGACCCGCACAGCACCCTGGAGCTGCAGAAGGCCGACGGCGCCTGGGAGACCGTGCCCGGCACCCCGGGCCCCCAGTCCGGCGGCCCCGTCCGCTACCTCATCAGCGGCGAAGGCCTCACCGCAGGCGCGACCATCACCAAGCACGTCCGCCTCGCCTACACCGCCGAGGCCCCGCTCGGCCAGACCGCCGTCAACCCGTCCGCCCACATCAACGAGGGCACCGCCCACGCCGCCAGCGCGGGCCCGCAGGGCACCGCGATCCAGCTCACCGCCGCGCCCGCCGACACCTCCGGCATCGGCACCGGCCCCGCCATCCGGACCACCTACACCACCGGCACCGCCGACGAGACCGACACCGCCGCCACCACGGGCACCACCGGCACCGTCGGCACCCAGCTGGCGGGCGGCCAGCTCGCCCACACCGGGTCGGACGGCGTCATCAAGACCGCGGCGGGCGCCGCCGCCCTGCTCGTCAGCGGCATCGGCGCGCTCTTCGTCGCGCGCCGCCGCCGCAGCGCCTGACCGCCCCCGTCCGAGCCCCGGCTCCCCGGCTTCGCCCGGCGAGCCGGGGCTCGGCGTTTTCCGGGAGGTGCGCCCCGGAAACGGATCAGGCAGTCTCCCGGCCCCGCTACGGCAGGGCGACCGCCCGCAGGTAGGTCTCGGCGAAGAGGTCGATGGACTCCTCCAGCGAGGGCAGCCCGGCGCCGAAGGCCGGTTCAAGGACCGGCCGCAGCAGGATGTGGTTGACCAGCGGGCCGAACAGCAGCTGGGCCAGCACCGGGAGCGGCAGCGGACGCAGCCGTCCGGCCTCGATGTACGGCAGCAGCAGCCGGCCGAGGCCGTCGAACAGCCGCGGCAGGTGGGCCGCCATCATCCGGGAGGCGGGGCCGTCCGGGCGGGCGAACAGGTCGGCGAAGACCGCCGGCATGACCCGGGGCCGGCGGTCGAAGGCCGCGGCGAAGGCGCGGTGGAGCGCCCGGACGGTGTCCTCCAGGCACTCCGGCGGGTTCGCGGCGAGCGCTTCCAGGTCCGGCAGCGGGCCGTACTGGAGGAAGACGGCGGTGAGCAGGCCGTCCCGGCCCTCGAAGACGGTGTGCAGGCTGGGCAGCGAGCACTCGGCGCGGTCCGCCACGGCGTCCAGGGTGACCCCGCCCAGGCCGCGTTCGGCCACCAGCCCGGCCGCCGCCGCGATCGCGCGCTCCCGTACCGGCGGCCGTCCGCCCGGGTCGACGCCCGCCTGTCGGACCGCCTCGTCCAGCGGTGCCCGGCAGCCGCCGAGCCTGCGCAGCAGGGTGCTGCGGGAGATGCCGGCCGTCGCGGCGATCGCCGTCAGCGGGACGTCCGCGACGTCCTGGCCCCGGTCCTTCGCCGCCGCGAGGGCGGCCGCCACCAGATCCTTCATGTGAAGCAGCATACTACTTGACACCTGAGACAGTTCCAGAGACTCTGTAAATGCAAGTTCCACACGGAAGGTGATCAACCGAGCACAGCAAGGGAGAGAGCCATGAGCGTCGTGATCTCCGGGGGCGGACCGGCCGGAATGATGTTGGGCCTGCTGCTGGCCCGGGCGGGTGTCGAGGTGACCGTGCTGGAGAAGCACGGGGACTTCCTGCGGGACTTCCGCGGCGACACCGTCCACGCCTCCACCGTGCGACTGATGGACGAACTCGGCCTCGGCCGGAAGTTCGCCGCACTGCCGCAGAGCCGGCTCGGCAACCTGGTGGTGCCGGTGCCCGGCGTCGGCCAGGTCCCGCTGAGCGCCTACGACCGGCTGCCCGCGCCGTACAACTACATCGCGATGATGCCGCAGTGGGACCTGCTCAACTTCCTGGTCGAGGAAGCCCGGCAGGAACCCACCTTCACCCTGCGGATGAACACCGAGGCCACCGGGCTGATCCAGGAGAACGGCCGGGTGGCCGGCGTGCGCTACCGCACCCGGGACGGCGAGCAGGGCGAGCTCCGCGCCGACCTCACCGTCGGCACCGACGGCCGGCACTCCACCCTGCGCAAGGCGGCCGGGCTGGTGGCCGAGGAGTACCCGGTGCCCTTCGACGTCTGGTGGTTCCGGCTGCCCCGGCACGCGGAGGAGCAGGCCGCGCCGCCCAGCCTCGTCGCCGGCTTCGGCAACGGCGAACTGGCCCTCAGCATCGCCCGCGACGGCTACTTCCAGATCGCCTACTTCAAGCCCAAGGGCTCCGACCCGCAGCTCCGCGCCGAGGGCGTGGAACGCTTCCGCGAGCGGATCGCCCGGCTGCTGCCCCAGTACGCCGACCGCGTCGACCAGTTGGCGGGCATGGACGACGTCCACATGCTCGACGCCCGGCTCAACCGGCTGGACCGCTGGTACACCGACGGACTGCTGCTGATCGGCGACGCCGCCCACGCGATGTCCCCGGCCGGCGGGGTGGGCATCAACCTCGCCATCCAGGACGCCGTCGCGGCCGCCACGCTGCTCGCCGAGCCGCTGCTGCGCGGCCGCCCGACCACCGCCGCGCTCGCCCGGGTGCAGCAGCGGCGGCAGATGCCGACCGTGGTCATCCAGCGGCTGCAACGGATCCTGCACGGCGTGATGTTCGTCCCGGCGCTCACCGGCCGGCGGTCCGGCCCGCCGATGGGATTCGCCGCGCTCGTCCGCCACGTCCCGGCGGTCCGGCTGGGCATCTCCCGCCTGATCGCCTTCGGCCCCCGCCCCGAACACGCCCCGGCCTTCGCCCGGCGCCCCACGGCCTAGCCGGCCGCCGTACAGGTCGGCGACCGGCCGTTCGGGCGAGCTTCACGGCCGGGGGCGGAGACCTGTAGCAGGCTCCTCCGCATGACTGACGACCCGTCAGTGCAGTCACCTCGACCTCGCGGAGATCCCCATGGCAAACATCCCGAAAGACCTCAAGTACACCAAGGACCACGAGTGGGTTCGGACGACCGGCAAGGACAAGGCCCGCGTGGGCATCACCGACTTCGCGCAGAAGCAGCTCGGTGACATCGTCTTCGCCGACGTCCCCACCCTGGGGAAGACGATCGAATCCGGCGACGTGTTCGGCACGGTGGAGTCGGTCAAGTCGGTGAGCGACATCTTCATGCCGCTCACCGGAACGGTCACCACGGTGAACGAGAACCTGAACGACGAACCCGAGCTGATCAACACGGACCCGTACGACGACGGCTGGATCGTCGAGCTCACCGTCACCAAGCCCGAGGAGCTGAAGCAGCTGCTCACGGCCGCCCAGTACGAGGCCTTCCTCTCCGACCGTTCGGAGTAGCCGCCCCAGGCGAGCGCGCAGGAAGTCGGACTCGCCGACTTCCTGTGCGCAGCCGACAGCCGGTCAGGTGACGGGGGCCAGGGCGAGTCTGCGGGCGGCGAGGAGAACCCCGCGGGCTCGGGCGGCGCCGGTACGGGCGGTGGCCGGGTCCGGGGCGACTCGTCGGGGGACGAGGCCGGCACAGGAGCGGCAGATGCCGGGGCGGGGCACCGGATCGCGGCACTCCGCGCATTCGGAGCGGGCAGGTGCGGCGACGGCGGGTTCACGCGGCGGCGGGAGCTTGCGCTGCAAGCGGTTGCGGAGCAGGCCGACCGGGGAGTGCAGGGGTCGCGGCAGATCGGGGAGCAGGGCGTGGGCGAGGTCCGCGTCCGTGTGGCCCCTCGCCAGCCATTCGGCGACGAGGGGCGCGAGGGCGGCGGCCTCGGCCTCGCCGAGGCGCAGTCGGGGCTCCCGGCGGATCACCCGGTGGAGCGCGGCCACCGCCTCCCGGACGTGTGGATCGGTCTCGGTCAACGCGGCGGGGAGGGTGGGTACTTCTTCCGGGTTCTTTACGGGAGGGGCGTCAGAGGGGCCGGTATCGGGCTCACCGGAGGCCGGGGGTGGGGCACTCGGCGGCCCCGGACGCTGAGGAGTGTCGTACACGTGCACCTCGGTCCGGATCGTGCCGTCGGGCATCCGGACCTTCTCGACCCGGTAATACCCGGCGTCCTTCAGCTCGTTGAGCGTCCGGCGGATCGCGCCACGCCCCTGCGGGCTGCTGTCGGCCATGGCCCGGCCGTCCTCGCGCCAGCCGTCCGGGCGGGAGAGGAGGTCCGCGAGGAGTCCTCGGGCGGTGTAGCTGAGGCCGCGGTCCTGGAGGAGTCCGTTCGGAAGGACGGAGAAAAAGCGCGAGTGCGCGCTACGATGAATCTGCATGGGGAGGGTTTGCTCCTGGTGCCAGGCCCCGGGGTGTTGGTAGCACCGCCGGGGTCTTCTCTTTTCCGCTTGCGCCACGGAACGTAACACGCTGATAGCAGCTGGTGTTAACCGGATTGACGATCAATCAGCGCGCGAAGCACTCGGGGGCGCACGCGAGTTGGCGCACGCCCGGTAGACGATGGCGCATGAACCGGAGACCCGCAAGCATGGGGCGTCTCATGGTTCTCGCCTACGTTCGAGACATGACAGAGAAGCGAGTTGACGACACGTCATCTGTGCTGGCGGTCGGCGTCCCCGGAGCGGTCGAGCGACACGTCGGGCTGCAGCTCGCCGCCGCCGGGGTGCGGGTGCGGACGCTGACGCAGCGGGCCCTGCTCGACCCGGCATCGCTGGAGGCGGCGGTCCAGGGGGCGGGCGCGGTACTGCTGGGGTGGCCGTTCCCCACGGCGGACGAGGCGGCGGACGCGGTGGGGGTGCTGGCCCGGGAGGCCGGGCGGGTGGTGCTCCTCTCCTCGACGGCCGTCCGGGCCGAGGCCGAGGTGGAGGCGCTGCTCGCCGGGAGCGGCGTCCGGCACACGGTGCTGCGGGCGCACGGGTTCACCGCCGCGCTCCAGTGGGCGGAGGAGATCCGCTCCGGGGGCGCGGTGCAGGGCTACGGCGGCGCGGCCGGACTGAACCCGGTGGACGAGCGGGACATCGCGGCGGTCGCCGTCCGCGCCCTCACCGAGGACGGCCACGACGGCGCGCGCTACCTGCTCACTGGCCCGGAGTGCCCCACCCAGGCGGAACAGGTGGACATCATCGGCGAGGCCGCCGGCCGCCCGGTGAAGTGGCAGGAGATCCCCCGCGAGGCGGCCCGCCGCCGCATGTCCGCCGCCGGCCGGCCCGGAGCGGCCGTCGACAGCGCACTGGACTTCATCCACGCCCGCATCACCACCCCGAACCCGGCCACCACGACGGTCCAGGACCTCACCGGCCACCCACCCCGCAACTTCCGCACCTGGGCCACGGATCACGCCGCCCTGTTCCGTTAGGGCGTGCCCGGCCGGCGGCCGGGCCGCTCAGATCCCCAGGCCCCGGATGATCAGGTCCAGCAGGGCGAAGGCGAACAGCGAGATGCCCACGAAGCCGTTGGTCTGGAAGAAGGCCCGGTTCAGCTTGGACAGGTCGTTCGGCTTGACGATGGTGTGCTCGTAGACGAACGCGCCCGCGACGACGACCAGGCCGACCCAGAACGCCGCGCCGGCGTGGGTCAGGATCGCGAACCACCCCAGCAGCAGGGTCGTGACGACGTGGCACACCCGCGCGCCCCAGATGGCCGCCGGGATGCCGAAGCGGGCCGGTACCGACCGCACCTTGCCGTGCCGGTCGGACTCGACGTCCTGGCAGGCGTAGATGAGGTCGAAGCCGCCGATCCACACGCCGACCGCGACGCCCAGCACGAGGGCGTCCCACGACCAGGTGCCGGTCACCGCGAGCCAGGCGCCGACCGGGCCCATGGCCTGGGCGAGGCCCAGGATGGCCTGCGGGAAGTCGGTGAAGCGCTTGCCGTACGGGTAGACCACCATCGGCACGACGGCGACCGGCGCGAGCGCCAGGCAGAGCGGGTTGAGCATCGCCGCCGCGCCGAGGAAGACGATCAGTGCCACGGCCGACCCGGCGTACGCCGTCTTCAGCGACACCGCGCCCGTGACGAGTTCGCGCGAGGCCGTGCGCGGGTTCCGGGCGTCGATCTCGCGGTCGATGATCCGGTTGGCGGCCATGGCGAAGGTGCGCAGGCCGACCATGCAGACGGTGACGATGAACAGCTCGCCCCAGTGCACCCGCTTGTCGGCGAGGAACATCGCCGTCAGTGCGGCGGTGTAGGCGAAGGGCAGGGCGAAGACCGAGTGCTCGATCATCACCAGCCGCAGGAAGGCCTTCGTACGCCCGGGCGTCTCGACGGCAGCGGTGCTCACAGTCCGTATTCCTTCCAGCGGCGGGACACCAGGGCGGCCGTGGCCGGGTCCGACTCGACCATCTCGGGCCACCCGCCATCCCGGGTGTACCCCTCCTCGGGGAGCTTGCGGGTCGCGTCGATGCCGGCCTTGCCGCCCCAGAACTGCTGGTAGGAGGCGTGGTCGAGGTGGTCGACCGGGCCCTCGACGACGGTGAGGTCGCGGCTGTAGTCGACGTTGCCGAAGGCCCGCCAGGCGACCTCCTGGTAGTCGTGCACGTCGCAGTCGGAGTCCACCACGATGATCAGCTTGGTCAGCGACATCATGTGGGCGCCCCAGATGGCGTGCATCGTCTTCTGGGCGTGCTTGGGGTACTTCTTGTCGATCGAGACGATCACGCAGTTGTGGAAGCCGCCGGCCTCGGGCAGGTCGTAGTCGACGATGTCCGGAATGATGATCTTCAGCAGCGGCAGGAAGAACCGCTCGGTGAACTTGCCCAGCGGGCCGTCCTCGGTCGGCGGGCGGCCGACCACGATGGACTGGAGGATCGGACGGCGGCGCATCGTCACGCAGTCGATCTTCAGCGCCGGGAACGGCTCCTGCGGGGTGTAGAAGCCGGTGTGGTCGCCGAACGGGCCCTCGGGGAGCATCTCGCCGGGCTCCAGCCAGCCCTCCAGCACGACCTCGGCGTCGGCCGGGACCTGGAGCGGGACGGTCTTGCAGTCGACCATCTTCACCCGCTCCCCGGCGACGAAGCCGGCGAACAGGTACTCGTCGATGTCGCCGGGCAGCGGCGCGGTGGCCGCGTAGGTCACGGCGGGCGGGCAGCCGAAGGCGATCGCGACCGGCAGCCGCTCGCCGCGCTTCGCGGCCACCGCGTAGTGGTTGCGGCTGTCCTTGTGGATCTGCCAGTGCATGCCGATGGTGCGGCGGTCGTGCCGCTGGAGCCGGTAGAGCCCGAGGTTGCGGATGCCGCTGTCCGGGTCCTTGGTGTGGGTGAGGCCCAGGTTGAAGAAGGAGCCGCCGTCCATCGGCCAGGTGAACAGGGCGGGCAGCTCGTCCAGGTTGACGTCGTCGCCGGTGAGCACGACCTCCTGGACCGGCGCGTCACCGGACTTCACGTGCCGGGGCGGCACGTGCGCCATCGAGGCGAGCTTGCCGAAGGCGTCCCGGAAGCCGGTGAAGCCCTGCGGCAGCTCGGGCTTGAGCAGGCCGGCGATCTTCTCCGCGATGTCGTCCGGGCCCTTGAGGCCGAGTGCCTTGGCGAGGCGCCGCTCGGTGCCGAAGACGTTCATCGCGAGCGGCATCGTCGAGCCCTTGACGTTCTCGAAGAGCAGCGCGGGGCCCTTGGCCTTCTGGACCCGGTCGACGATCTCGCCGATCTCCAGGTGCGGGTCCACCTCTGCCTTGATGCGCTTGAGGTCGCCCTCACGGTCGAGTGCCCGCAGGAACGAGCGGAGATCGTCGTATGCCATGCCTGTCAGTATCCGCCACCGGATAGCCTGGCTCCGTCAAGGGCCCCGGGAAGGCACCCGCCCCGACCGCCCCGCAGGGAGATCGCCGCCGTGCTGAGAATTCTTCTGACCATCATCCTTCCGCTCGCGCTCTGGGTGTGGGCGTTCATCGACTGCCTGACCACGCCCGAGGACCAGGTGAAGCACCTGCCCAAGCCGGTGTGGGTGCTCATCGTGCTGCTGTTCCCGCCGGTGGGTCCGATCGCCTGGCTGGTGGCCGGCAAGCAGCGCGGCCTCCTGCGGACCGGGGCGCCCGACGACGCCGACGTCCGTCCGGGGCAGCCGGTCCGGCGCGACGGCCGCCCGCTCGCACCGGACGACGACCCCGAATTCCTCGCCTCGTTGAAGAAGAGCGACAAGGATCACGAGGACATGCTGAAGCAGTGGGAGGCCGATCTGCGCCGCCGCGAGCAGGAGCTTCGGGGCGAGGACGAGCCCGAGGACGGCCGAAAGAGCTGATCGGAGCCACTGGGGGGATCCCCCGGACAGCCCACCCGGACGGCATCGGGTGGGCTGTGGCGTTTTTGGCGCTTCCCTACGACTCGGCGCCCTCTAGCACGGATCCGCACCGGTGCCCGACCGGACTTGAGCAGGGCTTGAGCAAGGCGCAAGAGAGCCGCCCTACATTACTGAACGACGGCCCTGACCTGCACTTTTCTTCATGTTCAGATCATCGGGCCATCACCTGACCGACAGCCCCCGGTATGCGAACGGACACCCAGCGCTCCGGCTTCGACACCACCGCTTCTGTCCAGGCCTGACATCTAAACGGACCTGACCTTGTACGGAATCGACGCCGAAACCAACGCACGGCCCCTCGTACAGTCATAAGTGAAGAAAGTGATTCGCAGCCGGGGGCACAGCAGACGTTGGCTGTCGGACAGTTCCCTCACCCTTGGAGTGGTTCGAGATGACGGTTGTGCATGAGGCGCCAGTCGACGGCGAGGTCCCCGAGGTCGCGGCCGACGCCCGCGGGCGGGTCGCCGAGCTGCACGAACTGCGCGAGAAGGTGCGGCGCGGCCCCAGCGACAAGGCCACCGAGGCCCAGCACGCGAAGGGCAAGCTGACCGCCCGCGAGCGCATCGACCTGCTGCTGGACGAGGGCTCCTTCCGCGAGGTCGAGCCGCTGCGCCGGCACCGCGCCCAGGGCTTCGGCCTGGAGGCGAAGAAGCCGCACACCGACGGCGTGATCGTCGGCTGGGGCACCGTGCACGGGCGGACCGTCTTCACCTACGCGCACGACTTCCGGATCTTCGGCGGCGCGCTGGGCGAGGCCCACGCGCAGAAGATCCACAAGATCATGGACATGGCCATCGCGGCCGGCGCGCCCCTGGTCTCGCTCAACGACGGCGCCGGCGCCCGCATCCAGGAGGGCGTCACCGCCCTCGCCGGCTACGGCGGCATCTTCCAGCGCAACACCAAGGCCTCCGGCGTCATCCCGCAGATCTCCGTCATGCTCGGCCCCTGCGCCGGCGGCGCCGCCTACTCCCCCGCGCTGACCGACTTCGTCTTCATGGTCCGCGAGACCTCCCAGATGTTCATCACCGGCCCCGACGTCGTCCAGGCCGTCACCGGCGAGAAGATCACCCAGAACGGCCTCGGCGGCGCCGACGTCCACGCCGGCGTCTCCGGCGTCTCCCACTTCGTCTACGACGACGAGCAGTCCTGCATCGAGGAGGTCCGCTACCTCCTCTCGCTGCTCCCCCAGAACAACCGCGAGATGCCGCCCCCCGCCGTCAACGACGACCCCGTCGAGCGCCGCAACGACACCCTCCTCGACCTCGTCCCCGCCGACGGCAACCGCCCCTACGACATGCGCAAGGTCATCGAGGAGATCGTCGACCACGGCGAATACCTCGAAGTCCACGAACGCTGGGCCACCAACGTCCTGTGCGTCCTGGCCCGCATCGACGGCCACGTCACCGGGATCATCGCCAACCAGCCCCAGTCCCTCGCCGGCGTCCTCGACATCAACGCCAGCGAGAAGGCCGCCCGCTTCGTCCAGATGTGCGACGCCTTCAACATCCCCCTCGTCACCATGCTCGACGTCCCCGGCTTCCTGCCCGGCGTCGACCAGGAGCACGACGGCATCATCCGCCACGGCGCCAAGCTCCTCTACGCCTACTGCAACGCCACCGTGCCCCGCATCCAGCTCATCCTGCGCAAGGCCTACGGCGGCGCCTACATCGTCATGGACTCCCGCTCCATCGGCGCCGACCTCTCCTACGCCTGGCCCACCAACGAGATCGCCGTCATGGGCGCCGAAGGCGCCGCCAACGTCATCTTCCGCCGCGACATCAACGCCGCCGAAGACCCCGACGCCATGCGCGCCCAGAAGATCAAGGAATACAAGAACGAACTGATGCACCCGTACTACGCGGCCGAACGCGGCCTCGTCGACGACGTCATCGACCCCGCCGAGACCCGCCAGGTGATCGCCTCCGCCCTGGCCATGCTCCGCACCAAGCACGCCGACCTGCCCAGCCGCAAGCACGGCAACCCGCCGATGTGACGCCCGCGCCCACGCGCGGCCCGCAGCACGCAGTTCCGAGCGACCACCACACACCACAAGCCACCGGGGGAGAAAACCAGACCATGACTGCTTCCGCCGAACCCCTCGTCCGTATCGTCCGCGGCTCGCTCTCCGACGAGGAGCTGGCCGCCCTCACCGCCGTGCTGATGGCCCGGGCGGCCGTCGCGCAGCAGGCCGCCGCGACCGCGCAGGTCGAGCCGATCGCCAACTGGCAGCGCCTGGAGCGCCGCCCGGCGTACTACTCGCCGGTCAGCTGGCAGCAGGCCGCCTGACGGCCCGGAACCTTCCGCGACGGCCGGTCACCCCATCCGGGTGGCCGGCCTTCCGGCCTTCCCGGCGGCCCGAGCCACCGGGCCCGGCCGGTCCGACCAGCGGGTGTCCGTTCCGCCCCGGCGCGGCTCGGTAGAATACCTACTGGACGGTATGCGGCCCGCCGCCCCGTCGGCCCCCATAGGATCGGCCGCTGCCGATGGACCAGAACTATCCAGGGAGGCTGCGATGGCCAGGCAGGCCCGCGCGCTGGCGACCCGCCAGACGGTACTCCTCGCGGCGGCCGAGGTGTTCGACGAGCGGGGCTACGCCGCCGCCACGATGTCCGAGATCCTGGACCGGGCCGGTGTCACCAAGGGCGCGCTGTACTTCCACTTCCGCTCCAAGGAGGAGCTGGCGCTCGCCGTCATCGAGGGGCAGGGCGCCTGGCTGGGCACCTGGCAGCCGTCCTCGGACAGCCCGGTGCAGACCCTGATCGACCTCGGGTACGCCTTCGCCCACGCCCTCCAGGACGATCCGCTGGTGCGCGGCAGCATCCGGCTGACGATCGAGCACGGCAGCTTCACCCAGCCGCAGATCGCCGCCTACCAGGGCTGGTCCGACGTGGCCCGCGGGCTGCTGGAACGCGCCCGGGACGCCGGGGACCTCCACCCGGGGATCGACCTGGCGGCCGCCGCCGGGGTGATCACCGGGGCCGTCACCGGGATCCAGCTGAGCTCCCAGGTGCTGACCGACCGGCGGGACCTCATCCAGCGGATGTCCGACCTGTGGACGCTGGTGCTGCCCGGCCTGGTCCAGCCGCACGCGCTCGCCCGGCTGAGCGTCGCCGAGCGCGTGCCCTCCTAGGGCGCCTCGCAGGGCGCTTGCCGGAGCCCTCCGCCCGGAACACCGCTCAGAGCCGGTAGCCGGCGCAGTGCTCCACCGCCACCAGGGCCGGCAGCGCGGCCGCCCAGAGCCGGCCGACGGCCTCCGGTCCGGGCCGGTCGACCTCCTCGGCGGCGAGCAGCACCTGGCCGGCCGCCATCGTCGTCAGCAGTTCGGCGGCGGCCCGGCGGTCCAGCCCGGGGCGCAGCTCGCCGGCCTCGGCGGCGCGGTCCAGCAGTCGGTGGACGACGGCGGTGAGGCTGCGCCAGGCGGTGTCCGCGCCGGGCGGGCCGTCCGGGGTGTCGACCCGGGGCGGGCCCTGGCGGCCGAGCCGGACGCCGGCCCGGACCATCACGTCCTCGCGCAGCAGCCGGGCGAGTTCGTGCGAGAAGTCGATCAGGCCCTGGAGGGCCGGTCCGCCGGAGCGCAGGGCGCGCAGCGCGGCCGAGCCGATCTCGCGCCCGGCGGCGGCGCGCACGCCGTCGGCGAGGGCCTGCTTGGAGACGAAGTGGAAGTAGAGGGCGCCCTTGCTCACCCCGGCCCGGCGGCTGATGTCGACCAGGCTGGCGGCCTCGAAGCCCACGCCGGCGAACGTGTCCGCCGCGGCGAGCAGCACGGCACGCCTGGTCCGCCCCGCGCGTTCCTGCTTGACCACTGGGCCCCTCCGGACTCGGCCGGACGCGTTTCCCCCCGCCCGCCCCGCTGCTGTCAGCGCGCCGCCGTTGGGGGCGACGCCTCGCATGCGGACGGCGCCGACCGAAACCGCATGGTTGGTATCTAATCTAGCTCCTTCGCCGACCCCGCCGTCCAGCGGGGAGCACCCCCACCCCGGGCCTGCCACCCCCTGGGTGGCCATTACCCCAGTCCAGAGGCCGGGTAGCGTGGTCGCGTCGGGCTGCGCGGCAGGGGCCACCCCAGACGCAGAAGAGAAACCGGGTGGTCTGTATGTTTTGTTTCAGGCGGCCGTACCGGCCGCTCGACCGCCACCCTGGAGTAGGGCCCGTCATGCCATTGATCGTAGAGCCGGACGCCCACGGTCCGTACGCCCACCCCGGTCCCGGCTACGACTTCCACGAGCGGACCGTCTCCCGCCACCTGGTGCACCGCACCTCGGTGTCCGAGGTGTTCCTCACCGGCTGGCAGGCCACCGGTCCGTACGACTTCCTGCTCGGCGCCCAGTGGCCCCGGCTGCACGCCTTCTACCGCCTGCCCGGGGACCGCTTCCACGACCCGGTGCTGATGGCCGAGACCATCCGGCAGGCCGGACTGCTGATCGGCCACGCCGGCTTCGGGGTGCCGCGCGGCCACCACTTCGTCATGGAGGACCTCTCCTACGCGCTCGGCCCGGACGGGCTGCGCGGCCTGGCCGTCACCACCGGACCGGCCTCGCTGATGCTCGCGGTCGGCTGCGAGGACGTCCGGATGCGGCACGGGCGGCTGGTCTCGCTGCGGGTGCACATCGACATATCCCGGGACGGCCACCCGGTCGGCCACGGCTCCGGCCAGTTGCGGGTCGTCTCCCCCGCCTCCTACGCCCGGCTGCGCGGCCCCGAGCGGCGGTCCACCACCCTGCCCCGGCCGCCCGCGCCCACCGCACCCGAACTGGTCGGCCGCGCCCAGCCCGCGGACGTCGTGCTCAGCCCCACCCTGCGGCCCGACACCTGGCTGCTGCGCACCGACGCCGGGCACCCGGTGCTGTTCGACCACGAGCTGGACCACGTGCCCGGGATGCTGGTGCTGGAGGCCGCCCGGCAGGCCGCCCAGCGGCTGCGCCACCCCGAACCGGTGGTGCCGGTCGAGCTGGTGACGTCCTTCGACCACTACATCGAGCTGGACCGGCCCTGCCTCGTCCGGGCGGTCCACGAGCAGGCGCCGGACGGCCGCCGGCTGCCCGTCCGGGTGCTGCTGGTCCAGGACGGGCGGACGGCGGCCGACTGCCGGCTGCTCACCGAGCCGATCGACGGGCCCGCCGACGGATCGGCGGACAGGCCGGCCGACAGACGGGGTGACAGAGCGGGTGACAGACCGGGCGAGCCGCCGACGGTGCCCGCCCGGCGGGAGGCCTTCGACGACCGCCCCGCCGGCCAGGGCATCGGCAGCCCCCGGCTGCCGCTGGCCAGTTGAACCGGCCTCCCCCCGAACCTCCCCCCGAACCTCCCCTGAGCGCCCCCCTGGGCCCCCTCAACCGCCCGCTAGGCGGCGACCAGCGCCGACGGCCGACCGGCGTGCATCACGCTGAGGTTGGTGGCCAGCCGGACCGGGTCCTGGGCCAGCCAGAGCCGCAGCGCCGCGCCCAGCATCGCGCTGGCCGACCCGATCCGGACCTCGGTG
This sequence comes from Kitasatospora sp. NPDC057940, assembly GCF_042887425.1. Classification (NCBI taxonomy): domain Bacteria; kingdom Bacillati; phylum Actinomycetota; class Actinomycetes; order Kitasatosporales; family Streptomycetaceae; genus Kitasatospora; species Kitasatospora sp. NPDC057940. Next base: position 59,229 of record NZ_JBHVPH010000033.1, read on the forward strand.
ACCTGCGCGATCCGCGCCGCGCCGGGCACCAGCAGGTCGGCCAGCGGGGTCGGCAGCCAGACCGTCAGCGCGCACGGTGCCGGCGCCGCCAGGGCGCCCAGCAGGCGGTAGGCGTCCACCGGCGAGCTGAGCGTGGGGATGATGTCCAGCAGGCCGTCGGCCACCACCTCGGACACGTCGCTGCGGTGTCCCTGGGCGAGCCGGCGGAGCAACGTGCGCTCGGCGGCGGTGATTCGGACGGTCAGCATGACCTCGTCGCACTCCATTGCGCGATTTCCTCCTCGTTCCTCCCCGTGCCGGCCGGCGGCCGGCACGAACTACCCCTGTCGCACCTCGGCCCGGCTACCTTCTGCGGAGAGCCGGGCCGGTGGGTGACTGTGTGCCCCGGTCAGATCCCCGCGTAGGAGTGCTTGCCGGTGACGAAGATGTTCACGCCGTAGTAGTTGAAGAGCCAGCAGGCGAAGGCCGCCAGCGCCAGGTAGGCCGCCTTGCGGCCCTTCCAGCCGGCCGTCGCGCGGGCGTGCAGGTAGCAGGCGTAGGCGACCCAGGTGATGAACGACCAGGTCTCCTTCGGGTCCCACTCCCAGTACTTGCCCCAGGCCGCCTCGGCCCAGATCGCGCCCGCGATGATGGTGAAGGTCCAGAGCGGGAAGACCAGGGCGTTGATCCGGTAGGACAGCTTGTCGAAGGTGGACGCGGCGGGCAGCCGGCGCCAGACCGACGCCGGGGTGCCCAGCGGGCCGGTGGTCAGGCCGGCCGCGATCCGCTTGTCGAAGGAGTCCTTGCCGAGGTACAGCAGCGTGGCGATGAACGCCGCGTAGAAGGCGCCGCCGCAGAAGATCGCGGTCGAGACGTGGATCGCCAGCCACGGCGAGTGCAGCGCCGGGACGAGCTGCTCGGAGTCGGTGTAGAGCACCGTGGTGGCGATGCCGAGGGTCAGCAGCCCCGCGAGCACGACCGGCAGGCCGAGCCAGCGGACGTTCTTCTTCGAGGCCAGCAGCACCAGGTACGCCGCCGTCATGGCGAAGGCGAAGGCGCAGGAGAACTCGTACATGTTGCCCCACGGCCAGCGGGAGACCGAGAGGCCGCGGGTGACGATGCCGCCGGCGTGCAGCAGGGCGCCCAGCACGGTGAGCGAGACCGCGATCCGGCCGGCCAGGTCGGCCCGGGTGCTGTTGCCGGCCGCGCCCGGACCGTCCTCCTCGTCCGCGCCGCGCCCGCTGGTGACCACCGTCGCGCCCTCGCCCGCCAGGGCGGTGCGGGTGAGCGTGGTGGTGCCGCCGCCGGCCCCCGCCACGGTGACGGTGACCTTCTTCGCGCCCTTGGTTCCGGCGACGGTCTCGGACAGGCTGCCCGACTGCTCCGTCGAGCGGACGGCGACGGCGCCCTTGCTGCCGAAGGTCCACTCGATCATGTGGGCGAACATGGCGAGCGTGTAGACCACCATCGCCGAATAGATCAGCTTGTTGGAGAGGTCGGCCAGCTGTGGGTCGACCCCCGAGGCGAGATGCACCGTCTACTCCTTGGAGTTCTGGTCGGCAGGGACTGCGGGTTCTGCGGGTGCTTCCGAAGCCGCGGGGCCTTCGGCTGTGGGGCCTTCGGGCGCGGGGCCTCCGGGTGCGGCGGCGTCCTCGTCCTCCGACGCCGGGGCGTCGTCCTGGAGGTCCACCGCGAGTTCGGCCAGCTCCTCGGCGATCTTCGCCGACTCACTGCGGGCCAGACCGGCCAGCTCCACCTGGGTGCCGCCGCCCGGCAGGGCGACCGCGCGCACCCAGATCCGGCGGCGCTGCACGAACAGCGAGCCGATCAGGCCGAGGATCGCCAGCACCGCACCGGTCAGGGCGATCGTGTTGCCCGGGCGGTGCGAGACGTTGAAGCTGGCCCACTGCTTGTAGCCCTCGAAGGTGACGCTGCCGTAGCCGTCCGGCAGGTCCCAGGCCTGGCCGGGCTTGAGCCGGGCCTTGGCGGGCTGGCCGTCCTGGGTGAGCTGGGTCAGCTTGCGGGTGTTGAGCTGGTAGATGTTCTGCGGCAGGCCGGAGTCGGTGCCCAGGTCGCCCGCGAAGGCGTTCAGCACCAGCTCGGGGGCGGCGTCGCCGGGGAAGAGCGAGACCGGGCCGGTGCCCTCGAAGCTCAGCGGCGCGGTCGGCAGGAAGAAGCCGGAGAAGCCCATCTGGGTCGAGCTGCCGTCCGGTCCGACGCCGTAGTCGGAGACCTTCACGACACCGGTCGAGGTCAGGTTGCCGTCCTGCGGCAGGAACGGCACGGCGCCCCGGTAGACGACGTCGCCCTTGCCGTTCTTGACGGTGATGACCGGCGCGTAGCCGTGGCCGATCAGGAAGACCTTGCTGCCGCCGATCTCCAGCGGGTGGTTGACCTCGATCGTGCCCTGCTTGAGCTTCGAGGTGTCCTCGCCCGCCGTGTACTCGACGTTCGCGGTGAACTGCCGGGCGGCGCCGATCTGGTCGCCCTTGTCCTGGAACTTGGCGGTGAACCCGTTCAGCTTCAGGTAGAAGGGGTCGAGGTCCTCGGTGCCGTAGAACCGCGTGCCGTTGAAGTCGTCGAGCTGGGTGATGGTGTTGGAGTAGCCCTCGCCCTCGACCATCAGCTTGCCGCCGGTGCCGGACGCCAGGCTGGCCCAGGCGAAGCCGCCGAGCAGCGCGAACAGCGACATGTGGAAGAGCAGGTTGCCGACCTCGCGCAGGTAGCCCTTCTCGGCGGCCACCGAGCCGCCGGCCAGGTTGGCGCGGAACCGGCGCTTGCGCAGCAGCCGGTGGGCGGCGGCGTTCACCGCGTCGGCGTCCGCCTCGGTGCGCCAGGCCGCGTAGACCGGCATCCGGGTCAGGTTGCGCGGCGCGGCCGGCGGCTGGGCCCGCAGCACGCCGACGAACTGCCAGGTGCGCGGGACGATGCAGCCGGCCAGCGAGACGAACAGCAGGATGTAGATCGCGGAGAACCAGACCGAGCTGTAGACGTCGAACAGCTGGAGCTTCTCGTAGATCGGCGCGACCGTGGTGTGGTGCGTCTTCCACGCCTCGACCTTGAGCAGGCCCTGGCCGTTCTGGTACTGCGGGATCAGCGAGCCCGGGATGGCGGCCAGCGACAGCAGGAAGAGCAGGATCAGCGCGACCCGCATCGAGGTCAGCTGGCGCCACATCCAGCGCGCCCAGCCCAGCACCCCTATGCCGGTCGGGCCCTCGGACTCGACCGGCGCGGTGCTGAGCCGCTCGGCGGCCGCGTCGTCCGGAGCCGGGGGCAGCTCGGCCTCGGTCGTGGTCTTGCTCACGGTCAGATTCCGATCGAGAAGTCGGCGGTCCAGGACTGCAGTTCGCTCATCATGGAGTCCCAGACCCCGGTGACGAGCAGCAGACCGACCGCGACGAGCATGCCGCCGCCGATCCGCATGACGAGCGGGTAGTGCCGTTTGACCCAGCCGAAGGCACCCAGTGCCCGGCGGAAGGCGAGCGCGGCCACGATGAACGGTACGCCCAGACCCAGGCAGTAGAAGGTCATCAGCAGGGCGCCGCGCTGCGCGTCGGCCTGGTTCAGGGCCAGGTTCTGGACGGTCGCCAGGGTCGGGCCGATGCAGGGCGTCCAGCCGACGCCGAACACCATGCCGAGCAGCGGGGCGCCCAGCAGCCCGACCGCCGGGCGGCGGTGGGAGCGCACCTCGCGCATGCTCAGGCCGGGGACGAGGCCCATGAAGGCGAGGCCCATCACGATGGTCAGCGCGCCGAGCACGATCGAGATGACCCGCTTGTGCGCCTGGAGGGTGTCGCCGAACTGGCCGAACAGCGCCCCGCCCGAGACGAACACCGCGGTGAAACCGAGGATGAACAGCGTCGCCCCGAGCAGCATCCGGCCGCGCCGCGCACCGCGGGCGTCCGCGAGGTCGGCGGCCGAGAAGCCGGTCACGTACGACAGGTAGCCGGGGACGAGCGGCAGCACGCAGGGCGAGAAGAACGAGACGAGCCCGGCCGCCAGCGCGATCGGCGCGGCCACCAGCAGTGCCCCGCTCTGGAGGGTCCCGGTGTTGTCGGCGAGCTGTAGCGGCAGGCTCACTGCTTCGGCTCCGCGACCACCGGCTGGAGGATCGACTCCAGCGCGTCCTGGGTCGTGCCGCCGACGGCGCGGGCGGCCAGCTTGCCGTCGCGGTCGACGATCAGGGTGGTCGGGAGCGACTGCAGGCTGAGGCTGCCCTTGGGGAACTTGAGCAGCTGGGTGCCCGCCGGGTCGAAGATGCTCGGGTAGGTGACGCCCTGCTCCTGTTCGAAGCGGACGGCGTTGGTCTTGTCGCTGTCCCGGGTGTTGACGCCGAGGAACTGGACGCCCTGGTCCTTGTACTTCTCCGAGACGGCCTGGAGGCTCTTCGCCTCGGCCCGGCACGGCCCGCACCAGGAGCCCCAGACGTTCAGCACCACGACCTTGCCCTGGTAGTCCGAGAGCTTGGTCTGGCCGCCGTCCAGGGTCTCCCCGGAGATGTCCGGCGCGCTCCCGCGCTTGCCGATGTCCACCTTCGACAGGTTGGTCCCCTTGACGGTGACGAAGCCGACCTGGCCTTCGCCGCTGCCCGACGAGCCCGAGGAGGAACAGCCGGTGAGGACGAGCGCAGCGGCGGCGACAGTGGCGGCGGCTGCGGCGACACGGGGACGGGGGCGCGCCATGGCAGACATGTGAAAAGTTTCGCATGGAGTTCCGGGCAGGTTCGCCGGGGTCCTCCCTAGCGCGTCGCACCCCCTCTGACCTGTGACGGAGTCGGGCCGCCCGGCTCTCGCCGGGCGGCCCGATCCCATACTTACGCGGGGTTTACCAACGGCCCCGCGGGCTCACGCGCCGAAGCTCTTGCCCACCGGCTTGTCCTTGCCGCCCTTGCCGATCAGGTGCGCGGGCAGCAGGTCGCGGGCCGGCTCGCGGTAGCCGACCGAGACGATCTTGTCGCCCTCGAAGGTGAAGCTGGTCAGCGAGGCCAGCGAGCACTGCCGGCGGCGCGGGTCGTGCCAGAGCCGGCGGCGCTCGACGAAGGAGCGGACGATCCAGATCGGCAGCTGGTGGCTGACGCAGACCGCCTCGTGCCCGCGCGCGGCGTCCCGGGCGGCGCCGAGCGCGCCCATCATCCGCACCACCTGGTCCAGGTAGGGCTCGCCCCAGGAGGGCTTGAACGGGTTGGTGAGGTACTTCCAGTAGCCCGGGTTCCGCAGCGAGCCGTCACCGACGCCGAAGGTCTTGCCCTCGAAGATGTTGTCCGCCTCGATCAGCCGCTCGTCCGCCGCGACGTCCAGACCGTGCGCCTTGGCGATCGGCCCGGCGGTCTCCTGGGCCCGCTCCAGCGGGGACGCCACCACGTGGGTGATGTCCCGGCCGGCCAGGTCCTCGGCGACCCGCTCGGCCATCTCCCGGCCCAGCTCGGACAGCCGGTAGCCCGGCAGGCGCCCGTACAGGATGCCCTCCGGGTTGTGCACCTCACCGTGCCGCATCAGATGGACGACGGTGATCTCTTTGGCGCTCACTTCTCAGTACTCCTGGGGCTCGCAGGGATGGATCGGGGCCTAGGCCGCGGCGGCCGCGCGGGCGGCGGCCGGAAGGGCGGCGGCGATCCGCTCGATCGCCCGCTCGTCGTGGGCCGCCGAGACGAACCAGGACTCGAAGGCGGACGGCGGCAGGTAGACGCCCTCGGCGAGCATCGCGTGGAAGAAGGCGGTGAAACGGTACGCCTCCTGGGTCTTGGCCTCGTCGTAGTTGGTGACGGCGGCCTCGGTGAAGAACACCGAGAACATGTTCCCGGCGGTCTGCAGCCGGTGCGTCACGCCCTCCTTGGTGAGCGCCTCCGACACCAGGCCGGAGATCTCGGCGGCGACCTTGTCCACGGTCGCGTACACCTCGTCGGTGCAGCCGCGCAGTTGGGCCAGGCCGGCCGCGGTGGCGATCGGGTTACCGGACAGGGTGCCCGCCTGGTAGACCGGGCCGGCCGGGGCCAGGTGGGCCATCACGTCGGCGCGCCCGCCGAAGGCCGCGGCCGGGAAGCCGCCGCCCATGACCTTGCCGAAGGTCAGCAGGTCCGGCGCCCAGCCCTCGTTCGCCGCCTCCAGGCCGTACCAGCCGGCCTTGGAGACGCGGAAGCCGGTCATCACCTCGTCCGAGACGAACAGCGCGCCGTTCGTCCGGCAGAGCCGGGCCAGGCCCGCGTTGAAGCCGGGCAGCGGCGGGACGACGCCCATGTTGCCGGGCGAGGCCTCGGTAATCACGCAGGCGATCTCGCCCGGGTGGGCGGCGAAGGCCTGCTCGACGGCGGCCAGGTCGTTGTAGGGCAGCACGATGGTGTCGCCGGCCTGGGCGCCGGTGACGCCCGGGGTGTCCGGCAGGCCGAAGGTGGCCACGCCCGAACCGGCGGCGGCCAGCAGGGCGTCCACGTGGCCGTGGTAGCAGCCGGCGAACTTCACCACCTTCGCGCGCCCGGTGAAGCCGCGGGCCAGCCGGATCGCGGACATGGTGGCCTCGGTGCCGGAGGAGACCAGGCGGACCTGCTCGACCGGGGCGACCCGGCCGACGATCTCCTCGGCCAGCTCGACCTCGCCCTGGCCGGGCGTGCCGAAGGAGGTGCCGCGGGTGACCGCCTGCTGGACGGCGTCGATCACCGCGGGGTGCGCGTGGCCGAGGATCATCGGGCCCCACGAGCACACCAGGTCGACGTACTCGCGGCCGTCGGCGTCGGTGAGGTAGGGGCCGGTGCCGGACACCATGAAGCGCGGCGTGCCGCCGACCGCGCGGAAGGCGCGCACCGGGGAGTTGACGCCGCCGGGCGTCACGACGGAGGCGCGGTCGAACAGCGACTGGGACTGGGGGGCTTCGTAGGGGTAGCTCACGGGAGACATGGTCTCAAATCGTGTCCTTGAGCTCTGCATGTCGGACCCGATCATCTGGAACGATGATCCGGGCACCGTTGTCTGTACGGTTGTCCGTACAGACGGGGCCGCTGACTGCTCCGGAGCACGGACCAGTCAGACTGTGCACTCAGAGTGCGCAAGTGTTCCGGTTGTGTGCAGGGGTGTGGAGAGGACTGCCGCGTACCGCGAGTGGGTACGGCGGCGCATGACGGGTAAGGAGCACGTCCGGAGGGACGCCGGACGTGCGGGGGTCTGTCGATTCCGGCGAATTCCGGTGAGGATGGTCCGAGTGTCCGAGGCGCAGGACGGCTACGACGAGGCTGCGGGGGGCTCCCGCAGGCCCGCCGAAACCGCACGCGGGGGTAAGGGAGCGGGCACGGGTCGTGGCCGCCGCGGCGGCGAGAGGCGGGGTGAGGGACGCGTGGGGGTGACGTACAAGTACTTCGGCGCACCGGACCGCGCCACCGCCGCCAGAGTCCCCACCGCCCTCGGACCGGGCGGGCTCGGCCTGGACGCCGGCGAACTCGGCTCGCTCGGGCGGCTCGGCGACCTGATGGAGACCAGCGGCTCCCCCAACGGCCATCTCTCCACCAAGATCAAGCCGGAGACCATGAGCGCCATGGTCCTCACCGGCATCCAGGGCGTCCCGCTGCACCAGGTCCCGCCGCTGGAACTCGTCGTGCTGCACCCCGACTACGCCGTCGTCCAACTCCCGCAGAACGTCGTCGAACCGCTCCGCAAGGCCGACGAGACCGAACTCGGTGCCGCCGCCTTCATCTGGTCCACCGTCCCCGACCGGCGCGGACCGCGCGACGCCTTCGTGATCTACAGCATGCTGCACGAGTGGCAGGACTTCGCCAACCGGCTGCACGAGGCCGGGCACCAGCTGTACTGCCTGGTCTGGCCGTAGGACTTCCCGGAACCCTTCGCCCCGCCCACCGAACGGCGGCCGGGGCGAAGGGATGTGACCTCGCGTCAGTTCGTCCGGGCGCGACGCGCCCGGCGGACCGCCCGTTCGCTCTCCACCGGCTCCGCCAGCGGCCCGTCCACCAGGCGCGTCAGCGCCGACACGAACACGTCCCGCTCCGGGCCGGGCAGCGACTCCAGCACCTCCCGGTGCACCCGGTCGGCGATCGCGGTGCCCCGCTCGACGGCGCGCCCGCCCGCCTCGGTGACGGAGATGATCCTGGCCCGGCGGTCGGTCGCGGACGGGCGGCGCTCGGCCAGGCCCGCCTTCTCCAACTCGTCCACGGTGACGACCATGGTGGTCTTGTCCAGGTCCGACAGCTCGGCCAGCTGGATCTGGGTGCGCTCGGTCTCCTGCGCGTGGAACAGCACGGAGTACGCGCGGGGGGTGATCCCGAGCTCGGTGAAGGCGGCCGCCATCCGGGTCGCCAGCACGTGGCTCGCGTGGTCCAGCAGGCCGGAGATGTCACGGATCTGGCGCACGGGCGGGGTCGTCGTCATACGTCCGAGATTAGCAACGGCCCGTCCGCTGCTGGATGATCCCGTTGGCAACCAACCCCGGGTCTACGGGATGCCCAACTCGAACAGCGCATACCCCGCGTACCAGCCCGCCGCCACCACCGGCATCGCGAACAGGCCGACCAGGGAGGACGTCCGCACCCGGCGCAGCGCCACCGCCAGGCCGATGAACAGCGGGAAGGCCGGCAGCAGGTAGCGCGAGATGTTGCCGAAGATCTGGTTGCTGCTCAGCGCGGTGGCGATGGTGAGCACCGTGTAGACCACCAGCACCAGCGGCGGCCGGGTGCGCCACAGCAGCACCAGCAGTCCGGGCAGGGCCATCAGCAGGGCGATCGCGATCAGGTCCGGGGTGGGGTTGGACTGCCAGAAGTTCCAGTGCCCGGTGATCACGTCCATGACGGTGCGGACCGTGGAGGCGCCGCCGTCGAAGTAGCGGTTCCAGGCGCCCCGCTGGAGCTTGAAGTAGCCGCCCCAGTCGCCCATCCGGTAGCCGACCCAGACGACGTACCCGATCAGGCCCCACGGCGTGATCAGCATCGCGGTCAGCGGCCGGGCCACCCCGTCGGTGCGCCGGACCAGCGCCACCAGCGCGGCGATCGACACCGCGGCGATCAGCGCGGCGGCGGTCGGCCGGTTGAGGCCCGCCACCAGCGCCAGCACACCGGCCGTCAGCCAGTGGCGGGTCATCACGCAGTAGCAGGCCCAGGCGGACAGCGCGACGAACAGCGAGTCCGAGTAGACCGCCCACTCCACCCCCGAACCCGGGAACAGGCCCCAGATCACCGCGGCGATCACGCCCGCCCGGAAGCCGCCGAGCCGCTCCGCGATCGCGAAGATCCCCGCCGCCGCGACGAGCGAGGCGATCACCGAGACGGCGATCCCGGAGCCGTACGGGCCGAGCCCGGTGACCGCGCCGACCAGCCGCATCAGCCACGGGTAGAGCGGGAAGAAGGCGGCCGAGTTCTCGTAGACGGAGGCCATCGGCCAGCCGTGCATCGGGAGCAGCTGCGGGTCGTAGCCGTTCTCGGCGATCCGCTGGTACCAGACGCCGTCCCAGGTGCCCAGCACGTCCCACGGCTGGGCGCCGCCGCCGCGGCCCGGGCTCTTCTTGAGGTAGTCCCCGGTGTGCGACAGCAGCAGCATGAAGACCGTGAGGCCGATGGCCTTGACCACCGCGTACGCCCCGAGCGCGGGCGCGAAGCGCTCCACCAGGGCGCCGAACCGCCCGGGCCGCCGGGCCGCCCGCTCCTCGGAGCGGTCCGCGGACCGCTCCACCTCCGGCGCCACGGGCGCGCCGGGCTCGGTGCTGGACGACTCGGTGCTCGATGCCGTGCTCATCTGCTCTGGGTACTCCCCGCCACGCTGGTGGTCCGCGCGGCTACGGCGCAGCGATTTCAGGTGAGCCTACGGCACGTCCCCACCTGCCCCGCGAACGCCCGCCCGCCCCGAAAACCCCGTGGCGCCGCCCCCCCGCGATCGGTGGGGGCGGCGCCGCGGAGGGGCCGGGGATCAGCCGTGGAGGTAGACGATGCCGAGTTTGGTGAGCTGCCAGAGCTGGGTCGCGGCGCCGGTGTCGGTCGCGAGTTCGACGGCGGGGTTGCCGTTGGCGTCGAGGGTGGTGCCGGGGGCGATCACCTTGGTCGGATCCTGGGAGTCGGCGATCTTGTAGCGGCCGCCGCCGGCCGGCTTGAGGATCCAGTGCTGGTTGCCGCCGCCGTTGCAGCGCCACTGCTGGATGCGGGTGCCGGCGGCGGTGGAGGCGGCGTTGGCGTCCAGGCACATGTCCCGGTTGCCGCTGAAGTCGAGCTCGTAGCTGCCGCCGGCCTTGGCCTCCAGGACGAAGGACTGGTTGAGCCCGCCGGTGGCCGGATAGGTGATGGCGGCCCGGCCGTTGGTGGAGTCGCCGTAGGTGCCGCCGCCGGTGAGGTCGAGCGCGTTGCCGCTGGCCGCGTTGGTGAGCTGGTACCAGGAGCCGTCCTCGGGGACGTCCGCGAACGGCTGCCCGGGGGTGAGCGGCTGGATGGAGGTGGTGTTCTGCTGGTTGAGCGTGCAGTAGGCCTGCGCCAGTTCGGGCTTGGCGAAGAACTGGCCGAGGCAGACGCCCTCGCCGCGGTATCCGGCCACCCGCAGGTGGTACGACTGGCGGACCATGTTCATGCACAGCCCGGGGATGCCGATCTGCGAGTCGCAGCCGTTGCGGGCCCACTCGGCGAGGTTGATGACGTCCCCGTTGCTGTACTCGTACGGGGAACTGGTCCACTCCGCGCAGACCTCGTGGCCGAAGGCGACCCGCCGCTGGTCGAGGTAGCGCACGCCGGGCACCTGCTCGGCGGCGCCGCGCAGCGCGTCGCTGAAGGTCGGCACCACCCAGTTGTGGCCCCAGGCCAGGTCCTCGGGGAAGGCCGGGCAGCCGTCGGCGACCTTGCCGAGGTAGTCGTTGTGCCGGATGTCCGGGGTGATCGGATTGAAGTACGACTGGTAGACCAGCTGGTACGAGGAGTCGGCGTAGCCCGCCTTCCGCATGGTCTGCCGGATGTTCTGGAGCGCGGCGACGACCTTCGGCTGGACCCGCTTGGCGCGCTGGACGATCTCGTCGCTGCCGATGGTGTCGCGGCAGCCCTGGCTCTTGGGGATCGGGAAGTACTGCGCGAGGCAGTGCATCATGATCCCGCTGAAGTCGAAGTCGTCGTTGGCGCCGATCGTGACGACGACCATCTTCACGTCGTACTTGCCCGCCGCGTCGGCGAGTTTGACGTCCTGTTTGGGCTCGCCGAAGTCGCCGCTGCCGGAGCCGGTGACCTTGGCGAGTTCGGGGTCGCTGACCAGGTCGCCGGTCTGGGCGCCGGAGCAGGCGAGGTCGATCGGGGTGACCCCGGGGATGTCGGTGACGAAGATCTCCGACTTGGGGTGCCGGTGGCAGTAGTTGGTGGGGCTGTCGGTCTCCGGGAAGTAGCCGTCGTTGGTGTCGGTGCCGGCGCCCTCCCCTGAGATGGCGCTGTCGCCGAGGGCGACGATGGCGGCCGGGCGGGTGGCGCCGGCCGCGGGGGCCGGGTCGGCGAGGGCGGCTGGGGCACCGGCCAGGCCGAGGGCGGCGACGAGGGCGCCGGTGGCGAGCAGTGCGCCGTACGGGGAGCGGCGCGCCACCGTCCGGGGCCGCCGCGCCGCTGTCAGTCGGGACCTGATCACACGCGACTCCTTGCGGGGGGGGGTGGGGGGCCGCCCGGCCGGGCGCCGAGCGGCGCGGAGCAAGAAAGGTGAGCAGGTCTCATATTCTAGGTACTGACAAGTAACGCAACAAGGCTTGTGACACCACGGGAACCTGACGCCCCGACACACCCCCGGACATACGGAGAGCCGCCGCCCCGCGCCCCAGGAGGGAAGCGCGGAACGGCGGCTCACGCCGGCCGAACCGGGAGCAGGATCAGCCCACGTTGGCGCAGTGGTTGCCGAACGCCGGGTTCAGCAGGCCGACGATGTCGATGGTGTTGCCGCACAGGTTGATCGGCACGTGAACCGGAACCTGGATCTGGTTGCCCGAGATGACACCGGGGGAACCCGCGGCGACACCCTCGGCGCCGGAGCTGGCCATCGCGGTGCCGGCGCCGGCGGCCACGATGCCCACCACGGCCGCGCCGACGGCGGCGGTCTTCTTGATGCTCATACGAGCCTCCTGACTGTTCATACAGAGATGCACGGGGAGTGCGACATCAAGAACGACACCCACCCGGACCGGTTGCGACGGCGGACCCACTGTCACCCATCCGGCCCAACGCGCACGGCGACCGGCATTCGGGTGATCAGCGGACCGGACCGTTTCCCCTCGCGCGGTGCCTCGTTCTCTCTGGCGGAACACGATCCACCCCGTCCCCTTCACACGAATCGAGTACCGCCCATGCGCAAGCTCGCCCACGGCGTCGTCGGCACCGCGGCCAGCGCCGCCCTGCTCGCCGCCGGCGCCGGCGTCGCGTCCGCCCACCACCTGCACGGCGCGTCCGCCGAGGGTGTCGCGGCCGGCTCGGCCGGCGTGGTCTCGGGCAACTCGGTGGAGGTGCCCGTGCACATCCCGCTCAACGTGTGCGGCAACTCGATCGACGTGGTGGGCCTCCTGAACCCGGCGTTCGGCAACAACTGCCTCAGCGCCTGACCGGGAATTCCCCTGGTCGCACCTCTGCCCGAACCACTCCCGGCCGTGCGGGAATTGTTCGCGAGGTGCTGGAACAACGCGGCGGCCGCGTCGACGCCCGAGCCATGGGCGAAACACGCCGGTGTGCGCCGCCGGAGTGACAATCACGGCAATCCCCAGAAGCCAGCGGGTGAGTATTCGTGCTCGCCCGGCTCCCGACATTTCCCATCCGTCGGGCAGAAAACGGAGGAAAGACATGCGCAACTTCAAGAAGGCCGCCGTCCTGTCCCTGGCCGCCAGCGGCCTGGTCCTCGGTGCCGCCGGCGGTGCGTTCGCCAGCTCCGGCGCCGAGGGCGTGGCCGCCGGCTCCCCCGGCGTGCTCTCCGGCAACCAGATCCAGATCCCGGTGCACGTCCCGATCAACCTGTGCGGCAACTCCATCAACATCATCGGCCTGCTCAACCCGGCGTTCGGCAACACCTGCGTCAACGCCGGCTGAACCGGCCGTCGCCGCACCGGCGACAGCTGATTCACCGAGTGCCGCGCCCCGCGACGCCGGGGCGCGGCACGCTCCACCCGTGTGTGATCGAGGAGATCAACCCCCATGCAGAACGTGAAGAAGGCCGCCGTCCTGTCCGCCGCCGCTGCCGGCCTGGTGCTCGGCGCGGCCGGGTCCGCCGCCGCCAGCTCCGGCGCCGAGGGCGTGGCCGCCGGCTCCCCCGGTGTCGTCTCCGGCAACCAGGTCCAGATCCCGGTGCACATCCCGGTCAACCTGTGCGGCAACTCCATCAACGTCATCGGCCTGCTGAACCCGGCCTTCGGCAACAGCTGCGCCAACGTGGAGCTCCCCCCGCCGCCCGCGGACGACTGCTGATCCCCGATCGGCACCCGTTCCGGCCGTACTGCCCCCCGACCAGCCGGCCGGGGGGCAGTTCGGCATCCCCGGGCGGCCGGTGGCCGTCCGGCCCCCGATCCACCGAAGGGTGATCCGCATGGTTTCGAAGAAGAGCGGGGCCTGCCTGGTCGTCGCCGTCGGCGCCACGATGCTGCTCGGCGCGGGTTCGGCGCAGGCCGCCACCACGACCGGCTCGGCCCCCGCGCCGGGCCCGGCCAAGCTGGCGAAGACCGACGTCGGCCAGGCCCTGAACGGGACGACCTCCGGCCTCGGCTACGGACTCGCGCCGGTCAAGGACCTGCGCCTGGACCCGTGGGCGAACTCCTCGGCCGACGTGCTCAACAACGGCGCGACCGTCAAGCCCGACCAGGGCCTGGCCCCGGTCGGCACCGGCGGTCTGACCGGCCCGCTGAGCGCGGGCGGCGGCATCCGGGACCTCCCGCTGGTCGGCGGGCTGACCGGCGTGCTGCCGGGCTGAGCCGCCCGGCGCAGGCGGGAGCCCGGCACCCCGGTCGCATCCGGGGTGCCGGGCTCCACCGTGCCCGGAGCCGCTGGGCTCAGAGCTGGGTCAGGTCGGTCAGGCCGGTCTGCTGCACCACGCCGGTGGTGGTCGCGGTGGTCGTCGCGGCCAGGTCGCCCACCTTGTCAGTGACCGAGATCGGGTGGTCGTCGTCGCCGAGGCTGGCGGTGGCACCCGGAACGGCCTGCACCGTGCCGGTGACCAGTCGCGGGTCCACCTCGCCCACCTTGAGCCGGCCGTCGGCCAGCTGGCCGGTGCCGTCCTGGACGAGGGCGAGCGGCTTGCCGACGGCGAGGCCGGGGGTGTCGGCGTGCAGCGGCGAGGCCGGGGCCTCCAGCAGCACCTGGCCGAGGTCGGCGCCCTGGTCGACCAGCGGGAGCGGCAGCTGGGCCTTGGCGCTCGGGCCGACCTTCCCGGTCTGCAGCCCGGGGACCAGCCGGTCCGGGACGAGCTCGGTGCTGGTGGTGCGGCCGGGCGCCGGCGGCAGGAGCAGCGAGGTCGGGATGCCGGCCGTGACGCGGCTGCCGAGCGGGGTGAGCGGCACGTCCGCCGGGACCTGCTGGGTGGCCAGCTTGTCCTCCAGGGCCCCGACCTGGTCGGGGCTGACCGGGGCGGCACTGGCCGCTCCCTGGGAGGCGAGCATGCCCGCACCGACCGCCAACAGCATCGCGCCGGCCCGCTTGGAGAACTTCATGCTTTTCACCGTTCTGCCTGTCCGTACTGGAGATCCCTGAAGGGAGGGGCTGCGGGGCGCAGCCGGAAAGCAATCTGCCTCAACGAGTGACCGTGAGCACGGATTGCGGCGGTTAACCGGTTCGGCGTAATAATCCGACCGGAAACCACTCTTCGACGCGCCTCCCGGACTCTTTTCAAAAATCCCCGTAACCTTCCGTGCCGTCATTCTTTGATCTGGACGTCAGTCACTGCAGACCGGGTCTGAGCGTTCTACGCGTTGTACGCACGGAAACCAAGAGCATTTCAGAGAGGGATCTTCCCATGATCCAGAAGTCTTTCGCCGCCGCCGGCCTGGCCGTCGCCGCGCTGGCCGCCGCCGCCGCGCCCGCCTCGGCGATCGGTGACGCGGACGGCGCCGCAGCCTCCATCGAGGGCAACGGCGGCACCAACTTCACCGGCACGGTCGGGAACAACAGCCCGAACTTCCACTTCCTGGACAACGCGAACGTCTGCCTCCCCGAGATCCACAACATCGCGGTGGGCGTGCTCGGCGTGGCCGTCCCGGTCGAGGTCCCGATCGCCAACAGCGGTGGCAAGCAGTACTGCACCCAGGGCCAGGGCACCCAGAGCCACGGCGACGCGGGCGTGTCCCACCTGATCGGCTGACCGTTCCCCCAGCTGCACTCCCCCTGAACCACCCTTCGAATCGCTCCCCGATTCACCCCTCGAGAGGAAAACCGGAAATGATCAAGAAGTCCCTCGCCGCCGCCGGCCTGGCCGCCGCCGCCATCGCGATGTCCGCCGGCTCGGCCTCCGCCATCGTCGACTCGGACGGCGCCGCCACCTCCGTCCAGGGCAACGGCGGCACCAACCAGACCGGCACCCACGGCAACGGCAGCCCGAACTTCCACACCCTGGACAACGCGAACATCTGCCTGCCGGAGGTCCACAACATCGCCGTCGCCGTGATCGGCGTCGCGGTTCCGGTCGAGGTGCCCGTCCTGAACAGCACCCCGAAGCAGATCTGCAACGTCGGCCAGAACACCCAGTCCTCGGGCGACGCGGGCGTTTCGCACCTGATCGGCTGATCAAGGGGCACGGCACGGACGGAGGGCCCGGGGAGGTACGTCTCCCCGGGCCCTCCGGGCGCTACGGGTGCTTCGGGCGCCACGGGCGAGGTGTCCGGCCGGCCGCCGCCGAACAGGCGCGGACCGGCCGGGTGAGCGGGCGTTCGGACCGGCGCGTGGGGTGCCGGCCCGAACGGCCGGATGTGATCACGTGTCAGAGGCAGCGCCCGCCGGGGCGCTCCGAAAGAGAGGGCATTTCCATGAAGAGCAAGCTGGCCAAGGCCGCACTGACCGCCACCGCCGCGCTGGCGCTCGCGGGTGCCGCCACCCCGGCGTTCGCGCACGTCGGCTTCGCGGGCGGCGGCGAGTTCGTCGCCTCGGGCGACCACCCGTTCGCGGCCGGTGCGGGCTTCGGCGTCGGCCACACCAGCGACGTCATCGCCGGCGGCTTCGGCGGCGGCGCCGCCACCTCCACCGACGTGATCGGCGGCGGCGAGGGCTTCGCGCACATCAACGGCTGGAAGTAGGACCCGGAAGGCCGGGCCGCTCCCACGGGGGGGGGCCCCCCCGCGGCGGGGTGGGGGGGGAAGGGTTGGGGGGGGGGGAGAAAAAAAAAAAACAAGACCCCCACACAAATTAATTGTTTTAGAGT
>NZ_JBHVPH010000034.1:0-72756 GCF_042887425.1 Kitasatospora sp. NPDC057940
GCTCCCGCAACTCAGCAAGATCATCACGCCTAACGCCCACGGTCCTCGCAACTCCCACAGATCGCGGGTGTTGCGAGGACCGTTAGAACCCAAGCCCTTCCACCGGGGGTGCGGGCCGTCGTCGTGCGGGTGCGCGCGGGTCAGCCGCGGGTGGCCATGGCGCGCAGGAAGAAGGTGAGGTTGGCCGGGCGCTCGGCGAGGCGGCGCATGAAGTAGCCGTACCACTCCTGGCCGTAGGGCAGGTACACGCGCATGGTGTTGCCCTCGCCGGCGAGGCGCAGCTGCTCCTCGGGGCGGATGCCGAACAGCATCTGGTACTCGAAGGAGTCGCGCTTGCGGCCGTTCCACTGGGCGAGCTGGCCGGCGATCTTGATCATGTTGGGGTCGTGCGAGGCGATCATCGGGTAGCCCTCGCCGGCCATCAGGACCTTGAGCGCGCGGACGTACGCGAGGTCGACCTCGTGCTTGCCCTGGAAGGCGACCGACTCGGGCTCCTTGTAGGCGCCCTTGCACAGGCGCACACGCGAGCCGGGGCCGGAGAACTCGCGGCAGTCGGCCTCGGTGCGGCGCAGGTAGGCCTGGAGCACGACGCCCAGCCAGGGGAAGTCGGCCCGCAGCTCGCGCGCGATGGCGAGGGTGGAGTCGGTGGTGGTGTGGTCCTCCATGTCGAGGGTCACCGTGGTGCCGGCGTCGGCGGCGGCCTCGCAGATGCGGCGGGCGTTCTCCAGCGCGATCTTCTCGCCGTCCACCGGGAGGAACTGGCCGACGGCCGACAGCTTGACCGACACCTCGGCGCCGGCCGCGAGGCCGGTCTCCTTGAGCGCCGTGAGCAGGTGCTCGTAGGCCTCGGCGGTGCCGGCGGCCTGGGCGGCGTCCTGGGTGTCCTCGCCGAGGTGGTCCAGGGTGACCTTGCGGCCGGTGGCGATCAGGTCGTCGGTGGCGGTGACGGCGTCGTCGAGGACGTCACCGGCGACGAAGCGCTCGACTATCGCGTGGGTCGGCGGGAACTTCTCGACCACGGTGCGGACCTGCGGCGACCGGGAGGCCGCGAGAAGGGCGGAACGGAGCATCGTGACTCCTGGAGCTGGTGCTTCTAAGGGTGGCAGAAGGGGGCCGGGGCGGCGGGTGTGTGGCACCGCCGCCCCGGCGGGGGGCCCCCCCCCCCCGGGGGGCCCCACGGCCCCAGTGGCACCCACTCCGCACCCTGGTGGCTCCTGCGATGAGGTGCTCGCCGACGAGATGAAGGACGAGCTCCAGTATTGGTTGGCCCTGCCTCCACCCGGTCGGTTGGTCACCACGCCGTCTGGGGGCTGCAACTCCCTCACGGCTCTGCGGCACGTCGGCCTACATTTCCGATCCGAGGACCGCCCGGGACCATCACACCTGGGCCATCGCCCCGAGAAGCGGCACGCCCGCCTGACGGCGCGACAAACGAGCAAGATCGACTCGCTGTCACCCATACTCACCGTGCAAAGCCTCCTCCGCCGGGTCATTCCGCCCGTACGGCCGCCGGATCAAGTGAACATCCGCATACCAACCACGGCTTTGAGGTAATGGCCACCGCCACTGCTCGTGTCCGTTGCCCGCAGGTCCGGCCTGCCGCCTGAGCGTCGAAGACATCGACGGCCTCCGTCCGTCGCGACGTTCACTCGCGGGACCCTGTGGCGCACGGTCTGCCAGACGTGCGCCCGCTCCGAGGAGGTGCTGGATGTCAACACCGAGGAGCCGGACCTGGCCGGCCGTCATTGCCCGGTGAAGTCCAAGGGCGCCCAGCCCAAGGTCCGCCGTCGCGGTGCACCAGGTCGCCACTCTTAAAACGCATAAACTGAGTTGTAGCTGCGAATGTCGCTCCCCTGATCACGGCCTCTTTGAAGCTTGGAAACTCGATCTCGGCCTTGTTGCCGTCAGTGGAAATCGGAGAGTCGGCCATGAAAGGCTCCTTCGAATTCGGCCGTAGCCGCCAGACCTGCTGCCGGGCTGCTACGGAGCGGTTGCAGGCCATCAGGACTGCGCGCCAGGCCTGCATCGATCGTGACGGCTTCATGCGCGCTCGTAGACAGATCTACCCGGACGAGTGAAGCGACCGGCCGCCGCAGCCAATGCCCGCCAGCCACCTGTCAGGCCTTGTGAGGCCGGTGCAAGATGTGAGTCACCGTCACAGCCACGGCTCGGCCCAGGGCGCCGCTTCCCGCAGGGGTGAGCGCGGTGGCCGACCGGCTGTCGCTACCGGCGGCATGCCGCGCAGCGTGCTGCGGCGCCGGGAGGACGGCGAGTCCGTCGAGCAGGTCCGCTCCGACCTGATCGTCCCCACGCGCAAGCGCAAGGGTCAAAACCTCGGCTTGGTCGGTATCTACCGGGTGCTTGTCGAGCAGGGGACGCGCCAGACGTACCCCGAAGCCGCAGAAGTGTCGACCCACGCCGACTTCGCCGCGCTCCGGAACGGCTGGCCCTGGCCAATCTCGGCCAGGGCGAGGGCTTCGAGATCGTCTCACCGGCTGTGTGAGGCGGCCTCTGGTTGAGCTCGGATTGCCGGGCGGGCGCTACGCGGCCAACGTGAAGGCGGAGCCGGCGGAGATGAGCGAGATGCTGCTGAGGCCCGAGACCGGGTCGGTGAGCGCGGTGCGGTTGGTGGTGGTGCCGTCGCCGAGCTGGCCGCTGCTGTTCAGGCCCCAGGCCATGACCGTCCCGTCGGCCAGCCGGGCGAGGCTGTGCGAGGCGCCGGCTGACCGGGGTGATGAGGGCGAGCTCTGAGGTGCCAGTACCCTCTGGCGGCGACTGTCGAATGCGCTGGGCCTGTCATGGGCTGCGCGTACACAAGCCCATGTGCGTCGGCTCGGGGTGAAGCGTGATGCTGGTCGCGGTTTCTACCCGGGCGGCGAGGTCAGCAAGCGCCCGGGCGAATCCCGTGGCTGTCGCGTTGCCGTGAGCGGTGACTGTGAGGGTTCGGCGTTCCGAGCAGCGCACGCCTTCGGTGATCGTCTGGCCGGGGCGGCAGCCGACGAACTCCAGCAGCCATCCGGCGCTGGCGCGGAGTTGGCCGTCGCTGTCCCGGTGGACGGGGCAGCCGAGGCCTGACCAGTGTGTGGCCTGGGCGTTGGTGACTCGTGGGTTGAGGAAGACCGAACCGACCTGGCGGGCGTCCGGGCCGCTCGGGTCGAGGAGGAGGCCGCGACGGCGTCGGTTGGCGAGTACGGCTGCGGTGACCTCCGGCACGGTCGGTCGGGTGCCGACGGGGACGTCGAGTTCGTCGGCGAGCGGGCGGTAGGTGATCGGCGCCGCCGGGGCGTGGGTCAGGTGGAGGGTGGCGGTGAGGATGGTCCAGCGCCCGGGGTTCTCCTTGAAGCGGCTGTTGCGGTAGCGCAGGCGGCAGGCCTGGATCGGGAAGGACCGCAGGCAGCTCATGTTCCAGTCCCAGACCGAGACGCTGTGGAGCGTGTCGGAGATCTGCTGGCCGTAGGCGCCGGCGTTCTGGACCGGTGCGGCGCCGACGGTGCCGGGGATTCCGGCGAGGCATTCGATGCCGGCCAGTCGCTCGGCGGCGGCCCACTGGACGAGGTCGGTGAGCGGGTGGCCGGCCTGGACGGTGACGGACACCGTGGTGTCGTCGAGCTTCAGTGCGGTGATGCCGCGGGTGTTCATGACCATGACGGTGCCGGGGTGGCCGGCGTCCGCCGCGATCACGTTGCTGCCGTGCCCCAGGACGACAGGGTCGTTCTCCTCGCTGTGGCCGACCACGCGGGTGGCGTCGGGCCAGTGGGCGGGGTCGGAGACGGTCAGGACGGTCCCAGCTGGTCCGCCGAGCCGGAGGGTGGTCAGCGACGCGAGCGAGTCCTGGGGCACGGCGGTGGTCCTCTCAGTCGGCGGTCACGGCCTTGAGTGCGAGGTTGCGGAGCGGGGCGAGGCGGGTGCGGTTGTCCTGGTGGTGGTAGACGGCGTTGGTGCAGAGGGCGAGGTAGCGGCCGGTGCCGGGGGAGAGGTAGAGACTGGTGCCGGTGAAGCCGTGGTGGTAGGCGACCCGGGCGTCGTCGGCGAGGATCCAGGCCAGGCCGCGGTGGAGACCGGGTTCGATCTCGGCCTGGGGTTCCATGCTGGTGCGGAGCCAGGAGCCCAGTCCGCTTCCGTGGACGTGTGCGTCGAGCAGCCGGTCCGCGAAGGCCGCGAGGTCGGCCGGGGTGGTGAACACCCCGGCGTGGCCGGCGACGCCGCCGAGCAGGGCGGCGTTGTCGTCGTGCGGGATGCCCCACAGGCGCGGGCCGCCGGGGAGGCGTTGCTCAGTCGGGGCGACCTCGGAGGACCGGCTGACGGGCCCGTAGATGGTGCGGGTCATGCCGAGGGACTGCCAGAGGTCGACGGCAAGTTCATCCAGGCGGCGGCCGTGGACGTGGGCGAGCGCGAGGCCGAGGAGGATGAAGCCGCGGTTGATGTACCGGTGGCCGGCGCCGGGTTCGGCGATCAGCGGCTCGCCGCAGATCAGCGAGGCCAGGGGCTCGGTTCGGTTCCGGTACTGGTCGAGACGTGTGTCGGCCCGCAGGCCGGAGGTGTGCGCGAGGATCTGCCCGACCGTCACCTTCCCGCCGGGCGCCTGGTCCGGAAGGTCGGGAAGCAGGTCGCGTACCGGGGTGTCCGCGGAGATGCCGTCGGCCAGGCCGATCAGCGGCCAGGTGGACAGGACCTTGGTCAGCGACGCGGCGTCGTAGACCGTGTCCGGGCCGGGCCGCTCACTCCCGCACTCGGGCGCGACGATGCCGGAGGCGGCGAACTCGGGCTCGCTGTCGCGCGTGCCGTACGCGATGACGCCGCCGGGCAGGGCGCCGTCGTCGACCAACAGGTCGAGACACTGCTGCAGTTCGGTGACGGTGTCCGACGTCCACGGTCGGGTGCTGCTCACGGAAGCTCCTGGTTGATCGTCAGGTCGGCTCCCAGCGCGGACAGTTTGGCCAGCAGGTCGCCGTAGCCGCGCCGGAGGTGGTACATGCCCCGGATCGTAGAGGTTCCCTCGGCCGCCAGGGCGGCGAGCACGAGCGCGGTCACCGCCCGGATGTCCTCGCCCGCCACGTCAGCGGCGAGGAGCCTAGACGGGCCCTCGACAGTGATCACCGGGCCGTCGGCGTTGACGACGGCGCCGAACTGCCGCAGCGCCGCGAGGTGGCTGTCGCGTCGGCTGTAGATCCGCTCGTCGATCCGGGACGTTCCGGCGGCGCGGGTGAGGGCGGCGGTCAGCTGGGGCTGGACGTCGGTCGGGTAGCCCGGGTGCGGGCCGGTCGCCGCCTCCACCGCGCGCAGTCCCCTCGGCACGCTGACGGTCGTCCCGGCGTGCTCGGCGGTCAGGAGGATCCCGACGTCGGCGAAGACCGACACCAGGCCCGTCGGGAAGCCGCTGGGCGGAAAGGCGTCGAGGTGGACGTCCCCACCCGTGATCGCGGCGGCGAGTGCCAGGGTGGCGGCCTCCAAGCGGTCGAACGGAACCGGGAAGACGCCACCGGCGATGCGGTCGGTGCCGGTGACGTGCAGCGCTTCGGTGCCCTGCCACGTGATGCCGACGCCGGAGCGGGCGAGCAGTTCCGCGGTGACGGTGACCTCGGGCTCGATGTTCGGCCCGAGGATCGACGAGGTGCCGGGGGTGCGAGCGGCCAGCAGCATCGCGGTGACTGTCGCGCCCAGGCTCGGACCCCACTTCCTGGTGCTGACCGTGGTGATGAACGGCAACCGCTTCGAACTGGGGAAACGGGCACGTACGCGCCCCCGGTTCACTTCGACGTCGGCGCCGGCGGCCTCCATGGCGGCCAGGTGCAGGTCGATGTGGCGGGCGCAGAAGGCGTCACCGCCGGGCAACGGAAAGGTGACCTTGCCGCAGCGGGTCAGCAGGGCAGCGGCCATGACCGCGGTGGTGCGGATGCGACGGCCGAGGTCGTCCGGGATGACCGGGAAGTAGGAGTCGGCAGGCCGGGTCTCGAACTCGCCGTCGATGACGCTGGCGTGGGTGCCGGTGCGGTGGAGGATCTCCGCGCACACTCCGGTGTCGAGGATCGCGGGGGCGCCGGTGAGGGTGAGCGGCTGGTCGGCGAGGATCGCGGCCGCGTACAGGTGCAGGGCGATGTTCTTGCTGCCCTGAACGGTCGTGCTGCCGTGCAGGGGGCGGCCGCCGGTGATCCGCAGGGTGAGCCGGTCGGAGGTCGTGGTGGAGGTCATGGTCACCTTCCCTGGCTTCCGGCGGGGAAGAACCCGCCGATCTGGGTGCGGGGGTAGAGGGTGGTGTGGGCGCCGATGAGCGTGGCGGGCTGGAGCACGGTGCCGGCGGGGACGATCACGCCGTCGCCGATCACGGCGCCGAACTTGGTCTGGCCGGTGGGCACGCGGTGCCCGTCGAGGCGCGCGCAGACCTCGTCGGTGGCCGGTTCCGTGACCGGTCCACTGGTGACGCGCAGGCCGGTCGTGGACACGAACGCGCCGATGTTGACGCCGATGCCGAGGACGGAGTCGCCGACGAAGCTGGTGTGTTTCATGAAGACCCCGCCGGTCAGCAAGGAGCGGGTGATCTCGGCTCCCCAGCCGATCCGGCAGCCGGGGCCGATGACGGTGTGGTCCCGGACCCGGGCGCCGGCGTCGATCACGGCACCGGGGCAGACCAGCACCGGGCCGGTGACGACCGCCCCCTCGGCGATGACGGCCCCGGCGGCCACGGTCACCGTGCCTCGGACGACGGCACCGGGCTCGATGGTCCCGCTGGTCTCGGGCATCTCGATGTCCAACTGCCCGGTCAGCAGGTCGGCGATGGCCTTCTTGAGCCCGAAGACGGTCGGGCAGCGGCCGAACAGGTGCGCGACGACGGGGTCGGTGACCTGCTCGGTGTCGAAGTAGTACTCAGAGGTGGTGCGGTAGTCGATGCGGTCCAGTTCGGTGTTCAGCGGGGACGCGACGGACAGCCGGTGCATGGCCGGTTCTCCTCTCGGACGAGCGAGTGGAAGAAGGGGGTGGAGCCGATGAGAACGCCGACGCCTACGGGGCGGCGGTCAGGTCCGGGGCGGTGTCCGCGGCCACCGGACGGGCGTCGACCTGGTGCTGTACAGCGACGCCCAACAGGACGAGCACGGGCACGTGCAGGGTGGCCCAGGAGGCCGTCAGGAAGACACCGAACCGGTCGCGGTTCGACGGCGCGGCGTGCCGGGGGCCGGTGGAGAGCGGGGAGGTGCTGGGTGTCGGCATGGCGGGAGCCTCCGCAGCCTGGGACGGGTTGACTGTCCCAGTGAACTACCGGTTCGCTGCCGCGATCCGTAGTCGGACTACGGCCCGTAGTCCGACTACGGGTCAGATCAGCTGCACACCTGCCCGAGCGGCGAAGTCGCGCACTCCCGGAAGCTGGCGGTCGTACCGCAGCAGACCGACGGCGAGGTCACGGACGGCACCCCGGCGAACCTCCTGCGGGGCCGTCTCCTCGGCGGCGAGCAGGGCCCGGTAGCACTGCTCGTACTTGCCCCACTGGTCGAAGGCACGGGCCACGTCCGTGAAGAACCTGGCCTGCCGTTCGGCGGTCGGCAGCGCGGCCGGGTCGATCGTCCTGACGAGCTCGATCGCCCGGCCGGCGTCGCCGAGTTCGTAATGCACCGACAGCTCGTGGAGGGCGACACCCTGGACACCGTCCGCGCGGCCGGACGTCCGGCCGGCCGCAGTGGCGCTGTCGTTGGCCTCCCTGATGAGGGCGTGAGCGTACGACCGGTCGCCGGACTTGGCCGCGGTGTAGGCGGCGGTGGCGTACAGGTCACCGCGCGCGGCCAGGCGGGCGGCCTCGCCTACCGAGGCGTCGGTGAGCAGATCCTCGGCGGCGAGCACCACGATGTCGGTCGCCCGGGCCAGGCTGCCCTGGCGGCGCCAGGAACTGGAGACCATCCGCTGGGCCTCGGCGGTGATCAGCGGGTCGCCACCCAGCCGTGCGGCGGTCAGGGCTCGATCCGACGTCACCGCCACCAGGTTGTTGTCACCGACCTTGATGCTCAACCTGGCGGCGACGTTGTAGAAGCGGGCGACGTTCCGGGCTCGTTCCTCCGCCGTACCGGCCATGCCGGCGGCCACGATCCGGCCGGGCAGCGCCTGCGCGAGGACGTCGTACCGGGCCGACCTGAACTCCTGGCGGGAGGAGGTGAGCGAAGCGTCGACGGACCCCAGGGTCGGCTCGATGGGAGGAGCCGGGATCCTGCCCGGCCCGTACACCAGCAGGTCCTCCAGGCCGGACAGCGGTGAGGGCGCCTCGGCACGGGCGACTTGCAGGCCGGCGACCGGGGCGGCGAGGGCGGCCACCGCCAGGGTCAGGAACGGGCGGCGACGCACATCGTCCTCCTCGGCACCGGAAGTCGTCGCCAGCGTAGCCGAGCTGACACGCCGGCGCGGTGATCTCGGCCGCTTCGCGGCCGGTTGTGGCAGCGCCAGGAGCTGGTCGATCCCGACGCCCAGGGCCGAGGCCATCCGTCGTAAGAGTTGCAGGTCGTGGACCTGCTGGACATCCCGCTCGACCTGCGACATCCAGTCCTCGCTGCGGTCGAGCTCCGCCGCCAGGCGGAGCTGTGTCCAGCCGAGCACCGAACGACGCAGCGAGACGAACCTGCCGAACGTGGCGTCGCCGTCGGTCACTGTTCCCCCTGGCCCTGTCCCGTGATCACGGTTCACCTGCCGGCGCGGAGACACCGGCCTGGCCGTCCACGGTCTCCGGCTCCGCCCAGACCAGCGGGTGGCCTCCGGCATACCGGTCGAAGACGTTCTTGCCCTGGTGCAGCACTAGCAGGAGGCGGCAGATCGGCGCCATGGCGACGATGTCGAGCACGCCGAGGCGCAGCGGCCGTGCGACCAGGTTGCCGCCGAGTCGCAGGGCGTCGCGGACGAGGACCCGCATCGGGGTCCGGGGCGCCGAGTGCCGGTACTTCTCCTCGGTCGCGGCGAGCAGGAGCGCGAGATGGGCGGTCAGCTCCTCGTACAACGCGTAGAGGAGGTCCAATTGGGGTCCGGTGAGTTCCTCGCCGGCCAGGGCTCGTTCCGAGAGGGCGTCCGCCTGGCTCACCGCGCGCAGAACTCCGGCCACGTCGATGTCGAGCAGGGGCTCAGCCACAGGTGGCTCCCCGGCGTCGGCCGGCCAGGATGAGGTGGGCGACGAGGTCGGGCTGGCACAGCAGGGCGGGGGAGTCCATCTGGACGGACCAGAAGGCGCGGGTGCCGTCCTCGCGGGTCAGGCCTGGCCGCGGCACGGCGACGGCCTGTCCCCGGCCCAGGCAGGGCACGTCCGAGAGGTTCCAGTGCCGCGCCGTGCCGGCCGGGACCAGCGCGAAGTAGGCGTCGTACGAGTCGTAGCAGAACACCGGGCCGCCCAGCACGCGGCTGAGGTAGCGGTCCACCTGCCAACGTTGGTCGGTACGAGCAGCCGCGTGGACCTCGGCGGCCGGAACGGGCACCACGGCGAACAGCACGCCGGCGGGCAGCAGCGCCAGACCGTCTTTCTTCCAGTCGTTGAAGGCGAGGCGGGGCACCGGGGCCGCGCAGGCGAGCCAGTGCGCGACTGCGCGCTGCCGCTCGGTCGCGGTGGTGAGGTGCGGGATCACTCGACCCCCTCCTTCGACGTCGGCCCGCTTTCCAGGTGGGTCGCGCAGAAAACCGGGTCGAAGTCGCGCTCGGCGCCGGCCTCGTCCACGACGCTGCTCCTACCCGCCGGACGCGGCGGCGCTTCGGTGCTGTTGCACCTGAGGCACGCCTTGCCCTCCACCTGGGCCTCACCGGCCAGCACCTGGAACTGCCGACCGCTGCTCACGCGGACGGTGACCCAACGGGATGCGACCGCGCGCCTGAGGGCGGAGGCGAGCAGCACCGGGCCGACGAGCCGGTCCGGATGGCCGGGATCCGGCGGTACGAGCCAGTGGGGACCGGGCGGTCCGATGACCAGGACACCCGGAACCGCGACGTAGCCGCCGAAGCTGAGCAGACGATCCCCGGGCAAGTCGGCCTCGATGCCGCTTCGCGGGGGCACCAGGAAGTAGATCCGGGGCTCACGGCGGCTGTCCCAGATCACCGGCCCGGGGCGGCGCACGGTGACGCCTTCGAGGATCGAGAGGGCTTCCAGACCGAGCTTCTGGCCGACGGCGACCGCGTCCCAGCACGTGCCGTCCTCGACGGCGACGACCGTGTCGCCGGGAGGGGCCCACGTACTGGCGGGTCCGAACGAGCGGGGCATGCGGTAACTCCTGTCATGTCGGTGAATCCGTCACGAACAAGGTCGAGCCGCTGGAAGTCGAGAACTCACACAACCGTGTGTTAGTCCACGGTCACATTCCGATCCACGAGGCATAGTTCGCCATCGACTCGGGGAGCCGACGCTGTGCCCGGAGCAGACCGGCCACCGTTTCGCGGACGGTGGAGCTGTGCCGGGACTGCTGCGGGGCGAGGCGGCGGGCGTCGAGGAGACGGCGGAAGGCGGCGTCGCCCTTGCCGGTCCAGAGCAGAGCCCGGGCGATCTCTGCGTGATGGTGCGCGGCACGGCTGGCGGGCCAGGAGTCGGGGATCTCGATGGCCCGCGCGACTATCAGGGCCTCGTGGTAGAGCATCTGGTCGATCAGGCAACTCACCCGGTGGGCAGCGACGTTGGTCGGACCGAAGGCCAGCCAGAGGAGCTCCGGGACCTCACCGGTTCGCACCGAGATGGACTCGGCCTCGGCGAGGTTGCCGGTGATCGCCTCGGCGTCCCCGTTCCGGGCGGCGAGGACCGCGATGCCGAGGTGCACCTGACCGGTCACGGCTTCCCGCTCGATACCCGGATCGGCCTGTGCGGCCGTCTGCCGGGCGAGTTCCGCGATGCGGATGCCGGTCCGGTACTGGCCGGCTCGTAGGTAGGCCAGTGCCCGGTTGTACTGCCTGATCGCTCCGGTCACGGCGTCGGAGGCCCGCTCGGCCGCCCAGCCCATGCGATCGAGGGAGATCGACGCGAGGTCCTGGAACCCGAGCTTGCTGGCGAGGTCGTAGCCGGAGCGGTACTGCATGGCGAGGGCCTGCCAGGCGCGCCGGTCACCGGTGCTGTGTGCCGCGGTCGTGGTCTCGGTGATCAAGCCGGGCAGTTCTGCGGCCGCGCTCCGCAGGTCCGACGCGCGGATCAGGCGGCACACTCGGTCGGTGTGCGCGACGAGGTCCTCGATCGGGCGCGGGGCGACGTCCGGGTCCGCGCCCAGGTCGAAGACGTCCAGCGACTCGCGGATGGGCTGGATCAGCCCGTCGAGCTGGTCGCGCCGCAACTCCTCGATGTACGGGCGTCCTTCGAGATCGGCGACGGGCACGGACAGCGCTCGGGCGATGGACGCGACGACTGCCGGGCTGGCCTGTCGCTTGCCCTGCTCGATCTGAGCCATGTGGGATGCCGAGATCGCCGCTTTCAGGGCGAGTTCGGTCTGGGTCATGTGCCGGAGCTTGCGGGTCTGCTTGATCCGTTTGCCGATGGTGTCGGGCGCGAAGTCGGTCATGGTGCGTCCCTTGGGAGTCGGGCCCGGTGATCCGACGGTAGCGCCAAGTAGCCGTAGACCTCAGGCAATTCGGCCGGGTTGCCGAAGCCTGTTCCCGCAGGGTTCGATGACCTTCATGTCCGCCACGCACCCGGTCCTGTACCTCTTCGGCTCCGCCGCCCCGCCCGTCCTGGACGTCGCGCACGTCGTGCGCCAGGCGCAGGACAGGGGGTGGGACGTGGCACTCGGGCTCACGCCGACAGCGGCGAGCTGGCTCCAGGCCGAACTGCCCGAGCTGGAGCGCCTGACCGGTTACCCGGTGAAGTCCGCCTACCGTCGGCCAGGCGACCCGGACGTGCTTCCGCCCGCCGACGCCGTCCTCTTCGCTCCCGGAACGATGAACAGCATCAACAGCCTCGCGCTCGGCATCACGACCTCCTGGGTCATCGGGTACGCGGCTGAGGCGATCGGCAAGGGCATCCCGCTGACGGTGATGCCGTGCACGAACACGGCGCTCACTGGGCATCCCCAGTTCTCGCGCAGCGTCACGACGTTGCGCGACGCCGGGGTCCGGGTGCTGCTCGGGGAAGGGGGCTTCGTCCCGAACATCCCGGGGCAGGGGAGGCCGGAAGCCTACCCGTGGGAGGCCGCGCTCGTGGCGGCCGGAGAATCCGTCCGGCGTTGATCTTCTGAGGCGCGGGGCCTGGCCAGGCGGCGCGCTGGAGGCGTCTGCGGTCGACCGGCTCGAAGCTGACCCGGGTGGTCATCTCTACCCGAGCACCACGAACGGAGAGCCCGTGACCAGAACCACCGAGCACACCAACAGCGCCCCGGCCCCGACCACCACCCCGGCCCCGACCACCACCCCGGTCCCGGCCGGCTCCGACCCGCTCCTGCATCTGGAGTACGAGACCCAGACCCCAGCGGCCCGGAGGCAGTCCGCGGCCTGCTGCACCCAGCCGAACTCGCGCTGCTCGGCATGCCGGTGACGTGCTCCGACTGCCGGGCCCGCCGCGACTGGCTGCTGCTCAACCGCCGCCGCAACGTCTGGGTGCGGTGCCGCTGCGGGAACGAGTGGCTGGAGCCGGAGATCACCCGAAGGACTTCGACGCGATGATCGCCAACCCGACCTGGACCCACCACCCCGACACCGACACCGACCCCGCGCGGGTGGCCCTCGGCTTCGACGGCACCTTCGCCGGTAGCTACCTGGATCAGGGCGGTCCTTCTCGTTCTGGTGTGACTGAGCACTTCATTCGGCGGTTGAGCAGCCCAGTCGCGGAACTCAAGGCCCGGCTCGGACGGCACCTGGGACTGTTCGGATCGTTGTCGCCTGGGCGCGATACCGCAGTGCGTGGCCCCGCCCCGCAGCGGGGCCGACGCTTCTGCGGTGTTCTCAGCCCGTCACCGTCACTGTGGTGGTCTCGGGGCTGGCGCTGTTGCCCTGGTAGACGGTGTCGCCGCTGTAGACGGCGGTGATGACGTGCGCACCAGCGGTCCGGAAGAAGACGACGCGCCCTGCGGCGGCGCAGTTTCGGAGATTGAGGATCAGGCGTGCCGTGCCCAGGGTCGTGCCGGTCGTGGTGTCGGTGAACGTCACGGTTCCGGTGGGCGGGGTCGTGGCGCCCGTACCGGCCGGGCAGACCAGGTCGTCGAGCACTACCGGCAGGCCGAGCCGGACCTGCGGGGGCAACGCGATCAGGCGCGTGTTCACGGGCTTGCCCGGGGTGGTGTAGCTGATGGTGATGCTCGGGGTGGCGCTGGTGGCGGTGGGGCCGGTGCCGCCGGCGGGGACGAGCGACGAGCCTCCGCCGCCGCCGCCCCCGCCGCCGCTCGGACTGATGAAGGGGTTGATGTTGCCGCCGCCGCCTCCGCCGTAGTAGCCGCCGCCGCCGGCACCGCCGGTCAGGGAGGCGCCCGGGCCGCCTCCGGTGCCGCCGGTACCGAGCGTGCCGGTCCCACCGCCGAACACCCCGCCCCCGCCGGTGCCGCCGGCCCCGCCCTGGGTGGACGTCCCCGCCCCGCCGCCGTTTCCTCCGTTGCAGGTCGCGTTCGTGCCCGGCTGGCCGGCGTCTCCGCCCGGGCTTCCGGTGCACTGGCCGGCCCAGCCGGCTCCGCCGCCGCCCGCGGCCACGATGAGACGGGAGTCGGTGGTGGTGAGGGGGGTGGTGCCGGGCTGGGTGCGGACGTCGGAGGCGCCGCCGCCGCCTCCGCCGAAGTGGGTGCTGCCACCGCCGTTGAACCCGCCGGTGCACTGCGCGCTACCGGCGCACGGGGCGCCGCCGGTGGCGGCGCCGCCGACTTCGACGTAGAGGGTCTGCCCCCCGGAGAGCCCGGTGAGGGTGCCGGACACCTGGGCGCCCCGGCCGCCGCCGACGCCGTTGTCCTCCACGCCGCCGGCCCCGCCGATCGCCGTGACGTCGACCTGCGTGACACCGCCGGGCACGGTGAACGTCTGCTCGGCGCCGGTGGAGGCGAACGTACAGGTGGTGGTGGGGCCGGACACCGTGCAGGTGCCCTGTGCGTGGGCGGGCGCGGGCAGCGCCAGCGGGGCGACGGCCGTAGCGCAGAACACGGCGGCCGCCACGGCTGACACCCGGCTCCGCCGCCCGGACGAACCGGCGTGGTGCCCGTGCGTCGAGCTCGGCCGGTCGGCGACCTCCGACAGTGGGTATGTCACGATCAACTCCAGAAAAGGGAAGAGGGTCTCTCGGCGAGGGATCGCCTTCCGTCACTGTCGGTCACACGGGCGGGGTCGCGGTTGCCCACCGAGCTGACACACCGCCGGTTCACACCGGCGGCCCCTGGCCGGGTGTTCGGCAGCACCCGAGTCCGAAAGTGCGATCACAGCCCCGAAGGAAGCGCGCGGGTGCCGGGCCCTGACTTGTCACCAAGCGCTCAGCCTCGCCAACCGGGGCACTCGGTTACATCCGGTCACCATCCCAAATCGGGCGGGGCTGTCGGGGGGAGCTGGCGGGCGGTGGCCAGCTGGTGAAGGCCGAGCCGGACGGCGGCCGGGCGCAGGCCGAGGTCGGCGGCGGGCCTCTCAGGCGTGAGATCGGGTTCGCGCCGCAGGCGTTCGAGGACGGCTTGGTCGGCCCGGTTCTCGGTGGAGCGCACGGTGCGTTAGGCGGCCAGTGCGCCGCCGCCGAGGGCGAACAGCCCTGCGGCGCACACCGCGTACGTGCCGGTCACCGCAGCGCCGGTCGCGGTGGCGGCGCCGATCGCAGCGACGGAGCACGATCCTCCCTGCGAAGCCGAGGACACCGACGACCCTCCCTCGCCGGACTCCGCCCGGTGAACGCCCCGGCGTGGTACCTCGGAGCCCTGCCGGGCGGGACCGGCGCCAAGGCGTTCACCGGGCGTAGTCGACCTCGGGGAAGTCGGGGGAGGGACCGTCGAGCAGCCGCCCCTGGTCGCGGAGGTGGAGGTCGAAGAAGGCGCGCGGGTAGGCGCGTTGGAACGCCTGTGCCCGGTGCCCGGGAATCGTCCCGACCTCGTCCTCCAGATCGGGCGGTGACATGCCCAGGAGAGGGGCGATCAGCGGCAGGAGCAGCACATCGTCGCCGAACGACTGGTGCGCGGCTCCCCGTACGGTCAGGTGCAGGCGCCAGCCGCGTAGATGCGACCAGAACGCGCGCAGGGCGGGGTTGCTCTCCATGCCGCCCTTGCCGGGGGTGTCCACGACCAGGAACGGACGGTCGAGCCCGGCGTCCACCACCGGGCCCGCCGCGCCCCCGTCCAGGCTCATTCCCGCCGTGATCCGCCCGTCGGTGAGCATCGTCGCGGCGGTGGTGGCGCCGCCCAGGGAGTGGCCGAGCATTCCGACGCGCCGCGGGTCGAGCGCCCCGCGGATGCCTGTGGGCAGCGGGGTGCGGCAGACGCCGGGGTGGCCACCCGCGCGGAGGACGGCGAGCCGGTCCAGGACGAAGCGGATGTCGTCGGTACGGACCGCGAGGGCCTTGGCGTAGTCGCTGATCCCGCCCAGCGGATTCGTCTCGACGCGTCCACCGGGGAAGGCGACCGCCGCCGCGTCGTAGGTGTGGTCGACGGTGACCACCACGAAGCCGTGACTGGCGAGGTCTTCCGCGATGCCGGTGCCGAACGACCGTGACGCGTCGGCGCCGGGAGAGTAGAGCACGACGGGCAGGGGGCCGGGTGGGCCGCCGACGGGAGCGCCCTCGTGGCCGTGGGTGCCTCCCAGTCGTACCCGGCCGGGAGGCAGGCCGAGGAGGCTCAGGTACCGGTCGGCCGCCGCCGGAGGCATCCAGGGAACGGTGGGGCGGTCCGCGCAGCCGCGGGCGGGGTACCAGATGCTGATCATCAGCTCACGGCAGGGGCGGGAGGGCACCCAGGGGTCCGGCCGCGTGGTGTCGGCCAGGTGCAGCGCGATCGTACCCAGCGGGTACGGTCCGTTCGGGGCGGGCAGTTGGAACCGCACAGGTTCCGCCTGCCTCGGTCGTGCGACGGCCACCGGCGCGAGCGGACCCGGGATCAGGGCGGCGGCCAGTGCCGCGGACGAGGACAGCAGTGTTCTCCGATTCATGGTTCCACTGTTCCGCCCGGTGAGCTCGGCGGCTTCGCCCCCGGGGAGGAACCCGGTGTCAGCCCAGGAGGGTATGACGGGCATCGGCCGCGCGGATGACTCAGCCCAGGAGATGACGTCCTCCGGGCTGACGGGCCCCGGGCACCTGTGTGGATAGCGTGGCCGGCATGGGCGACGGGGAGTCACGGCCGCTGGTGGCCAGACGTCTGCGGGACGGACAGTGGCACGGCGTGGACACGGTCGCGGCCGTGTTCCTCGCCCTGGGGTTCGGCGCGAGCGAGACGCGCAGCGGTGGCTGGGGCGCGGGAGCCGTGGCGGCGGTGGTCTGGCTGCCGGTCGCGGTACGGCGTAGACGGCCCGTCCGGGTTCTGTACACGGTCCTGGCCGGAGCGGTCTTCGCCATGGCGTTCACCGGATGGGAGGAGTCCTGGGTCCCCGTCGGGGTCGCCCTGTACTCGGTGGCGGTGCGGGAACCGCCACGCCGGTCCGCGGCGGCGCTCGGCTGCTCGCTGGGCGCCGTCGCGGCGGCCATGGCCCTCGTACCGCGACCGGTCCCGGCCTCCGGGGTCGCGTGGGGCGTCGTCTTCGCGTCCTTGATGATGACCCTGCCCTGGCTGGTGGGCACCGCGCTGAGAGAGCAGCGTTCGTACGCGGAACTCGCCGCCCGGCAGGCCGTGACGGACGAGCGCCTGCGGATCGCCCGCGAGCTCCACGACGTGGTGGCCCACCATCTGACGGTCATCGCGGTACGGGCCGAGGTGGCCTGTGCGGTGGCCTCCACCAACCCGCAGGAGGCCGAGCGGACCCTCGCACTGGTCGGGACAGCGGGCCGGACGGCGCTCACCGAGATGCGCCGGATGCTCGGCGTTCTGCGATCACCCGGTGACGGAGCCGAGTTGGGGTCCGCCCCCGGTCTGGCGGACCTGCCCGCGCTCGCGGACGGCGCGGGCCCGCGCGTGGAGCTGTCCGTCGACCCGGATCCACCGCTCCCCCCGGGTGTGGAACTGGCGGTCTACCGGATCGTTCAGGAAGCCCTCACCAATGTCGTCAGGCACGCGGGATCGGCGGACTGCCGGGTGAACCTGTCCCGGGTGGGTCCCGAGGCGGTCGAGATCGAGGTCGTCAACGACGCGCCGTCCCGGCTCCCGTCCCGGCTCCCGTCCCGGCTCCCGTCCCGGCGTCCTGGCGGCGGGCACGGACTCATCGGGATGCGGGAGCGGGCGGCCATGTGCGGCGGGACCCTCTCCGCCGGCCCCCTGCCGACGGGCGGATTCCGGGTGCACGCGCGGCTGCCCTGCGGATCGGAGACAGCACGGTGAACCGGCCGGTCCGGGTCCTGATCGCCGATGACCAGGCGCTGTTGCGGGCGGGCTTCCGCCTGCTCATCGAGAGCGTGCCGGACCTCGCCGTCGCGGGCGAGGCCGTCAGCGGCGAGCAGGCCGTCGAACTCGCCCTGCGGCTACGGCCCGACGTCGTGCTGATGGACATCCGGATGCCGGGCATGGACGGTCTGGAGGCCACCCGGCGCATCTGCGCGGACCCGGACGCCGTCGGCACCCGTGTGCTGGTCCTGACCACGTTCGACCTGGACGAGTACGTGTACGCGGCACTCCGCGGCGGAGCCAGCGGATTCCTCCTGAAGGACATCCTCCCCGCCGACCTGCTGACAGCCTTGCGGGTGGTCGCCTCCGGCGACGCCCTGCTCGCGCCCTCGGTCACCCGCCGTCTGATCCGCGAGTTCGCCGGACGCCACGAGCCGCGCCCGCGGCTTGCCCGGGAGCTGGCGGGCCTGACCCCACGGGAACGGGAAGTTCTCCGACTGGTGGCCCGGGGACTGCCCAACCGCGTGATCGCCGAGCATCTGGGGCTGAGCATCGCGACCGTCAAGACACACGTCCGGCGGCTGCTGGCCAAGCTCCACGCCCATGACCGGGCCCAGCTGGTCGTCATCGCCTATGAGACCGGCGTGGTCACCGCAGGTGGGAGCCTCCCGTCCACGGGCTGACGCCTCCCCGACTGGGACGGTGGACCCGAATCGAGGTGGCGCTGGTGGGTGGCGGTGGTGGGGGGCAACGCACCGGACAGTGTCGGCGGCTCTTTCCACAGGCTCGTTGGCATCTCACATGATCTGCAACGACGCCTATCACGCTTCGTTGCCACCGATTACGGGATAGGGCCCGGTGAGTGAGCCGGCGGCTGTGGGCACGATCGCCCGACGCGCAGGTCGGTGGGCGTTCAAGGCCGAGCGCAACCGCAAGTACGGTGCGATGAATTTCGGGACATACACCGAGGAGTGGAAGGCCGGCCAGTGCGCGCTCGCCCCGGCGTCGCTGCGGCACCTCGACTCGCTCAGACTTCCTCGACCAGTCCGCAGGCGAAGGGGAACGCCTCCATGAACTCACGCCGACCGGGATCGGTCTCGGCTTCGGTCAGATTCCCGATCACCAACAGGAACCGGTCGAGCTGCTCGGGCGGCAGTCCCTTGAGTGCCGAGGCGGCGCTCTCCAGTACCCTCACCGCAGAGTCGGAATCCACCTCGTCCTCATCACAGCTGTCGAGGAACCAGAGGTTGTCAATGAGAAGTCCGGCGAGGGCGGGAACCAGCGGGTCGATATCGGTCACCCGGAGAATCTAGCCTGAGCCGAGCCGTACGTTCCTCGCACCGGCCGCACCTCGGTGCGGCCGGACAGCCATGTCCTGGGACCGTCAACGATGTCCTGGCGCCAATCTGTCCAAGATCACCTGGGACCTCACACCCCGGGGAGATCCCACTGTCCCTGGACATGGGTGCGCGCTTCCAGCTCTGGCACTCAGGAGATCCTCGCCCAGGGCAGGTCTACCGCCCAGACTGCCCGGGTCCGGGAGATGTCCTACGTTCCCGTGCGGGGCGCTGAACACCACGTCATGGCCCGGAAAGCGATAGAAGATATCTACAAGCTGTCATCAGATCTGTCGTCAGGCAGTTGCCCGCGCGCAGCGCTCCGGCGTGGCGCGCAGAAAACCATCTGCAATAGACGAGGATCCGTATCGATCGTGCCATGGTCGCGAATGAGTTCCTGCCGCTGCACGGAGCCTTGTCCCCGAGGTCTTCGCCGAGGCTTCCGTGACTGCCCACGCGGACTGGGGATGTTCGGGGCTGCTCGGCCTTCAGGTCAACACGTCAAAAAGGTAGATGCGCACGATAAAGCACATTTCATTGCTAGCGTTTAGCGCCACCGTGCGGGCGGCGTAGGAGGTAGGTCCTGGTGGGCACACCATGAGTGAGACTCCGGGTGCAGAGGACAAGGAGCCTGAGCAGGCTTCCCCTCGTGAGCCGTCGCTGGTGGATGCGATTGCCCCGCTGGTCCTGCTCGCCGTACTGATCGCCGGTTCGCTGGCGCTGTTCGGACTGGATGCCCTGGACGGTCCGGTCCAGGTCGCCCTGGTGCTGTGTGTCATGGCGGCGGCGTTGATCGCCATGAAGAACCGGCACGACTGGCATGGGGTTGAGCGCGCCGCGCAGGGGGCGTTGACCTCGATCACCGGTGCGTTGTTCATCCTGCTCGCTGTCGGTGCGCTGATCGGGGTGTGGAACCTATCGGGGACCATTCCCACCCTGGTGTACTACGGCATCCAGATCCTGTCGCCGAGCTGGTACTACGCTGCCACCGCGCTGATCTGCGGAGTGATCGCGCTCAGTATCGGCAGTTCGTGGACCACGGCCGGGACCGTCGGCGTCGGCCTGGTCGGCGTCGCGACGATGCTCGGCGTCTCGCCCGCGATCACTGCGGGCGCGGTCATCTCCGGCGCCTACCTCGGGGACAAGCTCTCGCCGCTGTCCGAGACCACGGTGCTGACCGCGCAGTTGGTCGGGGTCGACCTCTATCAGCATGTCAAACGCCAGGCGTGGACATCGATTCCGGCGTTCGTCGCCGCCTTCGTCGCCTTCCTCGTGATCGGCCTGGTGCGGGGGCCTGAGGTGCACAACCCGGTGGGCAAGGATATTGAGCTCAGCAGTCTCGGGCACATCTACCACATCACACCGTTGAATCTGCTGCCGCTGTTGCTGCTGGGCTTCTTGTCGATCCGTAAGACGCCGGCCCCTCTGGCGCTGACAGCCTCCACGCTGTTCGCCGGGATTCTGGGAGCCTTTCTCCAGCCCTCAGTCATGAAGGACTTCGTCGGGGGCTCGTCGCACAACCCGTTCCTGGGCTCGATCAAGGGCATCTGGCGGGCCATGGCCAACGGCTTCTCCATCCACTCGGGGATCGGGGACATCGACCGGCTGCTGTCCCGCGGCGGCATGGACAGCATGCTGCCCACTATCTGGCTGATCATCGGGGCTGTCACGTTCGGCGCCCTGCTGGAGGAGTTCGGCCTGATCAATCGGCTGGTGCACCCGCTGATCCGCGCGGCCAAGAGCCGGGGACGGCTATACCTGACCGTGTTCGCCTGCGCCTTCGGACTCAATGTCGTGGCCGGTGACCAGTACATCGCCCTCGTACTGCCGGCCCGTGTCTTCCGCCTCGAGTTCGCCCGGCGCGGACTCGCGCCCACCAACCTGTCCCGCCTGGCCGCTGACAGCGGCACGGTCACCTCCGCCCTGGTGCCCTGGAACTCCTGCGGGGCGTTCATGGGCGCCGTCCTCGGTGTGGCCACCCTGTCCTACGCGCCCTTCGCCATCTTCAACTGGGCGAGCCCTGCCCTCAGCGTGCTCTACGGGATCACGGGCTTCCGCATTGAAAAGACCACCGCGCCCGACCCGGGCCGGAGCAGTACTGAGGAAGGATGACGTGAGCACAACTGACGCGGCCCCCGCCGCAGCCGAAGGAGCGCAACCTGCGGCGAAGTTGACGATGACGACGATGACCGCGATGGTCGTCGGCTCGATGGTGGGCGCCGGGGTCTTCTCGCTGCCCAGTCGTTTCGCCCAGGAGACCGGGGTGGCCGGGGCGCTGGTCGCCTGGGCGATCGCCGGCACCGGCATACTGATGCTCGCCTTCGTCTTCCAGACCTTGGCGGTCCGCAAGCCCGCTCTGGACTCCGGGGTGTACGCGTACGCCAAGGCCGGATTCGGCGAGTATCTCGGCTTCTTCGCCGCCGTCGGCTACTGGGCCAGCGCCTGTGTGGGCAATGTGACCTACTGGGTGCTGATCATGTCGACCATCGGCGCGATCTGGCCCGCGCTGGGGGAGGGCAACACCCTGTTGGCGACGGCGCTGTCGACCGTGGGGCTGTGGGCCTTCTTCCTGCTGATCCGGCGGGGCGTCAAGGAGGCCGCGGCGATCAACCGGGTCGTCACCGTAGCAAAGGTGGTGCCGATCCTGGTCTTCGTCGTCCTGGCGCTGTTCTACCTCAAGCCGCACGTCTTCGCGGAGAACTTCGCCGGGGCCGACTACGCCGGCTCACTCTTCCACCAGGTGCGGGGCACGATGCTGGTCACGGTCTTCACCTTTCTCGGCGTGGAGGGGGCCAGTGTCTACTCCCGACACGCCAAGCGGCGTGAGGACGTCGGCAGGGCGACCGTGCTGGGCTTCCTCAGTGTCTTCGCCGTCTTCGCCTCGGTGACCATCGTTTCCTACGGCCTGCTGCCGATGGCTCAGATCTCCGAGCTGCGGCAGCCGTCCATGGCCGGGGTTCTGGAGAGCGCCGTGGGCACCTGGGGCAAGGTCTTCGTCAGCGTCGGGCTGATCGTCTCCGTGCTGGGCGCCTATCTGGCCTGGACGCTGATGGCGGCCGAGGTGCTCTTCGTGGCGGCCAAGGACGACGACATGCCGCGTTTTCTGCGCCGCGCCACGAAGGCGGACGTCCCGGTGCCGGCGCTGTTGATGACGACGCTGCTGTCCCAGCTGGTGCTGATCGTCACCCTCTTCTCCGACGACGCCTTCAACTTTGCCCTTGAGCTGACCAGCGCGCTCAGCCTGATCCCGTTCTTGCTCGCGGCGGCCTACGCGGTCCGCATCGCCTGGGCCCCGGGCTCCGAGGCGGTGCGCGGCGGTATCCGGGTGCGGGAGCTGGCCATCGCAGCGCTGGCCACTCTCTACACCGCGTTCCTGATCTACTCGGCGGGTCTGAAGTACGTCCTCGTGTCCTTCATCATCTACGCCCCGGCCACCGTCTTGTTCGTGATGGCTCGGCGGGAGCAGGGGCGCCGTTTGTTCTCCGGACGCGAGCTGGTGATCCTCGCGGTCGCGGTAGCTGGCGCGGTCATGGGTGTCATCGCCCTGTCGCTGGGCTGGATCAGCATCTGACCGGCCCTGAGCACGCCACCTGTAGTCGCCCAGCCCTTCTGGACCATCAGCATGGAAAGGGAAGCACCATGACAAACCCGAGCGTTCCTGCCTCTCCGAGCCACGGTGTGCACTCGGAGGTGGGCCGGCTCCGCAAGGTGCTGGTCTGCCGTCCCGGGCTGGCCCACCGCAGGCTCACCCCGAGCAACGCCGACGACCTGCTCTTCGACGATGTGCTGTGGGTGGAGAACGCCCAGCGCGACCACGCCGATTTCGTCAACAAGCTGCGTACCCGCGGCGTCGAAGTGGTCGAGCTGCATGACCTGCTCGCCGAGACCATGGCGAACGGCGAAGCCAGGGACTGGCTGCTCGACCGCAAGATCGTGCCGAACGAGGTCGGCCTCGGTCTGGTCGATCCCACCCGCACCTTCCTGGAGTCGCTCGAACCCTCCGCGCTGGCCGAGTTTCTGATCGGCGGACTGGCTACCGCCGACCTGCCCGAAGAGCTGCGGCCCGGCTATGTCGCGCTGGCCCGGGAGTCCACCGGGGTGCGCGAATACCTCATGCCTCCGCTGCCCAACACCCTGTACACCCGGGACACCACCTGCTGGCTGTACGGCGGTCTCACCCTCAACCCGCTGTACTGGCCCGCGCGGCACGACGAGACCCTGCTGATGAAGGCGATCTACACCTTCCACCCGGACTTCGCCGGCTCCACGGTGTGGTGGGGGGACCCGGAGCAGGACTGGGGGCAGGCCACCCTCGAAGGCGGCGACATCATGCCGGTAGGAGGGGGAGTGGTTCTGATGGGCATGAGCGAACGCACCTCCCGGCAGGCCATCACCCAGGTCGCCGCCGCGCTCTTCGCCCAAGGGGCGGCCGAGCACGTGGTGGTCGCCGGCATGCCCAAACTTCGCGCCGCGATGCATCTGGACACCGTCTTCACCTTCGCGGACCGCGACATCGTCACCCTCTACCCGACCATCATGAACTCGGTGCACACCTTCTCCCTGCGCCCCAGCGACAAGGCGCCCGGGGTCGAGGTCACCGACGAGGGCTCGCGCGCCTTCACCGACGTGGTGGCCGAGGCTCTGGGCCTGCCCGGACTGCGTGTGATCGAGACCGGCGGGGATGTCTACGCTTCCGAGCGCCAGCAGTGGGACAGCGGCAACAACGCGGTCGCCCTGGAGCCGGGGGTGGTCTTCACCTATGACCGCAACACCCAGACCAACACGCTACTGCGCAAGGCCGGCGTCGAGGTGATCACCATCGTCGGCGCGGAGCTGGGTCGCGGACGGGGCGGGGGCCACTGCATGACCTGCCCCATCGTCCGCGACCCCGTCGCCTTCTGACCCCCGCGGACCCACACCGCGCCACCGACCACGACAGGCGGACCGGGACAAGGGCGAGGACGAGGAGTGTGACGACTCAGCGCACCGGCCGGTCCCGACGCGATCGCCGCGTAGGTCCGGACCGGGCCCAGCCCGGGATGCTGCACCGGATGCGTCGCCTGCTGTGGACTCCGCCGGCCGAGCGACCGGCCGCCGAGAACCGACGCCGCGAGCCGAGCACGTCGCAGATGTGCTGGATCTGGTGCCGGACACCGGGGAACTACTGCTCAGCAGCGGTCAGGGCGCCGCTGCCCGGTTGAGAGGTCGTCCACCAGGGCGTACAGCTCGGTCAGGCGCGTGTAGTCCGAGGCACGGCGCCGCAGTGGACTGGGGCGGGCGGGCATCGCGACCGCGCACCTGATGTTCTGCCGGGACCTGGGGCGGAGCCTGGGAGCTGCCGTCCTGAGAAGGACAGCCGGGGCGGCCGGCCCGTCAGCCACGACGTCGACCTCTACAAGGAGCGCAACACCGTCGAGCGCCTGATCAACAAGCTGAAGGCCTGGCGAGGCATCGCCACCCGCTATGACAAGACGCCCGACAGCTACCTTGCCGGCCTCCACCTCCGCGCCTCGATCATCCGGATCAAAGCCCTCACCCGGACCACCACTTGATCACAACCAAATACGAGCCCTAGTAGTGCTTTGTTAGGAGGCTTGTCGCATCGTGTGGTCGGTAGTTCTCCGGTCGTATGAGGGCTGGGGAGTTGGCGTTGTGGCGGGGTCGGTTGGAGGAGTTCGCGGCTGAGGTGTTCGCGCCCTTGGCCCGGTGTGACCAGCGGGTCAAGGGCTGGCTGTATCTGCGGGGGCTGTTGCTGGAGGGCCGGCGCAAGTCGATGCAGCCGATGGCCGAGCGGCTCGGGGTCGACCATCAGGGGTTGCAGCAGTTCATGACGTCCTCGACCTGGCCGGTCGAGGACGCTGAACCTCACCGGCCGCCCTACGGCGGTCTGGGGCCGCGGCTGTTGCCGCGCTACCGCACCCGCCCGGTCTCCTTGCGCGAGCACGTGCTGGCCGCCGGACGCGGGGCCGGGCGGAGCGTGACCTGGCGCAAGGGCTCGAAAGCGGCGATGAGCTCGCACTTCGTGCTCCTGCGGGTCCGCCTCGCCGGACGCCGCCCCAAACCGGCCGCCGACGGCACGATCCCGCTCACCTGGCTGATCGCCCAGTGGCCGGAGAACGAGGCAGAGCCGGTCAAGTACTGGATATCGAACCTGCCCGCCGACATCCCCGCCAAGGACCTCATCCGGCTGGCGAAGTCACGCTGGCGGATCGAACACGACTACCGCGAGCTGAAGACCCGCCTGGGCCTGGACCACTTCGAGGGCCGCTCCTACACCGGCTGGCACCGCCACGTCACCCTCGCCAGCGCCGCCCACCTGTTCCTCACCGAACAGCGGGCCCTCCCAAAAGCCCAGGCCAGGGCCTGACCTTCGGCCAGGCCCTGGACCTCCTCCAACACCTCATCGCCACCTGGACCGGCCACTGCCCCACATGCCGACAACCCACCCCATGGCAGCCCTATGACATCACCTAACAAAGCACTACTACCTCGTGGCGGTGAACCTCGGGCACCTCGCGCTGCACTGCGGCGAGCCGGAGACCGCCCTGCGCTGGGCGGCCTCGGCCCAGGTAGCGATCGGAACCGCCGCGAGCCCGGCAATCCGGGCTGCCATCACCGCCGTCGTGGCTCGCGCGAATGCCAGGATGCGCCGGGAGTCCGAGGCGACCAAGCTGATCATCCAGGCTGAGAAGCTGCTCGACACCGCTTACCACGAGGACGAACCCGCCTGGATCCGCTACTTCAATCACGCCTACCTCGCGGACGAGGTCGCCCACTGCCTTCACGATCTCGGTCGCGCCCCGGCCGCGAGGAGCCAACTCGCCGAGGCCCTCGCCGGGGTGGGTGAGGACCGGGTCCGCCGGCGCGCGATCGATGCCGCCCTGCTCGCCGCCACCTGGCTACGCACCGGGGACCTCGACCGGGCGTGCGCGGCCGGCCGGGACGCCGTCGCCTACGCTGCCAGGACGGGGTCAGGCCGGTGCATCGAGCGGGTGGCCGGTGTCTTGGTCGACTTGAAGGCGCACGCCGGCTGCGCCCCGGCCCGGGAACTCCGCGAGTTCGCCCGGGTCGTGCTACCCGAAGCCGACGGCATGGCTGTCACGCTTTCGGGTGGTTCATGAGGCGGTGGTAGAAGGCGAGTTCGGCGCGGAGGGCTTGTTCGCGGGCGGCGGGCGCCGACAGGTAGTGGTCGCCGTCGTCCAGCAGTAGGCTGTCGTGGCCATCGCCGAGGGCGGCCAGGTTCTGGGCGAACTGCATGGCCTCCTTGGCGGACGTGATCGTGTCAGCGGTTCCGTGGATCACCAGCACGGGGCAGCGGATCCGATCCGGCACCACTGCGCCGGCAGGCCCCCGCAGCACGGCTGCGTGGGGACGTTGGAACTCCGGGACGGACAGCTCCCACTGTGCGGGGTCGATGATGGCCGAGGTGGCCGTCGCGCCGGCGAACGGCCCGGAATGACTTGCCGCCTGGAGCGCCGTGTACCCGCCGGCGCTCGCGCCGCTGATGAACATCGCCCCGGGCACTGCCACGCCGGTCGAGCGCAGGTGCTCGGCCACCGCGGCGCAGTCGTCGACGTCGTACTCGCCCCAGTGGCCGTGCAGCACTTGCCGGAACGTACGGCCTCGGCCGGTGCTGCCCCGGTAGAGGACTTCGGCGACGGCGAATCCGTGGCTGACGAAGTACTGGGTCGTCCAGTCCAGCCGCAGGGGCACATCGTCCGTCGGACCGGGGTGCGCGCGCACCACGAGCGGCGCGGGGGCCACCGTCCCTGCCGGTCGGTGGAGCAGGAAGTACACACGGCTGTCCCCACTCCGGGCGGTGTCGATCGAGGGCGGGATGGGCGTCCAGGGCGGGGCGGACTCGGACCCAGTGACCATCGGGACGGCCGGGGCGTCGGCGTGTGCCGTGAGGTCGAGCGACCACGGACCCGGGGCGGACGACGGGGTGGAGCCGATTACGGCGAGTCGGTTGTCGTCGACCGCGATGTACGGCTTCACCGAGGTGAGGTTCGGGCCGAGCCGACGTCGGCCTCCTGCGGGACCGACGGTGACGAGCTCGGTGGAGAACCCGTCCAGTACGGTCAGCACGACGGTGCCGTCAGAGGCGAATCCGTACGACTGGTAGCCCGCTTCCCAGGGCGCCGGCGCGCAGTCCGCATCGGTGGGCAGGACCGCCGTCACCATGTCGTCGCGAAGCCGGTAGAGGTTCCACCAGCCCGTTCGGTCGGACATGAAGTACAGCGACCCGTCCGGCCCCCAGGACGGCTGGACCACAGACTCCGAGGAACTGCCCGCCACGACCCGGCCCGCTCCGGGGCGGCCGGACCGGATGCCGGCCAGCAGGAGGTGGCAGCTGTCCCATGGC
The DNA here is from genome assembly GCF_042887425.1 of Kitasatospora sp. NPDC057940. Lineage (NCBI taxonomy): Bacteria > Bacillati > Actinomycetota > Actinomycetes > Kitasatosporales > Streptomycetaceae > Kitasatospora > Kitasatospora sp. NPDC057940. The sequence goes on from NZ_JBHVPH010000034.1 coordinate 27,033, forward strand.
ATCTGGTCTCGGTTCCACTCCAGGTACGCCAGGGTGTCTTCTGCGAGCCGAGGGCAGGAGAGGAACTCGGAGGAGCGAACCAGGACCTGAACGTCTCCGACCGGTGACACGGCGACGATCTCGTCCGCAGCGCTGTCGCCACGAACCGTGAAGACACTGCCGTTCGGGCCCGGAGCGAGGTCCCCGAAATGCTCAGAGCCACGGACGGGCACGATCCTGTCCGGTGCGCGGCCGAGCGATTGGCGGAAGAGGGAGCCGTCGTCACCGACGCACCACACCCCGCCCTCCACCACAGCGAAGCTGCCACCACCGTAAGCATGGAGCTGACTCCCGACGGAGAAGTCGGATGGCGTCACCGCGAAGGCCTTGCCAGTGAGCTCCGAACACATCACGCGCCGGACCCCGCCGTGGTCGGGGTCGGACTGCAGCCACCACAGCGAGCCTGCCACAGACTGGAGTTCGTCGTACGCGACAACTTTCCGCGCAATCCACGCGGGTGACAGCCCTGTGTCCTGAGACCTCATGGAAGGGATCCTGCCGAATCGCGCCGGTAAGTGTGCCACCGCCGCAAAGTGACCGGTACACGACGTTCGGACGCCCGGTCCGAACTCGGCGAGAGACTGGGAGGCTTGCCGGAAACCTCAGCGCTGCCGCCCGCTTCCATTCACAGGCGGCAGCGCTGGGCCGGCTCCGCAGCCTTCGGGGCTACATGGCGGCCGCGATCGGGCTCGCGGTCAGCTCGCTGATGCTCTCGGCCGCCTTGCGGGTGTGGTAGATCAACGGGCGCAGGTCGGTGGGCATTTCGTCGTCGTGCAACAACCGCCGGGACGCCATCACCGTGGTGACTCTCAACAACGGCCACCCCGTCGTCGGCAGCTTCACTATCGCCGTCCTGTAGTACGCCTTCACCGGAGCCGTGAGGACGGCGAGATCGTGCCCGAGCCGTCATTTCTGCGACGGGAAGAGGGTCTCCTGGGTGGCCTGGTAGCGGTAGGACTCGGTGCCGGTTTGAATGAGGTTGCAGCGGAAGGCGATCCGGTCGGCGATGGCCGGGCAGAGGCGGGCGTCCTGGAGCGCTGCCTTGAGGGCGGGGACGGGCGCTAAGCGTCGTGGGCGAACCACGACGAGTGCGCCCGCCAACCGAGCCGCACCCTGGCGGTGTGCGGCGGCATCGTCTGGGTCAGCCGTGCTTGGGGTGATCGGGGTGGATGAGGAACTCGGGCCCGTACACGTGTGCGCTGTCATCCGGCAGGGGCTCGGCCATCAGCGCCTGCGCAGCCGGTTTCAGTGCGAACATCGCACCGATCGACTGGTTCAGCGCGTTGCTGTCTCCCTCCCGCCATGCCTTCTCCAGGAGGCCGAGCATCTCGGTGTACTTGTCGTTGAAGGCGGTGAGGAGTCCCTGGACCTTCTCCGTGGGGTTGGGCCAGCGCTCCGCCGTGAGCCTGCCCATGGGGTACGTCTCGGGGAAGGGGACCGGATCGCCGACCCAGTCGTACGCTGTAGGACCGCTGGAGGTGGGCACCAGCCTGCGCCCCTTCCAGATCTCGCCGAAGCCGTAGTAGTGGGCCAGCCGTCCGCCGGCGGTGGGGTCGTCGGGGAGGTGACTGGTGCCCTCTCCCTGCTCCTTGATCACGTCGATCGCCTTTGTGATCTGGTCGACCGAGGTGAACTTCTCCAGCGTGTTCCTGCCGATCCGCGTCTCCATCTGATGGCCCGACCCGATGGGCGGTTTGACGTCGTTGAACGCGTCCCGCACCGCGTCGTAGAACTTGCCGATCGTGACCCACTCCTCGTACAGGGGCGCGAGCGGATTCTCGGGCATCTCGATCTCCATGAAGACCTCCCGGACGTACGTCTGGGTCAGCCCCTGGAGGTACACGTCGATCGTCGGCCGCACGTTGCCCGGCAGCTTGCCGGGATATGTCGGGGCCGCGGCGAGGACCTGCGGCGTCCCACCGATCGCGGACAGCATGTTGCACGCCATCCCCATGTGGTACATCTCGTCGTGGACGACGCTCTTGATCACCGCCTCGGCTTCGGAGTTCCCGGTCTTGATGGACCACATGCCGCACAGGTAGGGCGGCAGGGTCGACAACTCCAGGGCGATGGCGGACTGCAAACTGTCCTTGATCCACTTCAGGTCGTGATCGGCCTTGGGGATCCCCATCAGCTCGGCGATCGGCATCGGCTTGGTGGCGAAGGTGGTCACGGTGATTCCCGTTCGTTCGGTGGAATCGGCGGGCAGGCCCGGTCAACGCAGGCGAAGTCCGAGAAGAAGCTCCGAGGCCGGTTGAGGCAACTCAGCGCGCCTCTGCACGCCGTCGAGTGCGCCTGCGATCGTTCCCAGGTCGAGATCGCGGCAAGCGGACAGACGAGTGAAGAAACCCTTCGGCGTAGAGTCCCAAGACAGCCCCGCAGAGAGTTCACCAACGGCCTCCTGCTCGACCCCGACGCGCTCCGCGAGCAGCCCGACGAGCTGGAGGAGACCGTCGCCGACTACGGCGACGACGCACCCGACCTCGCCGACATCGAGCTGCGCCTGGGCTGGTCCTGTGGCCGGCTTCCCGCCCTGCAAAACGGCAGGTCAGCGCGTGCGTCCGCGCGGCTTCAGGGGAAGGCCGGGGAGTTCGGGGGCGGGGAGGCGGTCGCCCGGGTAGCCCTGGATCTCGGCGGCACCGGCGCCTACCGGACCATCAGCGGCGACGGCACCCTGGAGTACACCACCGCCGATGACACCACCATCATCCTGAACTACAGCGTTCAGCAGGGCGCCGGGAGTTGAACCACCAGCTGAGCTTGTTGCGCGTCCTCGCAGGTCACCGGACCTGTTGAGCTGCTGACGGGCCGTCGCCCCGCCCTGCAGCCATCGCGCGCAGGGCGTCGACGGCGAGGCGGGCGGTGGTGCCGATGGCGGCGTCGGCGGCGGGGAGGGTGATGGTGGTGGCGGCGGCACGGGTGAAGATGGCGAGGGCGTAGCGGCCGCCGTCGGGGTATTCGACGACGCCGACCTCGTGGCGCAGCGTCGGGAGGGTGCCGGTCTTCCCGTGGACGCGGACGTCGTCGTAGGGGAAGCCGGAGGCGAGGCGGTGCGGCCAGACCTGGAGGCCGAGCAGGCGGCGGAGGGCGGCGCCGTGTTCGCCGGGGCAGGCGTCGCCGTGCCAGAGGGCGGCGAGCAGGGTGGTCATGTCGCGGGCGGTGCTGCGGTTGGTGAAGGTGGGGTCGAGGACTCTGAGGCGGGCGACGACGGCGGGGTCGACGGGGGAGTCGCGGCCGGTGTCCTCGGCGAGGGCGGCGATGAGGTCGCGGAGCTTGTGGACGGCGACGGTGCGGGTCAGGCCGAGGTCGGCCATGGTGCGGTTGACGGTGTCGAGGCCGATCTCGTCCCAGAGGATGTCCGCGGCGGCGTTGTCGCTGACGGCGACGGTCAGGTAGGCGAGGTCGCGCAGGGAGAGCCGGGCGGCGTCGAGCATGGCGGCCAGGCCGGTGCCGCCGGAGGTGCGGCCGGTGGCGGGGATCTCCATCTGTCGGGTGAGGTCGATCCGGCCGGCGGCGGCCTCGCGGAAGAGCGTGACCAGGAGGCAGAGCTTGTGGACGCTGGAGGTGCTGACCGGGGTGTCGGCGTCGAGGGCGATCTCGGTGCCGGTGTCGAGGTCGCGGACGTGCAGCCGGCCGCTGACGCCGGCGTCGGCGAAGGCGGCGGCGATGCGGGCGCGTGCGGTGCGGACGCCGGCGGGGCGGTTGCCGGCGGTGCGGACGTCGGCGGGGCGGTCGCCGGATGCGCGGTTGCCGTGGGCGCGGTCGCTGGTCACAGCGGGAACTCCATTGCGGGCCGGGGGAAGAGCGGGGGGTTGGGCGGCTGGGGCAGCAGGCCGCCGTGTTCGGTCAGCGCCTGGTGGGCGGCCTCGGCGAACAGCCGGACGGCGGGGCCGCCGCTCCCGGTCGGCCAGGCCGTGGAGGTGCGCCAGGCCAGCGGGGTGCCGGTCAGCGGACGCCAGACTGTACCCGGTGGCGGCGTGGTGCGTGGCACCAGGGCGACGGCGCTGCCGGTGAGCACGAGTGCGCCCGCGACGTCCGGGCCGGGCGGGTCGACGACGGCCTCGGGCGTGCAGCCGTGCCGGGTCAGGGTGGTGAGCATCTCGTCGTAGAGCGCGGGGGCGGTGGCGCGGGGGAAGAACACCAGGCGCCGGCCGGTCAGTTCGGCCACGGCCAGCTCCGGGCGGTCGGCGTCCGGGCTCCCGGCGGCGAGCAGGACGCCGAGCGGCTGGTGCAGGACCGGCCCGAACGCCAGCCCGGCGGCCGGGCACGGGTGGCGGACGACGGCGACGTCCACGGTGTGCTGGGCGAGTTCGCGGGCCATGACCGCGACCGGCAGTTCCCGCAGTTCGAGCCGGGTGCCGGGGGAGGCGCTCTCGAAGCCGGTGAGCAGCGCGGCAAGGACGGCCGGCCCCAGTTCGGGCGGCACGGCCGCGCGCAGGGTGCCCACCCGGCCGGTGCGCAGGTCGGCGGCGGTGGCGAGGAGGCGGGCGGTGCTCTCCAGCACCTCCTTCGCCTCCGCGAGCAGCAGCAGGCCCGCCGGGGTGAGCTCGACTCCGCGCGGGCCGCGGTCGAACAGGGTCACGCCGAGCTCGTGCTCCAGACGTTTGATCCGCTGGGAGAGCGAGGGCTGGGCGATCCGCAGGCGCTCGGCGGCGCGGCCGAAGTGCCGGTCCTCGGCGACGGCGCGGAAGTGGCGTAGGTGCCCCAACAGGTCCATGGCCAGCAATCATAGGCATTCTCTTATCGATCTCTTCACCATAGTGGTCTTGGACTGATGGCCCGACGGCCTGTTTAGCTGAGGGTGATCAACCGAACCACCTGGGAGACCACCGATGACGCCTGCCCTTCGCCGCCCCCGTACCGCGCTGCCCGCCGTGGCCCTGCTCGCGGCCGCCCTGCTGAGCGGGTGCGGCTCTGCGGGACCCAGTAGCCATGCGGCTGCCGGCGCGCCCGCTCCGGTATCCAGCGCGATGCCTGCGGCGGATACGACGAGCGCTTCCTTCAAGGGACTTGAGCAGCAGTTCGGCGCCCGCCTCGGTGTGTTCGCGGTGGACACCGGCAGCGGCCGGGAGATCTCCTACCGGGCCGACGAGCGGTTCGCGTACGCGTCCACGATCAAGTCGCTCGCCGCCGGCGCCCTCCTGCGCAAGGCCTCCGACGCGGAGCTGGACAAGGTGGTCTCGTACCGCCAGGAGGACGTCCTGTCATGGGCGCCGATCACCTCGAAGCACGTCGCCACCGGGATGAAGGTGCGTGATCTGGCCGCCGCCGCGATCCAGTACAGCGACAACACCGCCGCCAACCTCGTCATGGCCGAGCTCGGCGGCCCGGCGGCCGTCCAGCAGTCGCTGCGCGACCTCGGGGACCCGACCACCAGCGTCGACCGCACCGAGCCCACCCTCAACGAGGCGACCCCGGGCGACACCCGCGACACCAGCACCCCCAGCGCCTTCGCCGCCGACCTGCGCCGCTACGTCCTGGGCGACGTCCTCGCGGAGGACCGGCGCGGACTGCTGACCGACTGGCTCGTCGGCAACACCACGGGTGCCCCGTACATCCGCGCGGGCGTGCCCGCCGACTGGAAGGTCGGCGACAAGACCGGCAACGGCGGCTACGGCACCCGCAACGACGTCGCCGTCGCGTGGCCCTCCGGCGGCCGGAGCCCGGTCGTGATCGTCGTCCTGTCCGACCGCGGCAAGGCCGACGCCACCTCCGACGACGCGCTGATCGCCCAGGCGACGAAGACCGTCGTCGGCGCCCTCGGCTGAACACCCCCGACCACCAAGAGCCCTGACCAGCAAGAGCCCGACGACCAGGAGCCCCGACCGCCGTGATCCACCCCACCCGCCGGACCGCCACGGACGCCGACTTCACCAGACGGCGCTTCGCCCAGCTCGCCGTCCTGGGCATCGCCGCCGGAGCCGCGCCGATCGCCGCCTCGGCCCCGGCCTCCGCCTCCGCCCCGGCCTCCGCCTCCGCCCCGGCCTCGGCTCCGGCTCCGGCCTCCGCCTCCGTGAGTACGCCGTCGGCCTCCGCCGCCGCGGGTCCGCCGTCCGCCTCCCGCCCGCACTACGACCGCGCCCGCCGCCTCGCCGGCGACGACCCCGTGCTGCGCGCCCTGGTGACGGCGCTGACCCCCGGCTCCGACCTTCCCGACCTGCCCGCGCCGGCGCCCGTCAAGCTGTTCGACAACCTCGTGCTCCTGAGCGCGGGCTGGGTCTCCGCGATGGCGGTGCTGACGGACGACGGCATCGTGCTGATCGACGCACTCACCTCCCCGGCCGACGCCGACGGCATCATCGTCCCCGGGCTGCGCGCGGTCGGAGCCGATCCGGCGGCGATCAAGCACGTCGTCCTCACCCACGGCCACTCGGACCACTTCGGCGGCGCGCAGACCCTCGCCGACCGCTACGGCGCTCGCGTGCACATGTCCCCGGCCGACTGGGACCTCCTCGCCCGCACCCGCCCGGCCGACGCCCCCGCCCGGGACCTCGACATCGCGGACGGCGAGCAGCTGACGCTCGGCGGCACGACGATCGAGCTGCACCACACCCCGGGCCACACCTCCGGCACCGTCTCCCCGGTCATCCCCGTCCGGGCCGGCCGTCGGCACCACAGCGCGATGCTGTGGGGCGGCCTCAACCCGCCCTCGACGGTGGAGGAGCTGCGCACCTTCCTCGCCTCCGTCCAGGCCTTCCGGGCCGTGATGCGCCGGTCGAACGTGGAGGTCGAGCTCTCCAACCACCCGAACGATTACGGCCTCGAACGCGTCGAACAAATGCGCCGGCAGCCGCCCGGTGCCGCGAACCCCTTCCTCCTCGGCGGCCCCCGGACGCAGCGGTACATGGCGGTGATGGACGCGATGCTGCGTGGCCGGATCGCCGACGTCGAGGTGCCGACGGCCCGGGCCGTCGCGGCGCCGCGCACCTGCTGCTGACCGTCCGGATCATGCCCGCCCGGGGGCGGAGGGGCTGGGGGAGTGCGGCGACTTCGTGTCCTGTTCCCCGAGGTGGGTGTCCAAGGCGGTGTTCAGGTCGGCCATGAGCGCTTCGAACTGCTCCAGGAGCCGGGGCGGGTAGTTCGACATCGCGGCGTCGAGGCGGTGGGCGACCGGGTCGAAGAACTCCTCCGCCCGTTCCCGGATGTGCCCTCCGCCGCGCAGGGTGATGATGCGCCGGTCGGTGTGTTCACGGGCGCGGGTGATGTGTCCCGCGGCTTCGAGGCGGTTGAGGAGTGCGGTGGTCGCGCCCGTGGACAGGGAGATCCGCTCGCTGAGCCGTGCCGGTGAGAGGGGGGTTCCGCGCTCCTCGGCGGCGGTGATCTGGAGCAGCGCGACGGCGTCGGTGGAGTGCAGGCCGAGCCAGGCGGCGAAGCGTCGGCCGAGCTCCGTGTAGTGGGTGCCGTAGATCCTCAGCGCCTCGGTCAGCCGCTCGCGCTGTTCCGCGACCTTGTCGCGCTGTTCCGCGAGCTCGTCGCGCTTGGCCTCTTCCACGGGACCCTCCACCCTTGTCGTCCGCCGCGCGGTCACACCGGCATTCCAGGTTGACAACCTACCTCCACCATTTTACCTTCACTGTGAAATTACTTCACCATGGAGGTATCTGCTCGTGTCCGCCCCTGCCCCCACCCTCGGCACCGCCACCGAGCCCTACCGATGGCGGTGGCTGATCCTGGCGGTCATGATCACGGCCGAGATCATGGACCTCCTGGACGCTTCGATCGTCAACGTCGCCGGCCCTGGCCTGGAGGAATCCCTCGGCTCCGGCCCCGTCGGGCTGCAATGGGTCATCGGCGGCTACGCCCTCACCCTGGGCGCCGGCCTGGTCCTCGGCGGCCGCCTCGGCGACCGGTACGGCCGGCGCCGGATGTTCCTGGTCGGCCTGGCCGCCTTCACCGTGAGCTCGCTGCTGTGCGCGCTCGCGCCGAACATCGAGTCGTTGATCGTCTTCCGTCTGTTGCAGGGCACCGCCGGGGCGCTGCTGCTGCCCCAGGGCCTGGGCCTGCTGCGGGAGAACTTCTCCGGCCCCGAGCTCACCAAGGTCTTCGCGGTCTTCGGGCCCGTCCTCGGTCTGGGCGGCATCATCGGCCCGGTCCTGGGCGGCTTCCTCATCGAGGGCGACTTCTTCGGCCTCGGCTGGCGATCGGTGTTCCTGATCAACCTGCCCATCGGACTCGCGGCCCTGATCGTCGCCGCGAAGTTCGTCCCCGACAAGGCGGGCAGTCGCACGGTACGGGTCGACATCACCGGCGCGGCCCTGATCGTGGCCGCGTGCGCCCTGCTCGTGCTGCCGCTGAACCAGGGCCAGGAGGACGGCTGGCCGCTGTGGACCTGGCTGAGCATGGCCGCCTCCGTGATCGGCTTCGCCCTGTTCGCCCTTCAGCAGCGCCGAACGGCCGCCGCGGGCCGCGAACCGCTGGTGACCCCCGCCCTGCTCCGCAAGCCCGCCTTCACCGTCGGGCTCGGCGGCATCGCCCTGTTCTTCGGCGGGATGATCGGCACCCAGCTCGTCCTGACCCTCTACCTCCAGATCGGCAGGCACTTCACCGCGGGTGAGGCGGGACTGGGCAACCTGCCCCTCGCGGTGGGCACCGCGATCGGCGGCGCCGTCAGCGGCGCCTTCCTCGTGAACAGGATCGGCCGCGGCGTGCTCCAGATCGGACCGCTGGTCCAGCTCGCCGGTGCCGCCGCGCTGTGGTTCGAACTCGACGGCCTCGACGCCGCCACCTTCTCCATCTGGGACATCGTTCCCGGCACCGTCGTGGCGGGCATCGGCGCCGGCATGGTGATCGCCGCCCTGTTCAGCTTCATCCTCGCCGCCGTCGACGACCACGAGATCGGCTCCGCGTCCGGAGTCCTGACCGCGGTCCAGGCCGTCGGCGGCTCCATCGGCGTCGCCGTCTTCGGCTCGGTCTTCTTCGACCAGGTCAAGGCCGGCGACTTCACCACCGGCTTCCACCACGCGCTGATCGCCCAGGCGTGCCTGCTGGTGGCGTTCCTCGCCATCACCTTCCTCCTGCCCAAGGAGGCCCGCCCCGACGAGGAGCAGCACGGCGCCACCCCCGAGACCGCCACCGGGGCCGCCACCGACCCCGGCGCCAGGCACCTCGCCGTCTGACGCCGGGGAGCCGCGCCGCGACGGGCGGGTCCGAAGCCGTCACGCCCGCGTGTCGAGGCGGTAGACGGTGACGCCGCCGGCGCTCGCGACGGGACGGTAGCCGGCGGCGGGGAGCGCGCGAAGGGCGTCGGCCTCCTGACCGGCGGGGAAGAGGCCGTCCTTCGGGTGGTCGGGGGCCGCGACCCAGTCGGGCTTCGCGCCCGGGCCTCCGGGGTAGTACGGGAAGAGGAAAACCCGGGTGCGGTCGGTGAGTTGGGGCGCGAGAGCGTTGGCGGCAGCCACCTGCGCACCGTCCGGGATCACCCGCAGCACCCCGCGCACGGCCTCGGCCGTCGCGTCGCGCTGCCAGGTGGCCGGCCGGGCCAGCTCGGCGAGGGGGCGGAAGGGCAGGGCGGCAACCGTCGCTGCGAGCCCGACGGCCACGAGGCCGCAGGCCGTCCACCGCCGCAGGCCGTGCCGTGCGCGGAGCCGGGCCAGGGCGTCGGCGAAGGCGACGAAGACGATCGGCATCAGGACGGCGCCGTAGTGGAAGCCCGTCCCCCAGTAGGCGGGGTTGGTGGACCAGAACCGCCAGCCCAGGGTGGGGAGCGCGAGCAGGATCAGCGGGGAACGCAGCGCCAGGAACGCAGTGGGAGCCAGCAGCACGGCGACGGTCCCCCACTTCTGCGCGGGCAGGAGCAGCCTGGTCACGGGGTCGCCGGCCGGGCCGCCCACGTTGGAGAGGTAGGTGTAGGCGCCGTCGGGATTGAGGGCCGGGATGACGACCAGCACCACCAGCGCCACGGTGGCGGTGGCGAGCACGACGACGCCCGCGCCGAGCCGGCGGCGACCGTGCCAGAACAGGTAGCAGCCGACCGCCACGACCGTCGCCGCCAGATCCTCCTTCACGAGCAGCAACGGCAGCGCGCACCACGCGGCCGCGCGCCACCTCCGCAGCGTCAGCAGCTCCAGGGAGAAGGCCAACAGCGGTACGGCGAAGGCGACTTCGTGGAAGTCGAAGGCCACCGTCTGCTGCAGGCCGACCGACAGCCCGTACCCCACGCCGATGCCCGCGCCCGCCCACGGACCGACCGCCCGCGCCGCCACCCTGGCCACCGGGACGGCGGACACGGCGAGCAGCGCCGCCTGGGCGACCAGCAGGGTCAGCGGGGAGGGGAACGCCCGGTAGAGCGGTGCGAGGCTGGCCAGGATCGGGTGGAAGTGGTCCCCGAGCAGGTGGAAGCCCGGCCCCTTCAGCTCGGAGACCGGCGCGCGGCCCTCGGCGTAACCGCGGATGGCCTGCTCGAAGATCCCCAGGTCGAAACCGGACGTCCGCAGGTGCAGATGGCGGGAGACGGACAGCGCGCTGTAGGCGGCGAACAGCACGGCGGCGAGCGCCCAGGGCAGCAGGGCGGTCCGGCCCGGCCGAGGCAGCTCGGGCAGTGGCCCGGATCCGGGCCTGGTCCGCAGGGACTGGGGTGCGACCGTGGCACGGGGTGCGCGGGTCAGGGTCAGAGTCACGGGGGCTCACCTCGCGGTAGGGCGGACGTGGGGCGACCCCCGAAGCGTCCGCCCCGCCCTCTGAAGATCCGCTGAAGGAGCCTGAAAGCACCTTCAGGAACCGCGACACCCCCCGTGACATGCTGAGACGCATGCGCGTACTGGTGGTGGAGGACGAGACCCGGATGGCCGACGCCCTCCGGGACGGGCTCGAAGCGGAGGGCTACACCGTGGACGTCGTCCACGACGGCCGCTCCGGTCTCTGGTACGCGCGCACCGGCGACTACCGGGCGATCCTGCTCGACGTCATGCTCCCCGGCCTCAACGGGTACCGGGTCTGCGCCCAGCTGCGCCAGGAAGGCGTCACCACCCCGATCCTGATGCTCACCGCCAAGGACGGCGAGTACGACGAGATCGAGTCCCTGGACACCGGCGCCGACGACTACCTCGCCAAGCCCTTCTCCTACCCGGTCCTGGTCGCCCGGCTGCGCGCCCTGGTCCGCCGCGGCGGCGCCGAACGCCCGCCCGCGCTGACCGTCGGCGACCTGCTCCTCGACCCCGCCGACCGCTCCTGCCACCGCGCCGGCACCCCGGTCGCCCTCACACCCCGCGAGTACGCCGTCCTGGAGTGCCTGGCCGAACGCCCCGGCGAGGTCGTCGCCAAGACCACCATCCTCGACCAGGTCTGGGAGAGCGGCTACGAGGGCGACCCGAACATCGTCGAGGTGTACGTCAGCGCGCTGCGCCGCAAGATCGACGTCCCGTTCGGCCGGAACTCCATCGTCACCGTGCGCGGCACCGGCTACCGGCTGGACTCCCGTGGTTAGGCCGCCGAGGCCGCCGCGGCTGCTGCGCTCACTGCGCTCACTGCGCTCACTGCGGGCCCGCTCCGCCGCAGCGGCCGGCCTGGCCGCGGCCGCCGCCTTCACCACGGGCGCGTTCTGGCTCAGCCACAGCCTCTACGACTCCCAGTTGGACGACGCGAAGGCCGCCGCGCAGGCCCGCCTCGACGTGGCGGTCGCGGACATGCGCACCGGCCACGTCCCGGCGAGCGGCCTGCTGCTCGGCGACCGCGTCTACGCCCTCGTCCTGGACTCCGGCCGACTCCTGGAGGTCAGCCCCGACCTCGAACCCTTCAGTGCCCAGGTCGCCGCCCAGCTCACGCCGCTGCCCGAAGGCGAGCAGGTCTCCCGCACCCTCACGCTCGACGCCCCCGCCACCGCCACCGGCGCTGCGAACCGTCTGGCCCACCGCACCCTCCCCCTGTACGGGCAGAGCGCCGGCGGCATCGACGGCCGCGCCCTGCTGTCCGGCTTCGGCGAACCCGACCGGGGCGAGCGCACCGTCACCGCCTACCTGGTCGTACCGCCCTGGGACGCCGAACGCGTCCAGGAATCCGTCCAACGGCTGCTGCTGGTCGCCGGGCCCTTCGCCGTCCTGCTGGTGGCCGCCATCGCCTGGGCGGTCACCGCCCAGGCGATGCGCCGGGTCGAGGCGATCCGCGCCCAGATGGCCTCCATCACCGCCCAGTACCTCGACCGGCGCGTCCCCGTTGCGCCCACCGCCGACGAGATCGCCCACCTCGCCACCACCACCAACCAGACCCTGGAGAAGCTCGACCACGCCGTCACCGCCCAGCGCCGCTTCGTCGCCGACGCCTCCCACGAACTGCGCAGCCCACTCGCCGGACTGCGCACCTCCCTGGAGGTCGCCCTCACCCACCCCGACCGCACCGACTGGCCCACCGTCGTCCGCGCCGCCCGCGCCGACACCGTCCGCCTCCAGCACCTCGCCGACGACCTGCTCCTGCTCGCCCGCCCACCCGTCGCCGCACCGGCCCACCACACCCTGGTCGAACTCACCGACCTCGCCCGCGACGTCGCGGCCGAACTCCCGCACGGCACCAGCCGGATCACCGTCCACGCCGACCGCCCGCTGGAGGTCCCCGGCAACGCCGCCCAACTCCACCGCCTGCTCCGCAACCTGCTGGAGAACGCGCTGCGCCACGCCGCCGACCGGGTCACCGTCACCCTCGCCGAGGACCACGGCCCCGACGGCCACTGGGTCGTTCTCGAAGTCCTGGACGACGGCCCCGGCATCCCCGCCCCCGACCGCGAGCGCGTCTTCGCCCCCTTCACCCGCCTCGACGAGGCCCGCACCCGCGACACCGGCGGCGCCGGGCTCGGCCTCGCCATCGCCCGCGACCTGGCAACCCGCCACCACGGCACCCTCACCCTCGCCGACTCTCCCGCCGGCGCCCGCTTCCTCCTGCGCCTCCCCCTGCCGGCCCACCCAGCCCGCACTCCGTGAGCCCCGCCCGGCCCAGCGCTTGACCGGGCCGTCAGCCGACTGCTGCGGCTGAGTGACAAAAGGAGGGCTCCCCAGGGAGGCTCACGATGTGACGAGTCGACTCCTCTTAACTTCTCCTGAGACTCGGACGCGTCGCCCAGCGGGCGGTCCAGCGTGTTCGACACCCATGGAGGTCGTTGGATGAATCGCCGTCCCCGGGTCGCAGCGTCGCTGGCGGGCGCGGCCATCGCCCTCGCGTCTCCGTCGGCGGACGTCGCCGCGCAGGCGTCCGCACGTCATGCGTTCGGCTCCCCGTGGATCCAGGACGGGGACGGCGTGGGGGAGGGGCGACACGATGACCGCAATCCCCCGCGTGACTGCCACAGCGCCCGCCGTGTCGTCCTCATCGACCAAAGCTTCAGAGTCATCCTGAAGAACGGCCGGCACGGGCCGGAGGCTCTCGTCCTCCAGGGGTCCACGTCGGCCTCGCCCTCGTCGCCGGCAGCACCATGGGACAACTTCGCCCCGTCAACGTATCTGGACGTGAACTACCCCACCCAGACCAGCAACCAGTACGAGTGGCAGATTCGCGACTTCTTCAGGGAGCACCCGCTCTTCGTGGTGAAGGCGTTCGACCGCCACGAACGGGTCTTCTCCTTCCCGGCCACCCACTGCATCGACAGGCACGACGGTGACCACGGTGACCGCGACCGCGGTGACGGCGCCCTCCTGTACCGGGGCGGAGCCGCCGACGGGAGCGACCCGTCCGGCTCCCCGTCGCCCCAGGCGACGGACAGTCCCCAGGACGGCCAGTCCGAGTCGGCAAGCCCCGGCTCCGGGGCCACCGTCCCCCCTCCTCCGCGCTCCGCGGCGGCCGAAGGCAGGCACAACCGCCTGCTGAGCGCGAAGCACATCGGGATCGCGATCGGCGGTTTGCTGATGGTCCTGGGAGTACTGGCCACGACGCGGCTCCGACGTCGTTCCGACACGTGACAGTCGGCCGGGGCTAGCGCCGCCGGTCGGTCGCGGCGGGCGGAGTGAAACCCAGTGCGGCCAGGATCGGCAGGTTCGAGGTCAGCTGGTGCGCCGGCAGCTCCGCGTAGATCTCGTGCGCGGCGTCCGAAGCCTGACGGGAGCGCTGCTCGCACCCCAGCGCCTGGTGGGCGGCGGCCAGTCCCGCGAAGGCGTGGGCCCGCTGGGCGGGATAGCCCGTCAGGCGGCTGCTCACGGCGAGGGACCGTTCGTAGTGCCCGACCGCCTCCTCCGGCCGCCCGAGGGCGTGCTGCGCCGCCGCCAGGGTGTTGAGCAGAGAGCAGTCCATCGGCCCGTTCCGCTGGGCCCTGGGCCGGGCGAGCACGCGGCTCGCGTGGTCCGATGCTTCCTGGTAGCGGCCCAGGAGCAGGTAGGTCGGGGCCAGGCTGGTACGGCAGAGGTCGGCCGTCCAGTCGTCGGTCTCCGGGCCGTCGGCCGTCAGCAGGTCGAGGGCCCGCTCGTAGTACTCCCCGGCGTCGGCGTAGCGGCCCGTGAAGTAGTGGTAGGCGCCGAGGTAGGCCAGCGCCCGGCCCTCGGTGCACCGGTCGCCGGCGTCGTGGGCGAGGACCCTGGCCCGCTGGAACGTCCGCCGGGACAGGGTGAGTTCGCCCAGGTTGCCCCAGACGTGGCCCAGGTCGTTGAGGCCGTGCGCCTGGGCGCTCGGGTCGCCCAGGCGGCGGGCGGCGGCCACGGCCGTCCGGCCCAGGGCCACCCCCTCGGTCTGCGGCGAAGTGCGGTGGAGGTAGCTCCACAGCAGCGCGGGCAGTTTCCAGGCCGTTTCGTCGTCCCCGCGTTCGTAGGCGTGGTGGACGGTGGCGAGCAGGTTCGCCCGCTGGTCGTCGCACCAGCGGGTGGCCTGCTCGGGGCCGGTGAAGTCGGCCACCCGCAGGCCCTCGGGCGGCGGGCCGAGGGGGACCTGCCGCCGACCGGGGGTCAGCACCCGGCCAGCGGCGTGCGCGTGGTGCAGGCACCACGCGTACCAGCGTTCGTACAGCTCCCGCCGTTCCTCCGGGCTCTCCTCGCGGGTGCCCTGCTCGGCCGCGAAGAGCTTCAGCAGGTCGTGGAAGCGGTAGCGGCCCCGTGACGGCTCGGTGAGCAGGTGGGCGGTGGTCAGGCGGCCGAGGAGCCGTTCGCACTCGTCGACGGCGGCCGCGGACAGGGTGGCGGCGACGGGGGCGCTGATGTCCACCCCCGGGAACAGGCCGAGGCGGCGGAACAGGCGCCGGGCGGCGGGGTCGAGCGCCCGGTAGGACAGGCCGAAGGCCGACCGCAGGGAGGAGCGGTCGTCACCGTCGGCCTCCAGGGCGCCCAGGCGGTCGGTGGAGGAGGCCAGTTCGTCGGCGAAGGCGACGAGGTCACGCTGTGGCCGGTCGCGCAGCTGGGCCGCGGCGATGCCGAGCGCCAGGGGGAGGTGCCCGCAGGCGTCGAGCAGCCGGGCACCGGCCTGCTGCAGCTGCGCCTGGGCGGTGTCGGCGCCCAGGACGCGGGCGAGCAGGGCCTGTCCCTCGGTGGGGGTGAAGGTGTCGATTCCGATCCGGTGGGCGCCCTCGCGGGCGACGAGTCCGGTGAGCCGGTCCCGGCTGGTGATCACGGCGGCGCAGCCGCTGCCGCCTGGTAGCAGTGGTCTGACGTGCTCCGGGTCGGCGGCGTCGTCGAGGACGACGAGCATCCGCCGTTCCGCCAGCAGTGACCGGTAGAGCGCGGACGCCTCGTCCAGCTGGGTCGGTATGGACTCGGTCGGCACGCCGAGCGCGCGCAGGAATGCCGCCAGTACCCCGTGCGGGGAGCGGGGGCCGGCGGCGGACCAGCCCCGCAGGTCCGCGAAGAGCCGTCCGTCGGGGAACCGCTCCCGGGTGAGGTGGGCCCAGTGCAGCGCCAGCACGGACTTCCCGACTCCGGCGGCACCGGTGATCACGGCGCACGGTGCCGCCGTCGGGCGGGCGCCGGGCTCCCCGGTGGTCAGCACCCGGTCCAGTACGAGCAGTTCGGGGGCGCGGCCGACGAACGCCGAGAGACCGGAAGGGAGTTGCTCGGGTCGAGGGTCCGCCGGGGGCGCGGCTGGGGCGACACCGGCGGTCGAGGCGGTCCGGTCCGGGCGGGCGGCAGTTTCCGGACGGGCGGTCGGTGTTGGACACGGGAGGAGGAGGGCCCGTTGGAGGGCCTGGGCCTCAGGTGTCGGGTCCAGCCCCAGGTCCTCGGAGAGCCGGGAGGCATGGCGCCGGTAGGCCTCCAGCCCGTCGCTGTGTCGGCCGGAGCGGTGCAGGGCGGTCAGCAGCTGCCGCACCAGGCGGTCACGGAGCGGGAAATCGGCGACCAGGCCGGTCAGTTCAGCGGCGACCTCGCGGTGCCGCCCCGCCTCCAGCTCCAGTTCGTAGAGCCGCTCCAACGTGGCCATCCGCTGCTCCTCCAGGCCGGCCGCGAGGGCGGCGAAGGCCAGGCCGGGCAACCCGTCCAGCGCGGGGCCGCGCCACAGCTCCAGGGCTTCGCGCAGCCGGGGGACGGCCTGCGCCGCGTCCAGCTCCTCGGCCGCCGCGACCCGGGAGGCGAACAGGCGGTGGTCCACCCGGGCGTCGTCCGCCACCAGCCGGTAGCCCGCGCCGTCGGTCACGATGGGGGAGGCCGGCTCCGTGCCGAGCGCGCGGCGCAGCAGGCCGACCATGTTGCGGATCTGGCGGTCCGCCGTGGCCGGAGGGTCCTGGTCCCAGACCGCGTCGACCAGCCGGGGGACCGGGACGGTCCGGTTCGAGTGCGCCACGAGCATCGCCAGCAGACTCCGCTGACGGCGTCCGCCCAGCCGTACGGGGGCGGTTCCGGCCCGCACCTCCAGGGACCCCAGGATCCTGAACTCCATGTCCCCCCATCGGCGATACCAAGCCAATTACCTGGATATGTACGGATGTTGACGAAGCGTCACTTCATGTCCCGAGCGTTTCACCTGAACTTTCACGTGTCGGCACGCGGCAGCGCGCGTCACGATAGGGCAGTGATCAGATCATGCCAGAACCGTGCAGCAGATTGAGAGTGTTGCCGTGCACCGGCCGAAAGGCGCCGGTCCTCGACCCAGGAGTTGATCAACCATGGCACGCTCGCCCAAGCGCATCGGAGCCGTCCTCGCGGCGTCGGCGGTCGCACTGTCCCTGTCCGGCGCGGCCACGGCCGTCGCTCGACCCGCGACGGCCGGAGACTCGAACCGGCACTGCGTGGTGAACGCGCAGGGCGGCCAGGCGCAGTGCTTCGGCACCTACCGGGAGGCCATCAACTACGCCACCGGCGGGCGGGTCGCCGACGCTCCGCCGACCGCCGCCGAGGCCGCCCGCGACAGCGCGTTCGCCGAGGAACTGAACAGCCCGGCGGGCCTCTCCGACCTGGTGGTCCTGGGGACGATCTACCAGGACTTCTTCTTCGGCGGACAATCGGTGACCTTCACCGGCCCGCACGCGTGCTACAACGGGAACGCCGCCGACTACTCCTTCGACATCCCCGCCCCGCTCCAGGACCACGTCTACTCGGTGCGCCCGTACGCCAACTGCTGGTTCAACCTGTTCACCGGATTCCAGGCCACCGGCTACGAGAGCCCCAGCTACAAGGGCGACACCGTCTCGGTGGACGAGGCCTGGCGGACCCACGCCAAGTCGTTGACGCTCGGCTGAGCCACGCTCCCGGCACCCTCACGCCGCCCCACCCGGCGGGCCCCTCCCCGGCAACCTCGGTAGCCGCGGGGGCGCGGCCGAGGCAGGGGCGCATGACCCGCCATCGGCACCTGTCCCGCCTCGCCACCGGCGATGGCGGGACAGTGCCGTTGGTGCGGGCGCCGGGTACGGGGGTCTGGTGGATCGACGGGTCCCGGTAGGGACGTGTTCGTGAATGGTCGCCAGGTGATCAGGCCGGAGCCGTCACCCCCGCGGGCCTCGGAGGAGTCCCGGGCGTCGGCGCCAGCGGCGCAGGAACTGCCGTCGGGGCCGGGCGGGTTCCGGCCGCCGTCGCCGGCGAGGTGGGGCCGTTGCCCGGGGCCGGAGTCCGGCGAAGGAGAGCGCCGGAACACCCGGGCAGGCCGGAACGGGCCTGGCCGGTTCCGGCCTGTCCAAGGGCCTTTCGAGGCTCCTGACCTGCGGTGAGACTGGTGACCGCCGCCAGGGAGCACCTGCCCGGGGCAGCACACCGGACCAGGTGTCACCGACCGCCGCTCCTGGAGGGCAGCCGTCACGGCCCGGTGTGTGCCGAGCACCACGCACGGCCGATCCCACCCCTCTCTCCCCGCTGGAGCACCGTCATGCCTTCGAAGACGTCCAAGCTGCTGCGCGTCACGCTCGCCGCCGCCATCGCCGCCTCCGGTGCCGTGGTCGTCACGGCCGTCACCGCCGGAAGCTCGTACGCGGCGACGACCTCCTCGGTCGGCGGCCAGATCACCCGCTCGGAGATCCTCGCCCGCGCCCAGTTCTGGTACGGCAAGAACATCAACTACGACCAGGGCGGCTCGTACCCGGACTCCTCCGGCCGCGGCTACCGCACGGACTGCTCGGGCTACGTCTCGATGGCCTGGCACCTCGGCACCAGCGCCAACACACAGGGCCTCGCGGACAGTTTCACCTACCAGATCAGCCGCAGTGACCTGATGCCTGGCGACATCCTGAACTCGTACTACGACCACGTCATTCTCTTCGAGAAGTGGGACGACGCCGCCCACACCACCTTCTCGTACTACTCCTTCGGCAGCACACCGGTGAAGCACCGGACCGGTATCTCGATCAACGCCGCGACCCTCGACTCGCACCCGAACGGCGACTACAAGGCGCTGCGCTACAAGAACGTCGTCAACGACCCGGCGCCGGGTTCGGCGTGGGTGCCGGCGTTGGGTGACGGTAGTTCGGTGAGTGGTGTCGATGGTACGGCTTACACCTTCACCCGTAGCGTTGACGGTCATCTTCAGGGGACTGCCAGGTATCCGACTGACAAGTGGGCGACGGTCGACCTCACCAATGTCGTCGGCACCCCGATTTCGGCGGGTGGGGCGCCGAGTGCGTTCGCGATGAAGAACGGTGTCACCGGTGTGGCCAGTGCCAACGCGGCCAACGGCCATCTGCAGATCACGTATCGCGATGCCAATGACAAGTGGGCGACCAGTGACCTCACCAATCAGGTCGGTACTCCGGTTACCGGGGGTGCGGTTCGTGCCACGACGGACCCTGATGGCACTCTCGCGATCTATTCCCGTGGTTCGACGGACGGCGGGCATCTGAGTCTCACTGCTCTTCAGCCGAACGGGAGTTGGGCGACTGTCGACTTGACGAACGTCGTGGGTACCCCGGTCTCGGCGGGTGGGGCGCCCGCGACGTTCACCCAGAAGAACGGGACCGTCGGTGTGGCCAGTGCGAATGCCGGCAACGGCCATTTGCAGATCACCTACAAGGACGCCGTCGGCCAGTGGGCGACCTCCGATCTCACCAACCTGGCCGGCACACCTGCCACCGACGGCGCGGTCAGTGCCACGACCGACTCCGACGGCACCCTCATGATCTACTCCCGGAGCACGGACGGGCATCTCCAGGGGACGGCCAGGTATGCGAACGGCACCTGGGCGACGGTCGACCTCACCAACGTCGTCGGCACCCCGAACTCCGCGGGCGGCGCGCCCAGTGCTTTCACCATGAAGAACGGTGTCACCGGTGTGGTCAGCGCGAATGCGGCCAACGGTCACTTGCAGATCACCTACAAGGACACCGCTGACAAGTGGGCGACCACCGACCTCACCACCAAGGTCGGCACTCCGGTGACGGACGGGGCCGTCAGTGCCACCACCGACTCCGACGGCACCCTCGCTCTCTATTCCCGCGGTTCGACCGACGGCGGCCACATCAACCTCACCGCCCTCCAGCCGAACGGCCAGTGGGCCACCGTCGACCTCACCAACATCGTCGGCACCCCCACCAGCTGACCCACCAGCCAGACCGACGCGCGAATGCCGCGCCGGCTCAGGTGCAGGCGGATGGCGCGGGAAGAGCAGGCCCGGTCGGCGACTACGACATCGGGTCGGGGTGGCGGTGCTCGGCAGCGGCCGTGTCCGGACCCAAGCAGGTCCGGACGCGGCCGTGCGGGTTACGACAGGGTGCCGGTCGGGAGGTCGCAGGACCCGGGCCGAGGCCTGCCTCGTCTCCTGTGCCCGATCAGTCGACCGTGGCGGTCAGTGGCAGGACGAGCAGGCCCCCGATGGCGATCGTCCCGTCGTCGTAGGTGCCGGGCTGTGCATCGGGCAGGGCGCGGATGCCGATGGTGTAGATCAGCACGTGCCGGTCCGTGGTCCCGGTGTTGACGTGGGGGTTGGACAGGACGACGAGGGTCTTGCCGTCGTCTTCGAGTCGTGTGTCGAGGGTTCCGGCGGCGGCGGGCCGGATGTAGTGGTAGCCGTAGGAGGCGCTGCCGGTGAAGGCGAAGCCGGTGGGGCGGTGAAGCGCTGCTCGATGGTGCCGGGGTTGACCGGCTGGTTGCTCAGGGAGTGGATCTCCAGGTTGAAGACGGTGGGCTGGTCGGGGAAGGCCCGGGGCACGTTCGTCTGGGTGACGCGCAGGGGGGTGTCCTGCCACGCGGAGCCGGTGGTGGCGGCGGACGTCACCCCGCGGATGCGAGCGTTGCCGGTATCCGCGATGTAGAGGTTGCCCGTCCTGTCCAGGACGACCCCGCCCGGCGAGTAGAGCCGGGCCGCCGTCGCGGGCCCGCCGTCGCCCGCGTACCCGGCGATGCCGTCGCCCGCGACGGTGGTGATGACGCCGTCCGGGGCGACCTTGCGGATCCGGTGGTTGGCGGAGTCGGCGATGTAGACGTTGCCGGCGTCGTCGACCGCCACGCCCTTGGGCGTGTTGAGCGGGGTGGCCGTGGCCGGACCGCCGTCGGAGACGTACCCGGGGGTGCCGGTGCCGGCGACGGTGGTGATGACGCCTCCGGCATCGACCTTGCGGACACGGTGTCCGGCGTACTCCGCGATGTACACGTTTCCGCCGCCGTCCACGGCCACACCGATGGGACTGTTGATCCTTGCGGCGGTGGCGGGTCCGCCGTCGCCCGCGAACCCAGCCTGCCCGTTGCCCGCGATGGTGGTGACGACGCCCTTGGCATCGACTTTGCTGATGCGGTGGCCGCCGTACTCGGCGATGTAGAGACTGCCGTCGGCGTCCACCGCCACGTCGGCCGGCACCCTGATCTGGGGGGCGTCGACCCTGGAGATGACACCCGCCGTACTCACCTTGCGCACCATGTGGTTGAGCTGATCGGCGATGTAGACGTTGCCGGCGTCGTCAACCGCCACGCCTGCGGGAAAGTTGAGCTTCGCGGCGGCGGCGGGGCCACCGTCGGGCGTGTACCCGGCGGCGCCGGTGCCGGCGACCGTGGTGACGGAGCCCTGGGGGGTCACCTTGCAGACCCAGTGCCGAAGCTGGTCGGGGTAGTACAGGTTCCCGTCCTTGTCGACCGCAGGGCGCGACGCATGGCCGAGCATGACCTGGGCGGCGAGCCTGTCGGCCGGGATGTCCACGTGATTCCCGCCGCCCACCACCGTGGCGATGACGCCCTGCGCGAGGCCCACGGGCTGCGGACCGGTTCCGGAAGTGCTCGCGTTTGCCATGGCTGCTGCTCCTTGTCGTGATGGGAGACCGGAGGTCACAGGACTGGCCGCTCCGCGGAGGCGGCCGGTGGACGGGTGGGCGCGCGGATTCACCGTCCAATGCGACGGTATACGCCAAACCCGTTGACGGGCAGGGCAATTGGCGAACCCTGAGCGAGCCGGTGCTTGTCGGCCGGGGCCGTGCGGCGCGGCCCCGCGTGCGGCGCCTTCGGGCGGGCGGCTGCGGAGGCTACCCGGAGCACGACGGTCCGCACCGGACGCAGCTGCCGCCGGGCCGGTCAGGCGCCGACCGCAGGGCCCCGAGAGCCGGGCCCTGTTGCGGTGCGGGGTGGCCGGCGCGTTGGCGTTCGATCTCCAGGTGCTGGGCGGCGAGCCGGGACAGAGCGAGCTGCCGGAACACGAGGGTTCGACGTCACCGTGAGCACAACCGGTTCAATGCCGACCGGCTCTCATCGTCCGCGGCGCGGCAGATCATCAACCGCTGGTCCGGGTCTTGGAGTGGCACAAGCACTTCGAAGTTCACGGCGATCACACCTGCGTCCGGGTGCCGCAGCACCTTGGCTCCGCGGCCGTTGACCTTCACGTCCCGCTCGGCCCACAAGCGCGCGAATTCCTCGTTACGGGTGGTGCATTCGGTGATGAGGTCGATCAACGCCCGGTCCTCCGGGTGCGCGGCCCACGCTGCGCGCAAGTGGGCGATTCCCTCCCGCACGACGCGCTCGCGGTCGACGTAGAACGCGCGTATGTCCGGGTGTACCAGGCACAGCCACATGGCATTGCGTTGCGACGGCGGCAGGGTGTCGAAATCCAGCAGCAGTCTCGCCATTTCGCCGTTCCAGGCCAGGATGTCGTAGCGGTGGTTCATCAGCATGGCCGGCAGCGGCGACAGGTCGGCGACCAGCCGGGCCAGTGGTGGCGCTGCAGTGGTGGCGGGCTTGTCGGCGTTGCGGGGGCGCTGCTGGGCCAGGTTGAAGAGGTAGGCGCGTTCGTCGGGGGCCAGGCGCAGCGCCCGGGCCAACGCCTCCACCACGTTCGCCGAGGGCCGCAGTCCCCGGGCCTGTTCCAGCCGCACGATGTAGTCGATGCTGACCCCGGCCAGTTCGGCGACCTCTTCACGACGCAGTCCCGGGGTCCGCCGGGCCTGCTGACGCGACGGCAGGCCGAAGTCCTTCGGGTCCAGGCGCTCGCGCCGGGTCCGGAGGAACGCGGCCAGCTCCTTCGTCGTGTCCACGGTGCGGGTCGTCATGGTCGGTCCAACAGCCAGGGTAGGACTGGTGTTCCCAGGAAACTCTTTCCCTTATCCCCGGCTCGCGGCGGTCACAGACTTGTTCTCGACAACGGATGACAAGCACAGGAGGACACGATGTCGCTCTCCCTCGACAGCTACCGGCTGCTGGGCCGCTCCGGGCTGCGGGTCTCACCGCTGGCGTTGGGCGCGGCGACCTTCGGCACCGAGTGGGGCTGGGGTACCGAGCAGGACGAGGCGCGTAAGCTGTTCGACCTCTACGTCGAGCGCGGCGGCAACTTCGTCGACACCGCCAACACCTACACCAATGGCAGCTCCGAGCGCCTGCTGGGTGAATTCACCCGCGACAACCGCGAAAGCCTGGTGCTGGCAACGAAATACACCACGCTGCGCCGGCCCGGCGACCCGAATTCCGGGGGTCCTCACCGCAAGAGCCTGTTCGCGTCGGTGGAATCCAGTCTGCGACGGCTGAACACGGACTACATCGATCTGCTCTACCTGCACGTGTGGGACTTCACGACACCGGTCGAGGAGATCCTGCGCGGCATGGACGATCTGGTCCGGCAGGGCAAGGTCTTGTACGTGGCGATCTCCAACGCCCCGGCCTGGCAGGTGTCGCGCATGCAGGCGATCGCCGACCTGCGCGGCTGGTCGCCGCTGGTCGCCCTGCAGATCGAGTACAACCTGATCGAGCGTACCGGGGAACGTGACCTGATCCCGATGGCACGCGAGATGGGGTTGGGCGTGGTGCCGTACTCGCCACTTGCCGGCGGGGTGCTCACCGGCAAGTACAGCCGCGACGACCTGACCACGACGAACACCGCGGTCGACGACGGCACCCGTAAGGGTTTCAATATCGCCAACGGCGGGCTCACCGAACGCAACCTGGACATCGCTGATGTCGTGAAGGAGGTCGCCGCGGAGCTGGGCCGCACAACCGCCCAGGTCGGGCTGGCCTGGACCCTGCAGAACCCGGATGTGACGGCATCGCTCATCGGTGCCCGCACCCTCGCGCAGCTGGAGGACAATCTGGGTGCCCTGGAGGTCGACTTCACGGCCGCCCAACTGGCCCGCCTCGACGAGGCCAGCGCGATCGAACCCGGCTTCCCGCACGACCTGCTCGCCAGCGACAGGATGCGCGCGGTGACCCACGGCGACCTGAAGGTCGAGACCCGCCGCTGATCCTCGATCGAGCCCCGGGGCGGCACTACCGCCGTGCTCGGGGAGAAGGTCCTCGTCGACAACCAGCGGTATCCCCCCGGGTATCGCCGGCCTGAACTCCAGGGCCCATGTCTCCCACCCCGCGGACGAGAAGATCGCTTGTGCCATGGGGTGGGGACGCTATCCAGCCGACTTGGCTCACTGCAACGCGCAAGCAGGTCGCTCAGGTTCGCCGAGAGACCTTGAAGAGACACTGCAACCAAGCAGGGACAACGGGAACTGCGTCCGATCCTTGGCTGCCGGGCTTATGACGTCGCCGGCTGTGAGTAGTGCGGAGCAGCGGGCCAGAGCCCCTGGCTCAGGGGCTGCTCGGTGGTCGGTGGCGCTGATAGTGGCGGGCAGCGCGGGCACGGTTGCTGCAGGAGGGCTTGCAGAACTCCTGCCGGGCATGTCCCTTGAGGAAGTAGCGGACGCATCGAGGGGCTGTGCAGGCGCGGAGCTGCTTGCACTGGGGCCCTGTCAGGAAGTCGATGGCGGAGCGGGCGAGGGCCGCGCACAATGCCAGCTGCGGGTCCGGGGGTGCGTGGGGCGAGACCGTCTGCAGGAACGGCAGAGCCTCGGTGGGCCAAGCCAGTTGCGGACTTGTCGGTACTCGTCGGGCGGCCGTGTTGATCCGTTCCAGCGCGTCATCGCAGGAAATCAGCCGATGGGCGTCGGCCTTGCTCGGCAGGGTGGGGCTGACGGCGCGTGCGAACAGGGCGCGAACCGCCTCGCGCACGGACACGACCGCCGACACGGCCTGCTCGTCGGCGGTGAACCCCCGCGCATCGACGACTCCGTCGAACAAACCCGCACGGCCTCGAACCCATGCTGTCAGCCCCTGGGGGCCGGACAGGTCGTCAGCCACGCCGCCATTGCCGTCATGGCGGATGGTGCCCGCGAGTTCGAGCGCGAGACACCGCTCTGCTGTCTCCCCGACGTCCATGGGTCCCATCCGATCGTTGCCGCCGTGCCGTCTGCCCACTTGATCAAGGGGCGATGCATACCCTACCGTCACTAACGCATCTAGGCTCATTAGGCGTTAGGCATCGACTCTCTGCCCAGCAAAGGTGACCCATGGTCCTCCTGGCACACATCAGCGATCTCCACCTCGACGGCACCGACCGCGCAGCCGAACGGGCCACCCGCGTCATGGACCACCTCCGGGCGCTGCCCCGGCCTCCCGACGCGCTCCTCGTCACCGGGGACATCGCCGACCACGCCGATCCCGCCGAGTACGAGCAGGCCGCAGAGATCCTCACCGCGCCCTTTCCGGTACTGACCTGCCCCGGCAACCACGACGTACGAGCGGTCTACCGCAAGGCCCTGCTGCGCCAGCCCGCCGCCGACGGGCCGGTCAACAGCCTCCACCACATCGCCGGCACGGCGATCCTCATGGCCGACTCGACCATCCCCGACCGTCACGACGGGCTGCTCGCCCCTGAGACCCTCGCCTGGATCTCCGCCGCCCTCGACGACCTGGACGCTTCCACCCCCGCAGTACTCGCCTTCCACCACCCGCCCGTGGCCCTGCACCACCCGCTGCCCGATTCGATCCGTCTCGGACGGCCCGACGAGTTGGCCGAGGTGTTGAACGCATATCCCCAGGTCCTCGCGGTATTCACCGGCCACGCCCACACGGCCGCCACCGCCGAGTTCGCAGGTCGCCCGCTGCTGATGGCCCCCGCCACGATCTGGACGCTCGGACTGCCCTGGCAGGGAGACCAGCTCGCCGACCTGGACGCTCCGCCGGGACTGGCCTTCCACGTCATCGAGGACCGACGGGTCGTCACCCATTTCCGCGTCGTGGCCTGAACCGGAAACGGTCGGACACAGCCGTGGACCTCTACGCCGTGGCCGGATTCCTGGCCGCAGTCCTGCCCCTCGTCGCAACCCCCGGGGCAAGCCTGACCCTGCTGATCCAGCGAGTCACGACCAGCGGCCGACGAGAGGGCCTGCCGGTCGCCCTCGGTACCGCAACCGGCCTCTACGTCCATGCAACGCTGGCGGCACTCGGCCTGTCCGCGCTGGTCATGAGTTCGGGCCAGGCGTTCACCGCCGTCAGGCTCGCAGGAGCTGCCTACCTGTTGACCCTCGGCATCTCAACCTGGCGCACCGCCTCACCCCGAGCGACCGCCCGCCGCGCCCTCGGCCGGGCGCCGCGGGCGCGGAGCTCGGCCTATACGCAAGCCCTGCTCGGCAATGTGCTGAACCCCAAGGCGGCATCCATCTACCTCACTCTCGCTCCCCAGTTCATCAATCCCCATCGATCCCCCATCCGGCAGATCCTGCTCCTCGCCACCGCCCACACCGCTCTCGTCAGCCTCTGGCTCCTGATCTGGACGCTCCTCCTCGGCAGAGCCACACGAGCCGCCGCATCCCCGCGCTTCAAAGCAGTCCTCAGCAGGATCACCGCCACGGTCCTGGTCGCGCTGGCCCTCCGAACCGCCGTAACCTGACGCCCGACCAGCACGGTGAGACATGTCGCTCAGTAGAAGGAGCTGCTGCTTCAGACGGAGGGGCTGGGCTCCGCCGAGGGGCTGAGCTCGCCCGGAGCGTTGGGTGCGGCCGGGGAATCGGGGGTGGCCGGGAGACTGGGCGCGGCCGAGGGGCTGAGCTCGTCCGAGCGGCTGGGTGCGGCCGACGGGCTGGGTACGGCCGGGGAAGCGGGTGTGGCCGAGGGGCTCAGCTCGTCCGAGCGGTTCGGCGTGGCGGAGGGGCTGAGCTCGTCGGAGCGGCTCGGGGATGGCTGAGGGGCCGGCAGTGGCCGAGCGCTGCTGGGCGTGGCGGAGGGGCTGGGTGAGGCTGAGGAGCTGGGCTTGGCCGAGGGGCTGGGCTTGGCCGAGGCGCTCGGTGTGGCGGAGGGACTGGCCGCGGCCGACGGGCTCGGGCGGGGGTCGTGGGGGCAGAGCACGTCAGGGTCCTTGAAGCCGTAGCTCAGGCCCCAGTCCCAGTCGCAGCCGCCCCAGTAGGCTCTCACCCAGCCGCAGTAGGGGCCGCCGTAGCTGAAGCAACGGGGCACCGAATCGTCCGAGTCCGGACCGGTGGAGGGTGACCAGGACGATTCGGCTTCGCTCTGCGAGGCGCCGAGGGCGTTGACCGTGCGGACCTGCGTGGCATCGGACCTCTGGGACGTCCCGCCCGTGAAGAGGAGGGCCAGGCCGAAGGCCGAGACGGAGGCCGCCGCGATGGAAGCGGCGAGAGCGCGGCGGGTGGTGCGCATGGCTGTTCCTCTTGGCTTCGTGGTCTGTGGCACGTGGGAATTGCACTCCGGGCACGAGCACCGCCGCTGTGAGCGCCGAAATTAAACATATGGTCGGAAGACCGTTCAATAGTCGGCGAAGCGCCGCTCAGGCGGCCCTGCTCCGGTTTTTCACTCGAAGAGTCCCGCCTCGACCCAGGTGCCGCGACCGCGCGCAGATCTTCACCGGGCCCGACGGGGGCCTCGGCCGGGCCCGGTGACCGGCGGACGACCGGCGATCGTCACGGTCAGCTCAGGGAGCGGATCGCCGGGCTCGTGGCGACCAGGCCGGCGCACGCCAGGACGGCGCTGCCGCAGACCAGGAACAGCGTCGTCGTGCCGAAGGGGAGCAGGGCGCCGGCGATCACGTAGGAGAACGGGTCGAACGCGACCGTGGCCAGCACGACGAGGCTGAGCACCCGGCCCAGCAGCTGTTCGGGCACCCGCTCCTGCAGAGTGGCCACGACCACCACTCCGAGGAACCCGGATCCGAGGCCGATCAGCGAGACGACCGCCGTCGCGGTGACGACATGGGTGACGGCGGCGAGTCCGGCCATGCCGGCGCCGATCGCCGCGACACCGCCGACCACGGTCCGGCCGCGCCGGGCGGGCGGCCGCCAGCCGGCCATCAGGGAGCCGGCCAGTGAGCCGGCACCGAAGCCGGAGAGCACGACGCCCAGGGATCCCGCGCCGCCGAGGCGTTGATCGGCGAGCACCGCGCCGCCCACGAGCACGGGGCCCACGACCGCGATGTTGATCAGAGCGATGGCCGCGAGCATCCCTCGCACCAGGGGTTCGTGCCAGGTGTACCGCAAGCCCACGCCGAGGGCACGCGCACTGCTGAACTGCTCGCCGTCGACGGCGGCCGGTCCGGCGTCGTCCCCGGTACCTTCGCCGCGTCGTACCACGCGGATAAGCGTGCTGAGGACGACGGCGGCCACCGCGGCCATCGCCGCGATCCCGCCGAGCGTCGCGGCGAAGCCGACCGCGGCGATGCATCCGGCGGCCACCGCCGGGCCGACCAGGTCGCCCCCCGACTCCGCGCCCTGCACCAGCCCGTTGACCCGGGAGAGCTTGTCGGTCGGCACGACGGCGGGGAGCAGCGCCAGGGCCGCCGGGAAGTACGCGGCGTCGGCGGCGCCGAGCAGCCCGCCGAGCAGCGCGACCGTCGTCAACGACGGCGAGGTGAAGGTGACCAGGACGCCGAGGGTCAGCAGGACGGCGACCCGCAGCCAGGCGGCACCGGCCACGACACGGGCGGGGCCAAGGCGGTCGACCAGTACCCCCGCAGGAGGCAGCAGCACCGCACGCGGCAGCGCCACGGCCACGAGGACCAGGCCCGTGGCGATTCCGGGTTCCGACAGGTCGAGCACGAAGAGCGTGAGCCAGACGATGAACAGCGCATCGACCACGGCCGCCAGCCCTTGACCCACGATCAGGCGGCGCAGGTGCGAATCGCCGAGCGGTTCGCGCGGAAGGGGCGGGGCGGTCGGCTCCGTCGTCATCGGTGGCTCTCCGGGGCTCGGGTGCGGGGCGTCGGCCATGGCGTGGCGGCGGCCCACCGGCAGCGCCGACGGGTCCGGGCGCTGGGTGTCACTATGCGATGTGGGTGCCCCCGTCGACCGTCAGGGTGGTGCCGGTGATGTAGGACGCCGCGTCGGAGACGAGGAAGACCAGAGCCGCGGCGAGCTCCTCGGGCCGCCCGATGCGGCCTGAGAGCACCCGCGGCATCACCGCCTCCAGGTAGCCCTCGGCGTAGCCGTCGGTCATCGGGGAGGTGAAGAGGCCCGGTGCGAGGGCGTTCACGCGGATGCCCCTGCCGGGGGTCCACTGCTGGGCGAGATCGCGGGTGAGCCCGAGGATCCCGGCCTTCGACGCCGAGTAGGCGGCCTGCGGCAGCCCGCCCGTGACCAGGGCGAGGATGCTCGAGACGTTGACGATGGAGCTGCCGGGCAGCATCACCGCGCCCGCGGCCTGGGCCGTCCAGTAGGCGCCGTTGAGATTGGTGTCGATGACCTCGCGGAACTGCTCCGGGGTCTCCTCCGCCGCGGGTCGCTCACTGCTGATCCCGGCGTTGTTGACGAGGATGTCCACCCGCCCGAACGCCTGCACGGCCGCGTCGACCAGCCTGCGGCAGTCATGCGGCTCGGTGACGTCGGTGCGTACGGCGACGGCCCGGCGGCCGAGCTTCTCGACGGCCGCGCGCACGGTCTCCAGCCGCTCGGTGCGCCGCGCCCCGAGGACGACGTCGGCGCCGGCCTCCGCCACCGCGGTGGCGAAGGCGACGCCCAGTCCGGAGGAGGCGCCGGTGATCACGGCGACGCGACCGTCGAGCCGGAAGCGGTCGAGGACGCTCATCGCCGCCCGACCTCCGGGGGAGCCGCGTGGGGAGGAGCCGTCCCGGCGGCGGTCACCGGTGCGCGGCGACGTAGTTCACCGCGTCGCCGACGGTCCTCAACCCCGTGACCCGGTCGTCCGGGATCTTCACCTCGAACCTGTCCTCGACCGCCACGGCGATCTCCATCATGGCCAGGGAGTCGACGTCGAGGTCGTCGGTGAACGACGTCTCGGCGCTCACCTCGGCGGAGTCGATGCCGAGGACCTCCTCGACGATCTCGGCAATGGCGTTGAGGATGTCGTTGTTGTCCACCACGGGTTCCTCCCTCTGGGGATGGGGATGGGGATGAAGTCGGCGTTGATCACCGGTCGGTGGGGCGAGCGCGGATGGGGACGTCAGAGCCCGAGGCGTCGCCGGTAGGCGACGAGGGTGCGCAGGAAGCCGTCCATCTGCTCCTCGGTGTGGCCCGCGTGCGGGAACAGGCGCAGGAGCGCCTGGTTGCGTGAGACGGCCGGGTAGGAGAAGACGGGGACGAGATAGCCGTCCTCGACGAACCACTCCCGCATCTGCAGGGCGGCGGCGTCGCTCCCGATCGGCACCGAGAGCATGTACGACTCGGTCGGCGTCGTCGCCGTGCCGGCCTCGTGCATCTGCTGGCGAAGGCGGGCGGCATGCGCCAGGTAGTCGTCGACGATCCCCGGAGTGCCGGCGAGGACGCCGATCGTGCGGTCGGCGGCGTAGGCGGTCGGCGGCTGGATGGCGGCCGTGAACATCGAGGTGCCGGAGAGCAGTTCGAAGGCGTCGATGGCCGCCGCCGGCCCGGCGATCGCGCCGCCCTCCAGACCGATGGCCTTCGACAGCGACACCATGACGAAGTCGGCCCGCTCCCGGATCGCGGCCGCCTCCCGGGCGTAGGGGCGGTTCTCGGGCCCGTAGACCATGAAGCCGTTCGCGTCGTCGATCATGCTGACGGCGCCGTGCCGGTCGCACTCGTCGAGGATCTCCACGATCGGCCCCATGGTGCCGTCGGCCGAGTAGATGCTCTCGGCGATCACCACGGTCTTGTGGGTGCGGGCCCGCTCCAGGACGCGGGCCAGGTCGGAGACGTCGTTGTGCCGGAAGGCGTGGACGTTGCGGCCGTAGCCGAGTCCCTGGAGGCCCTTCCAGATGCTCCAGTGGACGTCGCGGTCGACGACGAACACGGTGTCGTGGTTGCGCACCTCGATCCCGGCGTCGAAGTGCGCGGAGCTGCTCATGGCATGGACGAACCCGATGTTGGCCAGGAGCCCCGTGGCGAAGCTGATGGCTCGTTCCTTGCCGGTGTGACGGGCGATCGTCTCCTCCAGCACCTGGTGCGGGCGGCAGATCCCCTGGGTCATCCTGGATCCGCTGGTGCTCAGGCCGTGGGCGAGCGCCCCCGCCGCGAAATGACGCCGTACCGGGAGGTGGCGCTCCAGGTCGAGGAAGCTGATGCTGGCGAAGTTCACCAGCTCGCGGCCGTTGCGGACGATGGTCGGCCCGACGGGACCGTCCACCACCGGTGGGCGGTACGCCGTGTCGTGGGTGTTCGCCTCGACGAAGGCGGCGAAGGCCCACGGGGCCAGGCGGTCCGCGGAGGGGCCAGCGGTGCGGGACGCGGTCATGGCGCGGTTTCTCCTCCACGATGGGCGCGGGGCGGTGAGGGCTCCAGGGCGGTGGCGAGGTGGCCGAGCGAGGCCGTTCCGGCGAGCTCGTCCGGCGCGATCCCGGTGAAGCCGAACCGGTGGAGCAGTGCCAGGAGGCGAGGGACGGCGACCAGGGTGACGCCGTGGTCGGCGAGGCAACGGTTCATGTCGACCGCGTCAGGGCCGTCGGAGGAGCCGCCCGGCGGACCGTCGGGTGCGACAGCGGCCACGGCGGCGGCCAGTGCCCGTTCGGCGCCCGTCGCGGGCCGGCGCGACGGGACCCGCGGCGTTCCCGTATCGGTGGTGCTGGTGGCGCCGGTGGTGGCGGTGCGGGACAGCACGTAGCGGCCCGGGGCCGCGATGCCCGGCACCTCGTCGAGGTGGTCCAGGACGTGGCGGTGCAAGTCGCCGGGGGTGACACCGGGGGCGGTGCGGGCGCGTGCGACGAGGTGCGGTTCGCCTTCCCCCGCGGCGTCCCCGCTGGGCACCACCGTCACGTCGAGCACTCCTGGGTGGCCGCGCAGCACGTCCTCGACCCTGGCCGGGCACACCCAGCCCTGCGGGGCACGCCACCAGCCGGAGGCGGCCGATGCCAGCGGACGCGCCGGAACCGGGCAGTCGGCACCGTCGGCGAGCGCGCGCAGGAAGGCGCACAGACGGACGGGCAACGCCACGGCCTGCCCGGCGTCGAGCAGGTGGTCCCCGACGGTGACGTCGAGCGTGACGACCCCCGCGTCGAGGGCGAGATCGACGTAGAGCGTGTCGCAGGGCTCGTCGGGCGCGCTGCGGATCCAGGTGGCGGACGCGTCCGGCGCAGTGCCGTGCGCGGGGGCCAGGTACCCGGGGACCAGGTAGTCGCGCGGCCACGAGTAGCAGTTGTACTCGATGGTCGGTACGGTCACGACACCGCGGTGACGGTCCATGCGCGCCTGGGCGGCGACCAGGTCCGCGGGGCGCCACTGACCGTGCCGGTAGGCGGCGGCGGAGGCGGCGGCGACCGAGGCGACCACCTCGCCGAACGCCGCGCCCGGGCGGAGGTCGATCTGGACCGGAACCGTCAGGGCCCGGACGTCGACGCTGTTCCGCAGCGCGGCCCGGGCCCGGTTGGAGACCACCACCGACGCGAGGAAGCGGAGTTCGCCGGTGCGGGTGGCGACGTCGTGGGCCAGCGCCGCGAGCACCACGACCTCCGGACTGACCCGATGACGCCGGGCCACGCGGGCGAGGTCGGCGTACGCGCCCGCCGAGCGGTGCTGGAGGCGGTGGCGCCCGATGCCGTCGTCGGTCCCGCCGAACGGGGCCAGCACACCGGTCGGATTGCCCGCGAGCCGCGTGAGCCACTCGCGCTCCGCCGCGCGGGCGCGTTCCGGCCGCTGGGCGGCGACCGCGTCGAGCGGGTGCACGGATGCCTCCACCGGTGCGTTGACGCCGTGCAGCTGGTCGTGCAGCTGGTTAATCAGCACCGCCAGCCCCCACCCGTCGATCAGGACGTGGTGGGCGGCCAGCAGGACCGCACGCGGCCTCCCTGCCTCCAGCAACACCCTGGCGCGCCAGGGCGGATTCCGCTCGGGATCGATCGGACGGGCGGCCAGCGCCGCGGTGGCGGCTTCCAGGGTGCCGGCATCGACGGCGCGGACGTCGACGTGGTCGACCGGCAGCGGGGCCCAGTCCGCGCGGTGGACGTGCTGGACCGGGCGGAGCGGGTCGACCGTGGTGCGCAGCGCCTCGTGACGGGCGGTGAGGGAGGCGAGTGCCGCGTGGACGTCGGCGACGGTGGCCGGGGGCGGGACGTGGCAGTGGTCGGCGAGCGGCGTCGGGTTCACCCGCCGTCGTGCGGGGACGGTGCGTTCGAACCAGTGCCACTGCTGGACCCAGGTCAGCGGCCCGCTGCGGCTGACGGCGGCGGCGCTCGGGGTCGGCTCCGGGAGGCGGTTCACGGCCGGGCCCTCACACGGCTCGGACCACGAGAGCGGCATTGTGGCCGCCGAAGCCGAACGAGTTGCTGAGCGCGATCCGCATCCGCTCGTGGTGCTGCGCCCGGTGCGGCACGAAGTTGATGTCGGGGTCGATCGGATTGTCGCAGTTGATGGTCGGCGGGACGTCGCCCGTACGCAGGACCTGGATCGACGCCACGAGCTCGACCGCTCCGGCGGCACCGATCATGTGCCCGGTCATCGACTTGGTGGAGCTGACCGGGATCCGGGTGACCCGGTCACCCAGCACCGTGCGCAGGACGGCCGTCTCGGTGGCGTCGTTCAGCAGCGTTCCGGTGCCGTGCGCGTTGACGTAGTCCACGTCCGCCCCCGTGATCCCCGCGTCGCGCAGCGCCGCTTCGACGGCGAGGCACGCGCCGCGTCCCTGCGGATGCGGGGCGGTCCAGTGATGGGCGTCGGAACTCGCTCCGTAACCCGCGAGTTCGGCCAGAGCCGTCGCTCCTCGCCGGTCGGCCACCTCCGCGGCCTCCAGCACCACCACGGCGGCCCCCTCGCTCATCACGAACCCGTCGCGGTGCGCGTCGAACGGCCGGCACGCCGCCGTCGGGTCGTCGTTGCGCGTGGACAGCGCGCGGGCGTTGCCGCTGCCCGCGAGGTCGACGGTGGTGACGCAGGCGTCGGCGCCGCCGACCAGGACGACGTCCGCCTCCCCGCTGCCGATCATGCGCATCCCCGCGCCCACCGCGTCCGCGCCGCTGGCGCACGCCGTGCTCTGGGCCCGGCTGGGCCCCTGCGTGCCGAGACGCATGCTGATCTCGCAGGCGGCGCTGTCCATGGCGGTGGTGACCTGGGTGAACGGGCTGATGCCCCGCGGCCCCTTGTCGCGCAGGATGTTCGCGGCGCGGTAGATCGACCCGACCGGGCCGTAGCCGCTGCCGATGACCACGGCGACCCGCGGCGCCAGGCGCTCGTCGACGACGAGCCCGGCGTGCTCGCACGCCTCCAGCGCCGCGGCGAGGGCGTACTGCGCGTACGGGTCGGCGCGGCGGCTGACCGCCGGCGGCATGTAGCGCCCGGGAGTGAAGTCGCGCACCTGGCCGCCGATCCGCACTCCGAGACCGGTCACGTCGATCGCGTCCACGGTGGCGATGCCGCTGCGCCCGGCGAGCATCGCCGCCCATGTCTCGCCGACACTGTGGCCGAGCGGCGTCACCGCCCCGTACCCGGTGACCACCACCCGGCGCCGGGACGGGCTGCGCCCGGCGTCGCCCCGCTCTCCTGCGTTCGTCACTGGGGAACCACCTCGGCGTCGCGGATGCACGGGAGGATGTCGTCGGGTGCGACGGGCACCATGAGCACGGCGGTGCCTCCCCGGGAGCAGAACCGCCGCGCGGCAAGGATCTCCTCGGTCAGCGCGGCCTTGTCGCGCAGCACTCGACAGTGGATGTCAGGCCCGTCCACCACGGGCGGCGGCGCGCCCGGGCGGACGAAGGGGTGGCGTTCGGCGTCGAGACCGAGGCGGGCGCGTTGGGCGTCCAGCCAGCCGTAGCCGCCGTTGCACAGCACCACGTACAGCACGCCGCCGTGGCCCGGAGCGGTGACGGCGATGTCCGCGCGGGCCGCGAGGAACGCTCCGTCCCCGATGAACGCGGTGACCTCGTGGTCGGGGGCGGCCCGTTTGACCCCGATGGCCGCGGCCGCTCCGAAGCCCAAGGGGGTCTGCTCCGACGGCACGATGGACCCGCCACCGACGTGGAAGGGGAAGCCGTAGGACCACATGTCCTGCAGCCCGTTCTCCTGGACCAGCACGCGGCGCTCGCCGGCGGTGGCATCGAGCGCGGCGAGCAGTTCGGCGATGCGGATCCCCGGCAGTGTCGCCGCGCGGGCCAGTTCCTCCTCCACCTCGAGCGACATGGCCTTACGGGCGACGGCGACCCTGCCTGCCCACGCCTCGGTCGCGGCCGCGCGCTCGGCCTCGCCGCCCTCCTCCAGCGCCCGCGACCAGCCGAGCACGGCGTACCGGGCGTCCCCGAGCACCCGCGGGCCCGCGAACTCGGCCGACAGACCGCCCGGATCCACGTTGACCTGCACCACCGCGACCGGGGGCCACGGTGTCCCGCCTTCGGTGACCGTCTCCTCCAGCCGCCCGGCGAGCGAGACCACCAGGTCGCAGGACGACCACAGTTCGCGGGCGGGGGCCGCGGCGTAGAGGCCCGCCACGCCGCAGAACAGCGGGTGGTGCTCGTCGACGGCTCCCCGGCCGGACGCGGTGGTGAACAGTGCCGCGCCGAGGCGTTCGGCGAAGCGCTCGACCACACCGCCGCCGTTGCGGTGCCGCATCCCGCCGCCCACCAGCACCACCGGGCGCCGGCTCTCGCGGATCGCCGCCAGGGCCGGTCCCGGCGTCGCGGGAACGGAGTCGAGGAGCAGCGGTTCGGGCAGCGTCGGCCACGGCCCGGTGACGAGGATCGCGGCCGTGCGGACGTCATCGGGCACCTCCAGGTACACCGGCCCGGGCGGCGGCCCCAGAGCCCGGGTCAGCGCCGTCACCGTCGCGGGGACGACCCGGTCCGGATGCCCCACCCGGTGCGCCCACCGCACGAGCGGCGCTGTCACGGCGACCTGGTCGAGTTCCTGGAACC
Organism: Kitasatospora sp. NPDC057940; assembly: GCF_042887425.1. Lineage (NCBI taxonomy): Bacteria > Bacillati > Actinomycetota > Actinomycetes > Kitasatosporales > Streptomycetaceae > Kitasatospora > Kitasatospora sp. NPDC057940. The sequence continues at coordinate 62,865 of NZ_JBHVPH010000034.1, forward strand.
CGCCGCTGCCCCGGCGGTGTTCGGGCACGCCGGCGGCGAGCACGAGGACGGGTGCACCGGACTCCCGCGCCTCCAGCAGCCCCGTGGCCGCGTGTGTGACGGCCGGGCCCTTGCCCAGCGCGCATACGGCGAGCCGGCCGGACTGCAGGGCGTAACCGGTCGCCATGTACATCGCGTTGCGCTGGTCACGGCACGGTACGAGGTCCAGGCCGGCGGCGTCGAGGGCGCGGAGCAACTCCAGGTCGTCGCCGGGCAATCCGAAGCAGGTGTCCACCCCGTTCGCCACCAGCAGGTCGACGATCGCGGACCACGCGTCGGCGTACCGTTTGCTCACCTGGCTCACCTGGCTCACCTGGCTCAGCCTGCTCACCTGATTCACCTGGCTCACTCCCCGCTCGCCGTGACGGGGGCAGCCGCGGGGAGGGTCTGCGCCACGGCCTGCGACATGAGCAGCGGTTCGGCGTGCCGCTCGCCGCCGTAGGAGATGTAGTTCGCCCGCATCCCGAATCCGCCGAACGGGCGGTTGCCGTCCTCGGCGTCGAGCAGCGTGTGGCCGACACAGGTCTGGTGACGCTTGGCCAGGACGTCCACCGTCTGCGGATCGTTCCCGTAGACCATCGCTCCCAGCGCGCGCTCGCTGAAGTAGGGGTTCGACAGCCGTTCGCGCAGCAGCCTCGCGCTGGGGTAGGCCACGACGTTGAACACCGGGGCGAACATCTCCTCCAGGGGGATCTTGTCGTCGAAGCCCCAGAGCAGCACGGTCGGCTCGATCTTGCGGGACGGCAGGTCGATGCGCCCGCCGTGCCGGATGCGGCGCGCATGGTGCACCAGGTAGCCCGAGCAGTTCACCAGCGCAGAGTCGTAGAAGATCGGACCGTAGTCGGCGGCGGGGTCGCCGTTCCGTCCGAAACGCAGCGAAGCCAGTTCGGTGGACAGCAGGTCGACGAATTCCTCGGTGCGGCCCTTCGGCGTGAACACGACGTCAGGACCGAAGCAGTCCTGGCCCGAGTTGTAGAGCCGGAGCCTCGTGACGTCGTGCACGGCGCGGGTGAGATCGGCGTCGGGTGCGATCACGAAAGGGTTGATGCCGTTACCGAAGAAGAGGAGGAGCTGGTCTTCCGCCAGCCCCTCGCGGACAGTCTCGGCATTGGCGTAATTGCCGGTGAAGACGACGAGGTCCGCTTCGCGTACCGGGCCCGTCACGAACTTGCGCTGACTGAGTTCGGAAAGGCTGATGGGCAGGCCGTGAACCGGTGCCAGCAGGTCGTGCAAGCGCTGCATCTGGCTTTTGATCTCGGAGGACGGCCGAAAGGTGATTCTTTCGCTGTAGAGGGATGCTATGAGCATGTAGAGCGCGTAGGAATGGAGCGGCATGTTGGAGGGCATGAAGACCGCGACCCGAGGCACGTAGCCGGGCCGGACGCGACGGATCTCCTCCTCCGCCCCGTCCAGGGTGGCGAGGAACGAGCGGATCTCCGCGCCGGCGGTGTGGTGGGGCGAGATCTCGGTGAGGATTCCCATCACCGCGTCCTCGTTGTCGGCCACGTACCGGCGCACCGCGCGCAGCGCATCGACCCGGTCGGCGAAGGGGATGCGGTAGCCGCTCGCACCGACGGCTGAGTCGACGGCTGAGTCGACGGATGGATCGGACGCGGTGACGTCGGTGGGCGTCCTGGACGATGCGGACAGCGAGCTCATGGCGATCTTCTCCAGAACGGCCCGGTCGGGCTTTCCCGTGTTCGTGAGGGGCAGCGAGGGAAGCACGACGATGTGGTCGGGCTGCTCGTAGCGGGCGAGCACAGGGCGCAGCAGCCGTTTCCAGTGCGCGGGTTCGTGAGCGTCCGGGTCCGTGATCACGAACACCAGGCGACAGCCCAGACGGGCGTCGGGGACCGCGACGACCTCCGTCTGCGCGCCGGCCGACTCGGCCAGTTTGGCCAGGTGGTCGGGATAGAGCGTGTGACCGTCGCGGTGCGCGGCGTGCTTGCGCCCGACCGGGAAGACGCGGCCGGCGTCGTCGACCAGGCCGATGTCGCCGGTGCGGTGAACGGGACTCGAAACCGGAACGACCTCGCCGTCGGCGCCGAGGTGGCCGGTCATTAGGCCGCTACTGCGGACGACGAGCTCGCCGAGCCGGCCGTGGGGGAGCGGCCTGCCGTGGTCGTCGTGGACTTCGACGACCACACCGGGCAGCGGCGTGCTGCACCCGACCGGATCGGCAGGGGGCGCCAGCGCGATGTTTCCGGCCTCGGTCGCTCCGTAGCCGTCGAGCAGGTGCCGGCCCGTGCGGGCGTGGAACCGGGCGGCCAGGCTGCTCCCCAGCGGCGCGCCGCCCACGCACCAGGCCCGTACCGTCTCCAGCGCGTTCACCAGGGCGGGGCGACGGTCGAGCAGGTTGAGCAGGCTGTAGTAGGTCGACGGGGCCCCGTCGACGACGGAGAGGTCGTGGTCCACGCCGATCGCGAGCGCATGGTCCAGGCGCGTGGTCGGCCCGTAGACCACGAGCGTGCCTCCGCCCAGCCACCAGCAGAGGACCAGTGACAGACCGTACTGGTGGGAGTACGGCAGGACGGGCAGGAAGACGTCGTCAGGCCGGTACCCCATGCGTTCCGCACTGAGCGCGAGGTTGTCCAGGATCGAACGGCCGGAGCGGACGATGCCTTTGGGGCTGCCGGTCGTACCCGACGACCAGGAGATCGCGGCGTCCTGACGCCGTGCCCAGTTCGCGACGTCGGGCACGGCAGGGGTGTTCGAAGCGGTGCGCGGCGCCGCGGTGCCGCCCGTACCGTCGCCGATTTCGAGCATCACGCGCGCCTGGGCGCGGATCTTCGATCGCTGTGACGGGGTGGCGCGATGATCGGCCAGGACCACCGAAGCGTCGAGGTGAATGAGCGCGAGCAGATTGACGACCCATTCCGGGGCATTGGACCCGCTCATCATCACCCGCGAACCGGGTTCGACGCCACGGCGTGCGAGGAGTTCGGTGGCGGCGATTACGCGGGCCGTGATTTCGTCGGTTTCCCAGATGTTTCCATCGGGCGAGATCAATCTCCTGGAAACGGGCAACTTGTGCTCCTCAAAACCAGGTGGTTCAAATTGACTGTCCCACACCCGAAGAACGGTGTCGAGTGCTTCGGCGAAATTCCGCTACCTGTACGGGGTGATTGAGAGTGCAGTGACGAAAGGGGCATGTGAGAAGTGAGGTATTCTCAATAGAAATCATTTCATATGCCTATTGAGGGTGGCTCTGCATGCGCCGTGCGCCGACCGATACCGGACCGTGCCGCGGGTGGACTCACACGGTTCATCCGGCTGGAGCGGAAATCGCGCCCACCCAGAAGCGGAGGACGCCATCACCGCGCTGAAACAGTTCCTCGAACAGCCCGCCCTGAACCCGTGGTACGCCTGCGAGGAGCCGAAGTGCAGCATCCACTCCGCGCCCGAGAGCGTGGACATCGGCGAACTCGGGAAGGTGACGTCCGCGGAGGCGTACCTGCTGGACCTCCTCGGCAAGGCGAAGCACCAGGGCGACCGCGAGGCGACGGCCCCGAAGGCGGTGCCCGCGATGTCGTAGCCATGGCCGTACCTGACCGAACGCCCCGACTCGGAAGGTGGACCGAGGCGTTCGGCCGGGTACGGCCATGGTCACGACGTCAGTAGTCCGTCTGGGACGGGTGGAGCAGTCCGTGCCTGCGGAAATCCTCGTACCTGCGGGTTGCTGTCGCGCACGGTGTCCGGGTTGAACTCCTGGGCGCAGGAGAGCACCGGATCCCCTGCGGCGTGAGATTCGTGGTGTTGCTGCTGTGGCGGCCATCGCGCCCCAGGCCCCGGTCCGCGCGATCCGGCGCGACCCGGCCGCCACCGGCCGACGCCTTGCCGGATGTCGCGGTCCTCAACGGGTATGGGCGATCTGCGAGTTGACCGCGCACCACTGGCCCTGCGTCATGTCTCCGGTCGTGTTGTCCGGCACGTCGAAGCCGGCCACGGCGCCCGGCTGGAAGACCAGCACCATGCTGGAACCGCCGTAGCTGAAGTACCCCAACTCGTCGCCCTTGTCGACGTGCTGCCCCGGCGTGACCCCGATGGTGAGCGAGGAGATCTCGGTGATGCCGACGGGCATCACGCAGACGACGCCGACGGGGTCGGGGCTCTTGACGAAGATCAGGGCGCGGGCGTTGACCGAGGCCTCGTAGATCTGGGACTGAACTCCGGCATCCTTGTCGTGGCCCGCCGATTCGAGTTCGGTGAACGTGAGCCCCTCGACCACCCGGGCGCTGATGACCGTACCGCTGACCGGGGTGTGCCAGCGGTGGTAGTCACCACCGGAGAGGAACGACTGGTAGACATCGCCCCCGACGAAGCCGTCCGTCAGATCGCTGCCGTCCAGCATGTCGTAGAGGGAGTAGCGCTGGCCCTTGACCCAGAACTCGTCGGTGCGCTGCACGTTCCCCTGGATCTTGACCACCCTGCCGTCGTTGGGGGCGACGATGACCTTGGGATTCGTGCTGTCCGCGACCGGGCGTTTGCCGGGCCTGACCTTCCGGTGGAAGAAGTCGTTGAACGAGGCCAGCCCACCGTAGGGCTGGGTGAAATCGACTTCGAAGTCGTCGAGCTTGAGCTTCTGCCGAGCATCCGGTGACAGCCACTGGTCGGCGGTCAGTACCTCACGGCTGGCAGGGCTGTCCAGGTACGTGCACCACTCCCGCAGGACCCCCAGAAGCGCCCTGTTGAGGTCCCTGTTGCGGAAGACCGCCTCGCCGGCCGGCGTGTACATCATGTCGACGAACAGGGCGGACATCGGGAAGTGGACCTCGTCGGTGTAACGCGGGGCCCAGGTGACGATGGTGTCGAGGTGGTCGAGCAGGCCGGGAATGTCGCGCACCTTGCCCTTCCAGCTCTCCGCAGCCTGCTCGATCATCAGGCTGACGTACATCCGCACCACGGGATCCCGGTCGATCAGCCTCGCCAGCTCGGCCACCGAGTTGTGCCGGACGATCGCGCCCTGCGCCTGCTGCCGCTCGACGTACCCGCCGAGTTCGTCCAGCCAGGCGTGGACGACGGCCCGGTCCGCCGGAAGGTACCCGGCGGCCCGGGCGAACGAGTTCTGGTAGCGGGCCTCAACGGCCTGCTCGGTGTACTGGTTGCCGCAACTTTGCGTCACTGGTTTTCCTTCGCCCTGGCTGCTGGTGAACTGAACGCATGTGGAGGGCCTGACTCCGCGTCCACGTTCGGCAGCGCGACCTCGATCCGTGGCACGCGGTGCTGCACGGCCCGAACGAGGTGCTTTCGGAGCGACCTTGAACCCACCCACTCCCCGATAGCATTATCTGCACACGATCTATCAGGCGTCCACTCGAACAGCTACACAGAGTTACATCCGCCGAGCCTCCTGGCACAGGCCCGCGCTCTGGACCGCGGGCCGGACCACGCTCCGGCCCGCCTTGGCTCAGCCCAGGGCGTCCACCAAGGCGGTGACGTAGGCGTCCAGCCGCTGCTCCACAGCGCGCGTCGTCAGCTCCGTCCTCCCGGCCTCCCGCCAGGGCCGCGCCACCGACCGCACTTCCTCCGAGCACGCCAGTCCGTCCCGCACCCGCCAGTACAGCCGCTCGCTCGCGGTCGCGGCCAGCACCCCGCCGGCCTCCTCGTACGCCTCGGCGAACCGCTGACCCCACGCCGGGCCGTGCAGCAGCGCGAGATTGGTGGAGCAGTGCGCCACGTCGAGATCCGCCGGGCCCCAGCAGGCCGCCGCCCAGTCGACGACGCCGGTGATCCGCACACCTGCCGGCCCTGGGGGCGGCACGTCGAACAGCACATTGCCGGGTTGGAAGTCCCGATGCAGGAAGCGTCCTTCACCGGGCGGCGGGGGCCTGCGGATCACGTCGATCGCCGCGGCCCATGCCGCCGCGTCGGCGCCCTTCGGCACCACGACGGTGTCGGCGGTCGTCAACGTCACATAGTCCCGGGGCCGTTCGGCCGGCCGCAGCGCGTGGATCGCGACGAGCTGGCGGGCCAGCAGGGGGACACGTTCCTCCACCCCCTCATCGTCGAGGACCGTCCGGCCCGCCAGATGTGTCATGAGGAGTGACGGATACTCGCACTGTGCGGCGGTCGGATCAACCGCGAGCAGCGCAGGAGCCGGCACGCAGGTCCCCGTCAGCAGGGTCAGAGCGCCGGCCTCCCTGCCCAGCCAGTCGTCGGCGTGCTCCACGGAGAACGGGTCGACGAAACTCCGCAGCACCAGGTCGCGGGTGCCTCCGTCCCGCGCGCCGATGGTCAGCCTCCGCATCTCGGCGGTGATGCCGCCGTGCAGTGCCTCGATCCCGACGATCCGCTCGCCGGGTTCCAGGTGCCGGCCCACCCACGCCAACGTCAACGGCCGTTCAGCTAATGCTTCATGAGGATTGGTCACAGCGCCACCCCATCATCCGGGCGGCAGCACGCGCAAAGGACTTCACCGTCCAGCAGCATCGCAGCTGCCGCCGCCAGCCGGATGCCGATGGCGGTCCATCCCGAGTACCCGACCGGGCTGCGGGTCTCAGGCAGAGACAGGAGGGCGCCCAGGTGGTCCGCCAGTCCGGGACCGCCTTTTCGATCAGCGGGCCGATGAAGGAATCGAAGATCTCATTGACCGGCTCGCGGGCCTGTATCGCCCGGCGGAGGTCGGCGCGGGCCTGCTCGTCGGCGGCGGAACGGGGCTGGTCACCACACCCGGCGGCGTCGATGGTGGCTGGCCGGGCAGGAGTCCTGATGCGCACTGTCGGTCTATGTGCGGGGCGCATAGGCTCCCTGGGCATGCGGAAAACCACGCTCCCTGGGCATGCTCGGTGGGCTCGACGAGCACACTGACGCGGTGATGCTCATCGGTTACCACGCCCGTGCCGGCAGTGGTCCAGCCGTGCTGGCGCACACGATGAGCGACGCCATCCTGGACGTTCGCGTAGCCGGCCGTTCCATGGGCGAGATTGGTCTCAACGCTGCCATGGCCGGGCATGTGGGTGTGCCGGTCGTACTGCTCAGTGGCGATGACGCCGCCTGCGCCGAACTGAGTGATCTGGTGCCCTCGGCTGTCACCATCGCGGTCAAACAAGCCCTCGGTCAGGCCGCCGCCGTGGCGCTGCACCCTGAGGAAGCCCGAGAGCGTCTGCACCAGGTGGCCGCCGAAGCTGTCAGAGCACGAACGGCGGTCCCGCCACTTGCCCTTGCCGGGCCCCTCAAGGTCGAGGTCGACCTGCACAGCCCCTACATGGTTGACCTGGCGACACTCGTGCCAGGTGTCTCACGCGCAGAGGGCGGCCGGACGGTCACCTTCACTGCCGCAGACTTTGCGGTCGCCTACCGGCTGGTCCTTCTGCTCGTACAACTCGCGAGCATCGAGCCTGGCTAGAGCCCGCCATCGAGGGGGATCGTTGCGGCTCGCCCGGCCTCGGAATCACTACTGGGTGTGACGGGCCCAGGGGGAGCACCCGGGTGTCAGGGGCATCCGGTTGGATGAGCACGTGACTGTCCAAGACGTAGCTCGCCAGTTCCCCTCCATCGCCGACCTGCGGAACCTTTGCCGCTCGCTGGCGATGCTCGATGCGATCCTGAGCCCGGACTGGGAGGGCCGGTGCTACTCATTCAACGCCGGCTGGGCCGACGGTGAGGAGATGGCCTCGATGCGGAACGGGTCGGGGGACGAGTACTCCGTCGTCTTCTCGGCGGCCGGGGCGTATGTCCGCGGTTTCGACCACGAAGCGCCGATGAGCCCGTACGGCAACGAGGGCGAGCCCTGGCCGGGGGTGATCGACGATGTCCCGGAGGTCTTCAGGGCCTTTGTCGAGGAGCCGGCGTTCACCGACGAGGACGACGTGCCCGTCGTCACGGCCTGCCTGTGGCGGGGGGTGACGGACGATCGGTGGCAGCACGGCGTGATCGACTTCCCCACCGGTTCTTCCGATCCCGACGGGGCCACGGGCCTGTTCGAGCTCCTGGTCGACCGCTCGCCGGCAGCGTTCCAGCGCTTCGCCGAGGACTACTACGAGGTCCCCGTGGACCTGGACGCGGTGCGCGATGTGTATGCCCTGCGACCGCTGAGCCAGGAACTCGTGTCGTCGCTCAACGCGGAGGTCACCCTCGCGGACCTGGCCGAGGACATCGCCGAGATCGGCTACCCGCAGCCGGTCCGGGACGCGACCTGAGCTCCAACGGCCGGTGACTGTCTGATCTGCCGCGTGCCCGCCATCCAGGACCGGACGCCGTCTCTCCGAGACCGCAGAAACCCCCGCACGCGGCACAGGCGCCGACCGGCATCCCGTACCGGATTCGGCCGAGCGCGACGACAGGCACCGCCAACCCCGGCGGCTCCTCCCAGGGTGCTCGTCGATCGGTGAACACGCGCGCTCGGGGTGCCGCCACTGTAAAGATCGGTGGCATGAAGGTACTTGTGATCGGGGCGACCGGAACGGTCGGCAGTGCTGTCGTCAGTGCGTTGGAGGCCGCGCATCACGTGGTGAAGGCGTCGCGTGGAGGTCCGGTGACGGTGGATCTGGAGGATCCGACCTCGCTGGACGCGCTCTTCGACGAAGTGTCGGGCCTCGACGCCGTGGTGTGCTGTGCCGCCAGCGGACCGTTGGTGGACCTGGTGTCGGCCACGGACGGCGAGTTCGCCGAGGGAATGCGGGCCAAGCTCCTGGGGCAGGTCGCCTTGGCCCGGCGGGCCGTGAGACATCTGCGGGACGGCGGCTCCATCACGTTGACCGGAGGCACGTTCGCCGCTCCGATGGCCGGCGGGTCGCTGGGGGCGCTCATCAACGCCGGCCTGGAGGGCTTCGTCCGCAACGCGGCCGGCGAGGTGCCGCGGAACCTGCGGATCAACCTCGTCAGCCCGGGCTGGATCAAGGAGACCTTGGAGAGCCTGGGCATGGACCCGACCGGCGGCACTCCCGTCTCCGAGGTGGCCCGCGCCTACGTGGAAGCCGTGGAGGGCAGTGCGCAGGGCCGGACCATACGGCCGTGATTCTCCGGGCGGGGATCCTGTCGCGGGACTTCTGCGCCCCGCGACCCGCGGGGTCGTGCGTCTGGTAGCCGGGATGCCCGGTCATCTCCGCTTCCAGGGCCCGCCCCGGTACGGGTCCGGGTCGGGGGCCGGTGGGTCAGCGGTGGGTGAAGCGGGTGGTGAGGGTGATGGTGGTGAGGCCCTTGATCATTCCGGCCCTGTTCCAGTTCATGCCGAAGTCGTTGCGGTCGACGGTGATCTCGCCGCTGAGGGTCACCTCGTGCGGGCCGGCGGCGGTGGCGCGGGCGGTGAAGGTGAGCGGGCGGGTGGTGCCGAGCACGGTGAGGCTGCCGGTGACCTTGGCGGTTCCGGCGCTGTCGGCGACGACGCGGGTGGCGGTGAAGGTGAACGTCGGATACCTGTCGACGTCGAAGAAGTCCGCGGAGCGCAGGTGGGTGTCGAGTTTGGCCTGCTTGCTGAGGATCGATGCGGCCTCGACGGTCAGCGTGCCGCGCGCGGAGCCGTCGGGGCCGATCTCGCCTTCGCCGCTGAGCTTGGTGAAGGCGGCCCTGATCGTGGCCAGCCCCCACATCGACTTGTGCTTGATCTCCACTGACGACGTGGCCGGGTCCAGGACCCAGGGGCCGGTGCTGAGGTCGGACAGCCCGGTGGAGGGGTGGGTGGGGTCGGTGGTGTGGCGGGTCATGGCGACCGTCTTTCGCGGTGGGGCAGGCAGTGGGGTTCGGGTGGGGTGCGGCGTCGCGGGCTGGTGAGTCGCGCGCTTGCTTCCGCCCGGTGGTGGTGTGCTGGGGCCCGAATTCGGGGGCCCTTCAGCACCGAGGGCACCGCGAGCAGCGGGATCTCCTCGGCGCAGCGGTCCTCCGCCTTCCAGCAGCGGGTGCGGAAGCGGCAGCCGGA
>NZ_JBHVPH010000035.1:0-71195 GCF_042887425.1 Kitasatospora sp. NPDC057940
TGGCACGCTGTTGAGTTCTCAAGGAACGGACACTTCCTTCGGACCGCCTTCCAGCGGGCCCTCCGGGCGCTTCGTTCTTTCGTGTTTCAAGCTTACCAGATGTTTTCCGCTCCGTTTTCCGGAGTTTCATTTACCTGAGCGGCTTTCGCCTTTCGGCGCTCCCGAACTCTAGCAGAGTTTCTCGGGCCGTTTTCCGCGGTCATTCTCGAATTCGCATTCGAGAGACTTCCTGCGGGGCCGTCCCGTGGGGCAACCCGGAGAACATTACGCACCGGGCTGCCCCACGTCAAACCAGCCGTCGGAGGCTCAGACCTCGACGACGACCGGCAGGATCATCGGCCGGCGGCGGTAGTTGTCCGCCACCCACTTGCCGACGGTCCGGCGGACCAGCTGCTGGACCTGGCGGGGCTCCAGCACACCGTCGCTCGCCGAGCGGTCCAGGGCCTCCTGGAGCTTGGCGGCGACCGGCACGAACGCGTTGTCGTCGATGCCGGAGCCGCGGGCCTGGAAGGTCGGGCCGCCCACGATCTTGCCGTTGGTCGAGTCGACCGCGACGAAGACCGAGATGAAGCCCTCCTCGCCGAGGATCCTGCGGTCCTTGAGCGAGGCCTCGGTGATGTCGCCGACCGAGGCGCCGTCCACGTAGACGTACCCGGCCTGCACCTTGCCGACGATCCGGGCGACGCCCTTCTCCAGGTCGACGCAGACGCCGTCCTCGGCGATGACCACGCGGTTGCGCGGAATGCCGGTGGCGATGCCCAGGTCGGCGGCGGCCCGCAGGTGGCGCCACTCGCCGTGGACCGGCATCAGGTTGCGCGGCTTGCAGATGTTGAAGAAGTACAGCAGCTCGCCGGCCGAGGCGTGGCCGGAGACGTGCACCTTGGCGTTGCCCTTGTGGACGACCTTGGCGCCCCAGCGGGTCAGGCCGTTGATCACCCGGTAGACGGCGTTCTCGTTGCCCGGGATGAGCGACGAGGCCAGGACGACGGTGTCGCCCTCGACGATGCGGATCTGGTGGTCGCGGTTGGCCATCCGGGACAGCGCCGCCATCGGCTCGCCCTGGGAGCCGGTGCAGATCAGCACGACCTCCTTGTCCGGCAGGTCGTCGAGCTGCTTGACGTCGACGACCATGTTGCCGGGGACCTTCAGGTAGCCGAGGTCGCGGGCGATGCCCATGTTGCGGACCATCGAGCGGCCGACGAAGGCGACCTTGCGCTTGTACTCGTGCGCGGCGTCCAGCACCTGCTGGATGCGGTGCACGTGGCTGGCGAAGGAGGCGACGATGATGCGCTTGTCGGCGTTCGCGAAGACGTTCCGCAGCGCGGCCGAGATGTCCCGCTCGTGCGGGATGAAGCCGGGGACCTCGGCGTTGGTGGAGTCCACCAGCAGCAGGTCCATGCCCTCTTCGGCCAGCTTGGCGAAGGTCGGCAGGTCGGTCAGGCGGCCGTCGAGCGGCAGCTGGTCCATCTTGAAGTCGCCGGTGGCCACGACCATGCCCGCGGGGGTGCGGACGGCGACGGCCAGAGCGTCCGGGATGGAGTGGTTGACCGCGATGAACTCGCAGTCGAAGGGGCCGATGCGCTCGCGCTCGCCCTCCTTGACCTCCAGCACGTACGGCCGGATGCGGTGCTCGGCGAGCTTGGCCTCGATCAGGGCGAGGGTCAGCTTGGAGCCGATCAGCGGGATGTCCGGGTTCTCCCGCAGGAGGAACGGGACGGCGCCGATGTGGTCCTCGTGCCCGTGGGTGAGGACGATGCCGTCGATCTTGTCGAGGCGGTCCCGGATGTAGGTGAAGTCCGGGAGGATCAGGTCCACGCCGGGCTGCTCGTCCTCGGGGAAGAGGACGCCGCAGTCGACGATCAGGATGCGGCCCCCGTATTCGAAGACCGTCATGTTGCGGCCGATCTCGCCGAGACCGCCGAGCGGGGTGATGCGGAGGGCGCCCTCCTTCAGGGCCGGGGGTGCGCCGAGTTCGGGGTGCGGGTGACTCAAAAGACTCTCCTCACGACGCACGCCATATGCCCGGGGTCCTCCCCCTGAAGACATATGGCGTGCGTACTCAGTGTCGTTTTTCCTACTGGGTCGGTGCTCTCGCGCCGTCGGTCCGGTCCAGCGGCGGGCCCGTGAGGGTCCGGCGAGCCGGGGCGCGCACGTCTTCGTCTGTTACAGGTGTACCCCGCCGGCGGCGAGATCCTTCGTCAATCGTGCGATCTCCTCGGGAGTCGCGCCGACCAGCGGCAGCCGCAGCGGGCCGGCCGGCAGTCCCTGGAGCTCCAGCGCGGCCTTGGCGAGGATGACGCCCTGCGTGCGGAACATACCGCTGAACACCGGGAGCAGGCCCTGGTGGATCGCCGTGGCCTTGGCCACATCGCCGGCCAGGTACGCCTCGATCATCGCACGCAGTTCGCCGGCCACGACGTGTCCGACGACGCTGACCACTCCGGCGGCTCCGACCGACAGCAGCGGCAGGTTGAGGATGTCGTCGCCGGAGTACCAGGCGAGGTCGGAGCGGGCGATGGCCCAGGCGGCCGCGCCGAGGTCGCCCTTGGCGTCCTTGTTGGCGACGATCCGCGGGTGCTCGCCGAGGCGGACCAGCGTCTCGTGGCTCAGCGCGACGCCGCTGCGGCCCGGGATGTCGTAGAGCATGACCGGCAGCCCGGTGGTGTCCGCGATGTGCACGGTGTGCTGGTACAGGCCCTCCTGCGGGGGCTTGCTGTAGTACGGCGTGACGACCAGCAGGCCGTGGGCTCCGGCGGCCTCCGCCTGTCGCGCCAGCTCGGCACTGTGGTGGGTGTCGTTGGTGCCGACGCCGGCCACCACGTGGGCGCGATCCCCGACCGCCTCCACCACGGCGCGGACGAGCTGGGCCTTCTCGGCGTCGCTGGTGGTCGGGGACTCACCGGTGGTGCCGTTGACGACGAGGCCGTCGTTGCCGGAGTCCACGAGGTGTGCGGCGAGGCGCTGGGCGCCGTCGAGGTCGAGTCCGCCGTCGGCGGTGAACGGGGTGACCATCGCGGTCAGGACCCGGCCGAACGGCGTCTGGGGGGTGGAGGTCGGAGCCATGCGTCCAAAGCTACTCGTAGGCGGTGGGGCGGTAACCACACCGGTCCAGTGTTCGGACAGGGGCATACCACGCGAAGCGGCGGAAACAGGCGGTGACATGGGATTCCGGTGCTGCCCGCTCGGGGGTTCGGGCAGCACCGGAATCCGTGTTCATGAATGTAGGGAGCGGCTAGAAAAGCCGCAATCCAGACATGCGTGACACTCCGCCCATATGCCTATCGTCCCAGGTCAGGGAGCGACCCGGCCGTGCTTCTCGAAGGCCGCATGGGTGAGCGGCATGAGCCGCGCCCACTCCTGCTCCATCTGCTCGGCGACCATCTCGATCTCGCGCTGCGGGAACGACGGCACCGCCGAGTGCTCCCGCTTGGTCCGCAGCGACAGGAAGTGCATCAGCGAACGGGAGTTGCAGGTCGCGTACATCGAGGAGAACAGGCCGACCGGCAGCACCGCCCGGGCCACCTCGCGGGCCACGCCGGCCGCCAGCATCTCCTGGTAGCGCGCGTAGGACTCGCGGTACGCGGCCTCCATCGCCTCGGTGGTGGTCCGGTGCTGCTCGGGGGTGCCGTCGACGAACTCGTAGCGGCCCGGGCGGCCCTGCTGGACGAGCTTGCGCTCCTCCGCCGGGACGTAGAAGACCGGCTGCAGCTCGCGGTAGCGGCCGGACTCCTCGTTGTAGGACCAGCCGCTGCGGTGCCGGTGGAACTCCCGGAACACGAAGATCGGCGCGCTGATGAAGAAGGTCATCGAGTTGTGCTCGAAGGGGGTGCCGTGCCGGTCCCGCATCAGGAAGTTGATCAGGCCCTTGGACTTCTCCGGGTCCTGCTGGACCGCCTCCAGGGACTGCTCCCCCGCGGTCGAGACGCGGGCCGCCCAGATGACGTCCGAGTCGGCGGCCGCGCTGCGGACCAGCTCGACCGTGACGTCGCTGCGGAAGCTGGGGGCCGTCGGTTGGTCGCTCACGCGTTGCTCCTTGCGGGTTCGGTGCTGTGCAGCTTGATGGCGTGCTGCATGGTCTTGCGGGCGCGCGGGGTGTCGCCGGCGTCGGCGTACGCCACCGCGAGGCGGAACCAGACCCGCCAGTCGGCCGGCGCGGCCTCCGCCTCGGTCTGTCGGCGGGCGAACACCGCGTCGGCCGAGGCCCGGTCGATCCGCCCGCCGGTGGTGCGCTGGAGCTCGTCCACCGGCAGGCCGCCCTCGGCCTCCAGCTCCCGGGCGAGCTGCTCGCTGGCCCGGCCGAACCGGACGGTCTGGCGCAGGAACCAGACGCCGATCACCGGGATGACGAAGGCGCACAGGCCGATGCCGATGCCGAGCGGCTTGCCGGTGGCGACCAGCTGGACGCCCTCCCCGACGCAGAGGAGGGCGACCAGCAGCAGCACGCCGGACAGGACGAAGAATCCGGTACGGGACGTCATGCCGGGCTCACAGGTCCAGGAGGTGTTCGAGGCCCAGGGTGAGCCCGGGCGTCTCCACGACCTTGCGCACACCGAGCAGGATGCCCGGCATGAAGCTGCTGTGGTGCAGCGAGTCGTGCCGGATGGTGAGCGTCTCACCGGTGTCGCCGAACATCACCTGCTGGTGGGCGAGCAGCCCGCGCAGCCGGACGGCGTGCACCGGCACCCCGTCCACGTCGGCGCCGCGCGCGCCGGGCAGGCTGTGGGTGGTCGGGTCCTGCTGCTGCGGGCGGCCGGCCTCGGCGCGGGCGGCCGCGATCAGCTGCGCGGTCCGGGTGGCGGTACCGCTGGGGGCGTCGGCCTTGCGGTCGTGGTGCAGCTCGACCACCTCGACCGACTCGAAGTACTTCGCCGCGGTCTGGGCGAACTTCATGCCGAGCACCGCGCCGATGGAGAAGTTCGGCGCGATCAGCAGGCCCAGCTCGGGGGCCTGGTCGAGCCAGCCGCGGACGGTGGCCAGCCGCTCGTCCGTCCAGCCGGTGGTCCCGGTGACCACGTGGATGCCGTGGTGCAGGCAGTAGTCGAGGTTGCCCATCACCGAGTCCGGGTGGGTGAGTTCGACGGCGACCTGGACGCCGGCCTCGGTCAGCTCCGCCGGCTCGGACCCGCGGCCCAGGGTGGCCACCAGTTCGAGGTCCGGCGCGGCCTCGACGGCCTTGACCGCCTCGGAGCCGATCCGACCGTTGGCACCGATCACGGCGACACGCAGCGTCATAGCGAAATGTCCTCTCACACCAGCAGATCGGCGAGCTTGGCGGCCCGCTTGTCGTTGACCGGTCCGATCAGCGCCAGCGACGGCCGGTACGCGCCCAGCACATCACGGGCCACCGCGTGGACGTCGTCCAGGGTCACGGCCGCGATCCGCGCCAGCATCTCGTCCACCGACAGGTGGTGTCCGTAGCTGAGCTCGGCCTTGCCGATCCGGTTCATCAGCGAGCCGGTGTCCTCCATGCCCAGCACGGTGGAGCCGGAGATCTGGCCGATCGCGCGCCGCAGCTCCTCCTCGGTGATGCCCTCGGCGACCACCTTGGCCAGCTCCGCGCGGCAGATCCGCAGCACCTCCTCGACCCGCTTGGGCTGGCAGCCGGCGTAGATGCCGAACAGGCCGCTGTCCGCGTAGGACGAGGAGTACGAGTACACCGAGTACGCCAGGCCGCGCTTCTCCCGCACCTCCTGGAACAGCCGGGAGCTCATCCCGCCGCCGAGGGCCGCGTTGAGCACGCCCATCGCCCAGCGGCGCTCGTCGTGCCGCGGCACCCCGGGCACGCCCAGCACCAGGTGGGCCTGCTCGGTGGAGCGGTTGAGCACCTCGACCCGGCCGGCCGTGCGCAGCGCCTTGACGCCGCGGCGGGCCTCGGCGGGGGCCGCGTCGGAGCGGGCCAGCACCGCCGCGAAGGCCTGCTCGACCTGCTTGACCACGGTGTGGTGGTCGAGGTTGCCGGCGGCCGAGACGACCAGGTTCTCGGGCCGGTAGCGGCGGCGGTAGAAGCCGGCGATCTGCTCCCGGGTGAGCACCTTGATGGTCTCCTGGGTGCCCAGGATGGGGCGGCCGAGCGGGCCGCTGCCGAAGATCACCTTGGCGAACAGGTCGTGCACCACGTCGCCCGGGTCGTCCTCGGCCATCGCCATCTCCTCGAGGATGACGCCGCGCTCGGCGTCGACGTCCTCGGAGCGGATCAGCGAGCCGGTGACCATGTCGCAGACCACGTCGATGGCCAGCGGCAGGTCGGTGTCCAGGACCCGGGCGTAGTAGCAGGTGTTCTCCTTCGCGGTGAAGGCGTTCATCTCACCGCCGACCGCGTCCAGGGCAGCCGAGATGTCCAGCGCGCTGCGCCGCGCGGTGCCCTTGAAGAGCAGGTGCTCCAGGTAGTGGGTGGCGCCGTTGAGCTGCGGGGTCTCGTCCCGCGAGCCGACGCCGACCCAGATGCCGAAGGTGGCGGAGCGCACCGTCGGCAGGGTCTCGGTGACGACCCGAAGGCCGCCGGGGAGGACGGTGCGGCGCACCGTGCCGGCGCCGTCGGCGCCCTTGAGCAGGGTCCGGGTGGAGCCGGGGCGCTGCTTCGCCGCCGGGGCCTGAGCCACGGGGGGTACCTCCAGAGGAAACGCGCGTGGGAACGCATGGACGAACGCGGGGGCAACAGGGTGCGGCCCGCACGCCGGGAGGCGTACGGGCCGCAAGGGTCAGCTAGCGGCGCTTCACTCGGAAGCGGTCTCGCCGGCTTCCTCGCCCTCGACGACGGGGATGAGGGAGAGCTTGCCGCGCGGGTCGATCTCGGCGATCTCGACCTGCACCTTGGCGCCGACACCGAGGACGTCCTCGACGTTCTCGACGCGCTTGCCGCCGGCCAGCTTGCGGATCTGCGAGATGTGCAGCAGGCCGTCCTTGCCCGGCATGAGCGACACGAACGCGCCGAACGTCGTGGTCTTCACCACGGTGCCCAGGTAGCGCTCGCCGACCTCCGGCATGGTCGGGTTGGCGATCTGGTTGATCGTGGTGCGGGCGGCCTCGGCGGCCGGTCCGTCGGCGGCACCGATGTAGATGGTGCCGTCGTCCTCGATCGTGATCTCGGCGCCGGTGTCCTCCTGGATCTGGTTGATCATCTTGCCCTTGGGGCCGATGACCTCACCGATCTTGTCCACCGGGATCTTGATGGTGATGATCCGCGGGGCGTTCGGGGACATCTCGTCCGGCGTGTCGATGGCCTCGTTCATCACGTCGAGGATGTGCAGACGCGCGTCCTTGGCCTGCTTCAGCGCGGCGGCCAGCACCGACGCCGGGATGCCGTTGAGCTTGGTGTCCAGCTGCAGGGCGGTGATGAAGTTGCGGGTACCGGCGACCTTGAAGTCCATGTCGCCGTACGCGTCCTCGGCACCGAGGATGTCGGTCAGCGCGACGTAGTGGGTCTCGCCGTCGATCTCCTGGGAGATCAGGCCCATGGCGATACCGGCGACGGCGGCCTTCAGCGGCACACCGGCGTTCAGCAGCGACATGGTGGAGGCGCAGACCGAGCCCATCGAGGTGGAGCCGTTGGAGCTCAGCGCCTCGGAGACCTGGCGGATGGCGTACGGGAACTCCTCGCGCGAGGGCAGCACGGGGATGATCGCCCGCTCCGCCAGCGCGCCGTGGCCGATCTCGCGGCGCTTGGGCGCACCCACGCGGCCGGTCTCGCCGACCGAGTACGGCGGGAAGTTGTAGTTGTGCATGTAGCGGCGACGCGTCTCCGGGGAGAGCGTGTCCAGCTGCTGCTCCATGCGCAGCATGTTGAGGGTGGTGACGCCCAGGATCTGGGTCTCGCCACGCTCGAACAGGGCCGAGCCGTGCACGCGCGGGATGGCCTCGACCTCGGCGGCCAGGGTGCGGATGTCGGTGACACCGCGGCCGTCGATGCGGACCTTGTCCTTGATGACGCGCTCGCGGACGACCTTCTTGGTCAGCGCGTTGTAGGCGGCGCTGATCTCCTTCTCGCGGCCCTCGAACTCGGGGAGCAGCTTCTCGGCGGCCAGCGCCTTGACGCGGTCCAGCTCGTTGTTGCGCTCCTGCTTGCCCGGGATGGTGAGGGCCTGGGCGAGCTCGTCCTTGACGGCGGCGGTCAGCGCGGCGAGGACGTCGTCCTGGTAGTCCAGGAAGACCGGGAACACGCCGGTCGGCTTGGCGGCCTGGGCGGCGAGCTGCGACTGGGCGGCGCACAGCACCTTGATGAACGGCTTGGCGGCGTCCAGACCGGCGGCGACGACGTCCTCGGTCGGCGCCTCGGCGCCGCCCTCGACCAGCTTGATGGTCTTGTCGGTGGCCTCGGCCTCGACCATCATGATCGCGACGTCGCCGTCCGGCAGGACGCGACCGGCGACGACCATGTCGAAGACGGCCGACTCCAGCTCGCTGTGGGTCGGGAAGGCCACCCACTGGCCGTTGATCAGCGCGACGCGGACGCCGCCGATCGGGCCGGAGAACGGCAGGCCCGCCAGCTGGGTGGAGGCGGAGGCGGCGTTGATGGCCACCACGTCGTACAGGTGGTCGGGGTTGAGCGCCATGACGGTGCAGACGACCTGGACCTCGTTGCGCAGGCCCTTGACGAAGGACGGGCGCAGCGGGCGGTCGATCAGGCGGCAGGTGAGGATCGCGTCCTCGGAGGGCCGGCCCTCACGACGGAAGAACGAGCCGGGGATGCGGCCCGCGGCGTACATGCGCTCCTCGACGTCCACGGTCAGCGGGAAGAAGTCGAAGTGCTCCTTCGGCTGCTTGGACGCGCTGGTGGCCGACAGCACCATGGTGTCGTCGTCCAGGTAGGCCACGGCGGAGCCGGCGGCCTGACGGGCCAGACGGCCGGTCTCGAAGCGGATGGTACGGGTGCCGAAGGAACCGTTGTCGATCACGGCCTCGGCGTAGAACACGTTCTCTTCCACCTGGAAGATCTCCTCTTTCGTACGTCTCCGGGAGAGCGTCCCCGCGCTGCCTGCCGGCTGGCCCTGGCCCTCCTGACAAGGAGGACGGCAGTCGGGCCGGTCTTCGATCGAAGCCTCCGGGGTGCTCCGCTCGGTCTGCGGGGCTTCCGGGGGCCACTACCGAGGACCGGCGCCTCACGGCTGCCGGGCCGGGACGGGCGGTCCGCGTCTGGACGCTCTCTCGGATGCGGGCGGCTTCCGTTTGAAGCCTTCGGCCCGCGGGGGGTTCGGGTTCGTCTGCCCGGGTGGCGCGCTGGTGCGCCATCACCGGGCATGCCCACAACCCTACGGTGCAATCCTCGGCCACCTGGGGAGGTACGCGCGAGTTGTTATGTCCGGGCGCCGCGGCCCGGGGTGTCCGCGGCATACGCGCGAGGGGCGGCTCCCCGGTGTGGGGAGCCGCCCCGAGCGGCGGTCTTAGCGGGCGCCACCGGCGGCACCGCGGCGGATGCCCAGGCGGTCGACGAGCGTACGGAAGCGCTCGATGTCCTTCTTGGCCAGGTACTGCAGCAGGCGGCGGCGCTGGCCGACCAGGATCAGCAGGCCACGACGCGAGTGGTGGTCGTGCTTGTGGGTCTTGAGGTGCTCGGTCAGGTCCGCGATGCGGCGGGAGAGCATGGCCACCTGGACCTCGGGGGAACCGGTGTCGCCCTCCTTCTGGCCGAACTCGGCGAAGATCTGCTTCTTGACGTCAGAGGCGAGAGCCACTGCAACTCCTTCAGGGTGTACCGAGCGGTCCTGGTCGACAACACAGGACTCATGAGGACTCGGTGTCGTGACGGAGCGCGGCCGGCGGTCTGCGACCCACCGGAGGCGGACACACGGCTGCGCTCGAAGGCCAAGGGTACCAGTGCCGCCCACCCGGCCGGTCTGCGGGCCGGACGGGCCCGACGGGGCGGGCGGCACGGGCCGGCCGGTCAGCCGGTGGCGCCGCGGACCAGCCGGTAGACGTCCAGGACGGCGAGCGCCAGCGGGACGAGCGAGATCAGGGTCAGGCTGTCGACCAGGTCCAGGATGCGCCCCCAGAACGGGGAGACGCCGAGCCGGGGCACCACCAGCGCGATCGCGGCGAGCAGCGCCGCGCCGGACGCGATGGAGGCGGCCAGCCAGACGGTGCGCAGGTCGACCTCGGTGGAGCCGGCGGCGCGCAGGATGAACTGCGGGGTGTGCAGGGACAGGCCGATGATCAGCAGCGCCAGGCCGAGCAGCCCGGCGATGGTGAGGCTGAAGACCTGCGCGGTGTAGCGGAACAGCCGGGCGCGCAGCATCGTGGCCAGGCCCAGGGCGAGCGCGAGCAGCTCGGGGAACGTCCGGTCGGTGAACCCGAGGACGGCGCAGGAGCCGACCACGACCGCGGCGCAGCCGCCGACCAGGCCGACCAGGACCTCGTGGCCGCGGCGGGCCTGGTGGGCGATCCGCTCGTACTGGACGGCCTCGGCGCGCTCGGCCTCCTCGTCGTAGTCGCGGCTGCGGGTGCGGGTCTGGCCCGGGGCGCTGAAGCCGACGGGCAGCCGGGCGAAGCGGGCGGAGAGGCCGGGCAGGAAGCCGACGGCCGCGACGGCGGTGATGCCGGTGACGGCGGCGATGTGCCCGGCGGGGGTGTCGGGCAGCAGGACGGCGGCGAAGGTGGCGAGCGCGCCGGCGGCGGCGACCAGGGCGGCGGCGACGAACACCGCGTCCTTCTCGGGGAGCAGTCCGACCAGCAGCACGGCGACCACCAGGACGGCGACGCAGCCGGCCAGGAACTGGAGCCGGCCGGGGCCGTCCCACGGGTGGGCGACGGCGAGGACGCCGCTGCCGCCGATCATGGCGTGCGGCAGGGCGCCGAGGCCGAGTGCGAGGGCGGCGGGGGCGTCCTGGTAGACCCGGGCGCGGACGCCGGCCAGCGCGGTGAGGACGACGGCGGTGACGCCGGCCAGGACGCCGGGCAGGCCGTGCATGTCGTGGCGCAGGTCGGCGAACCAGAGCGCGAAGCCGAGCAGGACGAGCAGCAGCGCGGCGCCGATCAGGCCGAAGGCCCGCATGAGTTCGGCGTTCCAGAGCCGGCGGTCGGTCTCGACGGCGCTGGCGATCGCGTCGGCGACGTCGTCGTAGACGGCCGGCGGGAGGGACTCGGCGAAGGGGCGCAGCGCGAGCAGGTCGCCGTCGCGGACCTGCTGGGCGGCGAGCGGCAGGCCGCTGTCGAGGACGGTGCCGTCGCGGCGCACCAGGTGGAAGCCGGTGGGCGCGCCGTCGGGCTGGCTCTGGTTGGCCAGGCGCAGCACCTCGGGGTAGACGTCCGCGAGCGGGACGTCCTCGGGCAGGGCGACGTCGATCCGGCGGTCCGGGGCGACGACGGTGACCCGGCAGTAGCCGGTCGCGGCGGCGTTGCTCATCGCCGCACCTCGGTCCTTCGACGCACTGGGCGCTCCCCCTTGTTGACGGTGCCGCGGCACGGCGGCGCTCGGTGTGGCAGTGGAACCGGCCCGACCGGGCCGCGAGTTGGCGCGGCGTTACCCTACCCGCTCGGTTCGTGCCCGGCCCCGGTGCGGACCGGGCCCCCGGCGGGGGTGCGGACGCGGGCCTGGCGGGCGGTGCGGGGGCGACCGTTAGGATCGGCCCCTGCGCGCGGTACGGGGGGCGGCGCCGGGTGGTGCGTCCTCGCCCTGGTGGATCCCGTACGAGCCGTACGAGTCGTACGAGTCCAGTTGCGTGAGGGCTGATGCCGAAGTGATCGATCGACGCCGCGGGGTGGATGACACATGGGTGTGATCACGGTCAAGCGCCCGGGCCGGGCCTATCCGCCGGCGGTGCCGGACGAGCCGGTGGAACTGGTGGCCCCGCCCGAACTGCCCCGGCAGGGCGGCGAGGACTGGCTGATGAGCATCCTCCCGATGCTCGGCATGGGCGGCTCGGCGGTGTTCTTCTTCGCGCCGGGCGCGGCGGCCCCGATGAAGATCATGGGCGGTCTGATGGTCGCCTCGACGGTCGGCATGGTGCTGGCGCAGATCATGCGGGCCCGCAGGGGCGGTTCGACCGCGATGGCGGACGAGCGGCGCGACTACCTCAAGTACCTGCAGCAGATGCGCCGCCAGGTGCGCCGCACGGCGGAGCGCCAGCGCGGCGCGCTGCTGTTCCTGAACCCGGCGCCGGACCAGCTGTGGTCGATCGTGGCGGACGGCCGGCGGCTGTGGGAGCGCCGCACCGGGGACGGCGACTTCGCGCAGATCCGGGTGGGCCTGGGCCCGGTGCAGCTGTCGACGCCGCTGGTGGCGCCGCAGACCGCGCCGATGGACGAGCTGGAGCCGCTGTCGGCGGCCGCGATGCACTCCTTCCTGAAGGCCCACGGCACCTTGCAGGACCTGCCGCTGGCGGTGTCGCTGCGCGCCTTCTACCACGTCACGGTGTGCGGGGACGCGGACTCGGTGTACGGCAACGTGCGCGCGATGATCGCCCAGCTGACCACCCTGCACTCGCCGGACGACCTGCTGGTCGCGGTGGCCGCGGCGCCGGGCGCGGCGGAGGAGTGGGAGTGGACCAAGTGGCTCCCGCACAACCAGCACCGCAAGGAGGCCGACGGCGCGGGCTCGCGCCGGCTGATCGCCACCGACCTGGGCGAGCTGGAGTTCCTGTTGCAGGACGAGCTGGCCGGCCGCCAGCGGTTCGTGCGGGACGCGGCGCCCGCGCCGGACCAGCCGCACCTGGTGGTGGTGATGGACGGCGCCGGGGTGCCGCCGAACTCGCTGCTGGCGAGCCCCGAGGGCGTGCAGGGGGTGACCGTCATCGAGGTGGTGCCGGGCGACCTGGACGAGCCGAGCGGGCACCTGATGGTGACGGTGAGCCCGCAGGAGCTGGTGCTGCGCTCGGCCTCCGGGGCGACGTACACCGGCACGCCGGACCTGCTCTCGGTCTGGCAGTCCGAGGCGCTGGCACGGCAGTTGGCGCCGTACCGGCTCTCGGCCGGCGGGGACGACGAGCCGCTGCTGTCGAACCTGGACTTCACCGACCTGATGAACTCGGGCGACCCGGGCTCCTTCGACGTGACGCGCAGCTGGCGCCCGCGCGCCCAGCACGAGCGGATGCGGGTGCCGATCGGGGTCGGCGCGAACGGCGAGCACGTCTACCTGGACATCAAGGAGGCCGCGCTGGAGGGCATGGGCCCGCACGGCCTGTGCGTGGGCGCGACCGGCTCCGGCAAGTCGGAGCTGCTGCGCACCCTGGTGCTGGCGCTGGCGATGACGCACTCCTCGGAGATCCTGAACTTCGTCCTCGCCGACTTCAAGGGCGGCGCGACCTTCTCCGGCATGGCGGACATGCCGCACACCTCCGCGGTGATCACCAACCTGGAGGGCGAACTCACCCTGGTCGACCGCATGCGCGACGCGATCGAGGGTGAACTGCACCGCCGCCAGGAGCTGCTGCGCTCGGCGGGCAACTACGCCAACATCCACGAGTACGAGCGGGCCCGGGCGGCCGGCGCGGCGCTGGACCCGCTGCCCTCGCTGGTGCTGATCATCGACGAGTTCTCCGAACTCCTCACCGCCAAGCCGGACTTCATCGAGATGTTCATCCAGATCGGCCGGATCGGCCGGTCGCTGGGGGTGCACCTGCTGCTGGCCTCGCAGCGCCTGGAGGAGGGCAAGCTGCGCGGCCTGGACACCTACCTCTCCTACCGGATCGGTCTGCGCACCTTCTCGGCGGCCGAGTCGCGGGCGGCGATCGGGGTGCCGGACGCCTACCACCTGCCGCCGGTGCCGGGCGTCGGGTACCTCAAGTTCGGCGAGGACGTGATGGACCGGTTCAAGGCCGCGTACGTCTCGGGGCCCTACCGGGCGCCGGGGCAGCAGCGGTCGACCGGCGGGCGGCGGGGGAACGCCCGCCCGGTGCTGTTCACCGCGGCCCGGGTGGAGCCGCCGGAGCCGGCGGTGGAGGAGGAGGCGCCGCTCGCCCCGGAGCGGGACGACGCGCTGGTCGACACCGTGCTGGACGTGTTCGTGCAGCGGATGACGGGCCAGGGCCCGGCCGCGCACCAGGTGTGGCTGCCGCCGCTGGAGGAGGCGCCGAGCATGGACCACCTGCTGCCGCCGCTCCAGGTGGTGCCGGAGCGCGGGCTGACCGCGCCCGGCTTCCCGGCGGGCCGGCTGCGGGTGCCGATCGGCATCGTGGACAAGCCGCGCGAGCAGAAGACCGACGTCCTGGAGGTCGACTACGCGGGGGCGGCCGGCCACGGCCTGGTCGTGGGCGGCCCGCGCTCGGGCAAGTCGACGGTGGTGCGCACCACGGTGGCCTCGTTCGCGCTCACCCACACCCCGCGGGAGGTGCAGTTCTACCTGCTGGACTTCGGCGCGGGCAGCTTCCAGTCGCTGGCCGGGCTGCCGCACGTCGGCGGGGTGGCCGGGCGCCTGGACGTCGACAAGGTGCGCCGGATGGTCTCCGAGGTGCACGGGGTGCTGAACCGGCGCGAGGAGCTGTTCCGGGCCGCCGGGATCGACACCATCGGCACCTACCGGGCCCGCCGGGCGGCCGGGCAGCTGCCGGACGAGGCGTTCGGCGACGTGTTCCTGGTGATCGACGGATGGAACACCTTCAAGCAGGAGTTCGAGGTGCTGGAGCCGGTGATCGGCGACATCGCCCAGCGCGGCCTCGGCTACGGCGTCCACCTGGTCATCACCGCGGCCCGGTACGCGGAGGTGCGCCCGGCGCTGAAGGACCTGCTGCAGAACCGGACCGAGCTGAAGCTCGGCGACCCGATGGAGTCCGAGGTGGACCGCCGGGTGGCGCAGAACGTCCCGTCGCTGGCCGGGCGCGGCATCACCCCGGAGCGGCTGCACTTCCTGTCCGGCCTGCCGCGGCTGGACGGCTCCCGCACGGTGGACGACCTCCAGCACGGGGTGGCCGGCCTGGTCGCCGCCGTCGACGGGGCCTGGACCGGGCCGCGCGCGCCGCAGGTGCGGATGCTGCCGGCCGTCCTGGACGGGAACTCGCTGCCGAAGGGCTCCGAGCGCCCGGAGCGCGGGATCGCCTTCGGCGTGGACGAGGCCGAGCTGGCGCCGGCCTTCGTGAACTTCGAGACCGACCCGCTGTTCATCGTCTTCGGCGACACCGAGTCGGGGAAGTCGGCGCTGCTGCGGATGCTGATCAGGCAGATCACCGAGCGGTACACCCCGGACCAGGCGGGCATCGTGGTCGGCGACTACCGGCGCGCGCTGCTGGGGGCCGTGCCGACGGAGTACCTGGTGGAGTACGCGGCCGCGCAGCCGGCCATGGCGGCCATCGTGGACATGCTGCGCGGGGCCTGCGCGCGCCGCCTGCCCGGCCCGGACGTCACCGCCGAGCAGCTGCGCAACCGCAGCTGGTACAGCGGCAAGGACATGTTCGTGATCGTGGACGACTACGAGCTGGTCGCGACGGGCTCGGGCAACCCGCTGGCGCCGCTGGCGGAGTTCCTGCCGTTCGCCCGGGACATCGGCCTGCGGGTGATCGTGGCCCGCAGCGCGGGCGGCGCCGGCCGCTCGCTGTACGAGCCGGTGCTGCAGCGGATGCGCGAGCTGGGCGGGCAGGGCGTGATCCTCTCCGGCAACCGGGACGAGGGCGCGCTGCTGGGGACGGTCAAGCCGATGCCGCTGCCGCCGGGGCGCGGGGTGTACGTGTCACGCCGGGCGACCGGCGGGCAGATGGTCCAGACGGGCTGGCTGCCGCCGGCGTGAGGACGCCGGCGCACCGCGCCGGCGGCTACGGACAGTGATCGAGGGGTCGGGCTCACGGGAGCCCGGCCCCTTTCGCGTCCCAGGTGTCGAAACGTTACCTAGATCTTTCCGGGTCGGGGCTGCGGTTCCCGCACCCCGCCCGGGGGTTGCGGCCGCCCAGGGGGGCGCCTGGGCGTATCGCCGTCCGACTCCACGGACACCTTTGAAAGGTGGCTTGCAACACTCTGTTTACCTTCGATTCAGTTGCAATGTGGCAGAGGTAACAAGTCGGGCAAAGCTCGCAATGACCGTACGTGATCATCGGATCGCATGTCTATGCCCTTCCGCGCAACGGATTCCGAAGCATTTCGGCCATTGACGCAATCAATACGCCCAGGTTCCATTGCCACCCAGGAGCGACCCCACCAGAACCCCGAGCAGACAGCCAGCGGAGGCGATACCGCTCCCACCCACAGGACCGCACAGAGCCGATCGGAAGCCACATGACCGACACGCTTCGCCCGCCACGCGCCGCGACCCCCGCGACGGCCGACACCGCCGACGCCGCCGCGCCCCAGCAACTCAAGCGCTCGATCGGCGTGGTGGGCGGCACCCTGCTCACACTGTCCTGCGTCACCCCGGCCTCCACGCTCTTCGTGATCGTCCCGGAGCTGTTCTCCAGCATCGGCAGCGCCACCGCCCTGGCCATCGCCATCGGCACCGTGCTGTGCGTCGCCGTCGCGTTCTGCTACTCCGAGCTCGGCACCCTGATCCCCAGCGCCGGCGGCGAGTACGCGATGGTCGGCACCCTCGCCGGGCGGCTGGCCGGCTGGCTGGTCTTCGTGCTCTCGCTGATCGTGGTGATGATCGTCCCCTCGGTCATCGCCCTCGGCACCGCCGACTACCTCGCCCCCGTGCTGCACCTCGACAAGGCCATGACCGGCGCCGCCGTGATGCTCGCCGCCACCCTGGCCGGCCTGCTCGACCTGCGCGCCAACGCCTGGATCACCGGTGTCTTCCTGGTCCTGGAGGTCATCGCGGCCGGCGTCGTCTCGGTGCTCGGGTTCTCCCACGCCAACGGCGACGCCCCCAGCCTGCTGCACGGCGTGGTCACCGGGGACGGCGGCGCCACCACCACGGTGAGCATCGGCGCCATCGTCGGCGCGCTCGGCATCGCCCTGTTCATCACCCAGGGCTTCTCCACCGCCGTCTACCTCTCCGAGGAGCTGGAGAACCCCCGCCGCAACGTCTCGCGCACCGTGCTGTGGACGCTCGGCATCTCCTCCGCCGTCATCCTGGTCCCGGTCGTCGCCATCACCATGGGCGCCCCCGACCTGCAGACCCTGAGCTCCGGCGACATCTCCGGCATGGTCACCGCCTGGAGCAACTCCGCGGTCGGCACCTTCATCAGCCTCTGCGTCGCGCTGGCCATCATCAACGCCGGCATCGTCATGGTCATCCAGAACTCCCGGGTCCTGTTCGCCTCCGCCCGCGACAAGGCCTGGCCCGAGCCGGTCAACAAGGCCTTCGGCACCCTCGGCCGGTTCGGCTCCCCGTGGGTCGCCACCCTGGCCGTCGGCCTGCCCGGCGCCGCGCTCTGCTTCGTCAAGGGCGCGCTGCTCAGCAACATCACCGGCGTCGCCGTCACCGGGATGTACCTGCTGGTCGCGATCGCCGCGCTGCTCTCCCGCCGCGCCCACCACAAGCACGCCGCCGCCTGGCGGATGCCGCTGTGGCCGGCCGTCCCGGTGGTGCTGATCGCCGTCCTCGTCTACGTGATGACCCAGCTGGACACCGAGCCCCTGCTGTGGACCGGCGGCATCACCGCCGCCGCCACCCTCTACTGGCTGTTCTACCTGCGCCCCCGCCAGGACACCCGCTGGGTGATCAGCCTCCCCGAGGACCAGCAGCCCTGACCCCCACCCCTCCCCCACACGGCAGTGCCCCGGGCTCCACCCGCCCGGGGCACTGCCGCGTCCGCACCGCTACTTCTTCAGCTTCCACACCGGCGCGGTGGCGATCGCCTTCAGCTGGTCGTTGCTCAGCGCCGGGGTGCTGCGGGTCGCCGGGGTCTGCTGGGTACCGCTGTTGAACGCGCTGATCACCACCCGCAGGCCGTCCGCGTGCAGGGTGTCGACGGTCCACATGCCCGGGTTGGAGCCCCGCTTGCTGACCACCACCCTGGTGCCGTCCGGCTGCGCCTGGGCACTGCCGAACAGCTCCTCCTTGGTCTTGTCGTCGCGGGACCAGTCCTGCACGTTGATCTGCACCATGGACTTGCCCTTGCCGTCGTTGACCACGAAGTTCGCGTAGCCCGGCTGGCCCCCGGTCTCCGTCTCGGTCAGCCCGGACGGCAGCAGCTTGGCGACGATCGCCAGGATCTCGTCCTTGCCGTACTCCTTGCCGTTGTCCGGCGCCGGCTCCGGCCGCGGCTCGGGGAACCTGGCGATGATCCCGTCCCAGGCCTTGTCGGTGACGACCGCCCTCAGCTGCTCCGGCGACAGCGGCGGCGTCCGGCGGCTGTCCGGTGCGCCCTTCTCCGCCGCGGCGTTCCACTCCGTCAGCTCGATCACCCGGCCGTCGGCACCGCCCAGCCAGGCGGACCACCTCTTGGTGCCGGCCTGCTTGTTCGGGTACTCGTAGCCCTGGAACAGGGTCAGCTTGCCGCCGCCCGGCAGGCCCGCGCTGGTGCAGGCGTCGTACGGGACGAGCTTGCGGTCCGGGCAGCCGTTCTCCGTCAGGACCGGGCTGCCGGCCCCGACCCGGTTGACCGAGACCGCCATCGCGGCCCTGCCCCCGCCGTCGTCGTAGACCAGCGTGCCGCCCGGGCGCTGGCCGGCGTTCTCGTCGCTGGTCCGGCCGCCCGGCAGCAGGCCCCGCAGGGTGGCCAGCACCTCCTCGCCGGTGACCTCACCCGGCTCCGCGGAGGAGGCCGGGGCCGCCGAGCCGCTCCCGCTGCCCCCGGCCGTGCTCGGGGCGGCCGCGGGCACCGTGCTCGGGCGCGGCGAGGAGCCGGTGAGGTACACCGCGCCGGTCCCCACCAGGGCCAGCGCGGCCGCGCCGCCCACCACCGCGGCGGTCGAGCGGCGGCGCCAGCGGCGGCGGCCGCGCCGGTACCCGCCCGCGAGCAGGTCGGACGGCTCGGTGCGGAAGCCCTCGCCCGTACGGGTGAGGGCGTAGAGAAGATCGTCCTCGAACTTGTCCGGTTCGGACATGGGTGGTCACCGTCTCCTTGCGTCACGGGTTACGAGAAGTGGTCAGCGGGCGGCGAGCTCGGCCAGCGAGTCGCCGAGCAGGCCGCGCAGCCGGTCCAGCGCACGGGTGGTGCGGGTGCGGACCGCCCCCGGGGAGGAGCGCA
Source organism: Kitasatospora sp. NPDC057940 (assembly GCF_042887425.1). NCBI lineage: Bacteria > Bacillati > Actinomycetota > Actinomycetes > Kitasatosporales > Streptomycetaceae > Kitasatospora > Kitasatospora sp. NPDC057940. The sequence continues at coordinate 18,984 of NZ_JBHVPH010000035.1, forward strand.
GCACCTCGGCGGTCTCCGCGACGCTGCGGTCCTCCCAGTAGCGCAGCACCAGGACGGCGCGGTCCTTGGGCGGCATCCGGCCGAGGGCGTCGAGCAGGGTCATCCGCAGCGCGCCGTCCGCCTCCCGCGCCTCCGACTCGGGCACGGCCCCGACGGGGCGCTCGGTGCTGGAGCGGCGGCGCTGCTGGGCGAGGAAGGTGCGCACCATCACCGTGTGGGTGTAGGCGGCCGGGTTGTCGATCCGGTTCCGGCCGCCGGTCCAGGCGCTGCGCCGCCAGAGCACGTACATCCGGCTGAGGGCCTCCTGGACGAGGTCCTCGGCGTAGTGGGTGTCGCCGCTGGTCAGCAGGCAGGCCGAGCGGTACAGGTGGCCGGTACGGCCGGACACCAACTCCAGGAACTCGGCGTCCTCGGCCTCCCGGCCCACCCCGATCCACCCCATGCCCAACGCTCCCCCGTGTCCGTGCTCCCTGACACTCCTTGGATGCGGTGAGCAGCCCACGACGTTACAGGCGTTGCGGAGGATTCTTCCGCGCACCCCCGGGCACCGGGCGGGTGCTGCGTACCCGGATCAGTCGGCGGAGCTGCGGCGCAGGTCGCGCAGGACGACGCCGCCGCCGATGAGCAGCGCGACCAGCAGCGCCCCGATGCCGAGGACGTACGTCGCGGTGCGGCCGTCGCGGTCGGCCTGGGTCTCGCCGAGGCCGACCGGCCGGGGCACGATCGGGGCGGCGGCCAGTTGGACGGGGGCGTCCGGGGTGGCGGTGAACGGCGCGCTCTCGGGGGCCTTGGTGACGGCCCTGACCGGGTCGACCACGCCCCAGCCGATGAACCGGTCCGGATCGCGCTGGGTGCGCTGGGCGGTCTGCTCGATCCAGGCCCGCACCTGGGCCGGCTTCCAGGTCGGGTGGGCGCCGACCAGCAGCGCGACGAGCCCGGACACGTACGGGGCGGAGAAGCTGGTGCCGTTGTCGACGCACTGGCCGCCCCTGGGGACGGTGGAGAGCATGTCGACGCCGGGTGCGGCGACCTTCACGAAGGAGCCGTACTGGGAGAACGGGGCGCGCTCGTTGTTGCGGTCGGAGGCGCCGACGGCGAGCACGGTCGGGAACGCGCCGGGGTAGGTGTCGCCCTCCTTGCCGTCGTTGCCGGTGGAGGCGACCACCACGGCGCCGCTGTCCTCGGCGGCCTGGACGGCGGCCTTCAGCTCCTGGTACCCGCCGAAGCCGGCGGCGCCGGCGCCGCGGACGTCCTGCGAGATGTTGATGACCCTGGCCTTGGCCCTGACCGCCTCGTTGACGGCCTGGACCAGGGTGGAGACGTCGCCGTTGCCGTCGCTGTCGTTCTGGCGGATCGACAGGATGGTGGCGTCGGGGGCGAGCCCGACGAAGCCCGTCCGGTCGTACCGGCGGGCGGCGATGATGCCGGCCACCTTGGTGCCGTGGCCGACCGGGTCCTCCTTGGAGCTGCCCGGGACCTTCTCCTTGGTCTCCCGGTTGACCAGCAGGTTGCCGCCCTCCAGGACCTTGCCGGCCAGCTGCGGGTTCTGGTCGTCCACGCCGGTGTCGATGACCGCGACGGTCACCCCCGCGCCGGTGGTCCGACCGCCCTGCCACAGCTCGTCCAGCAGCAGGCGCTGCAGCGACCACGGCACGGTCGGCACGTCGGGCGCGTTCTTCGGGCAGTCTCCCGCGGCGGCCAGCCCCGGTCCGCTGTCCGCGTGCGCCGGGGCGGCGAGCGGGCCGCCCAGCACGGCGAGCGCGGCCAGTGCCGCGGCCGCCTTCCGGTACCCGCGTCCGGACACCCTGCCACCCCTCATGTCGTCCACCCGTGCCGCGCGCCGAAGGGCGGGTGCCCGGAGTCCGAGCACCCGCCCCCTCACGTTCCCGCTGGGGAACGCGTGGTCAGTTGTTGCCCCACAGCTTGGCGTTGTTGTTCTCGGTCGTCCGGTAGCTCTGCGCGGCACCGTCCAGCGAGGAGGCGATCTGCGTGCAGACCTTCTGCAGGTCGGCGGCGCGCGCGTCCCACTGGGTCTGGTGGGCCTGGTAGCCCTGCTGGGCCGCGCCCTGCCAGCTGGACGCGATGCGGTTGACGTCGCCCTTGAGGTCGTTCAGCAGGTGGTCGATGCGACCGGCCGAGGCGCGCACTTCCTCGGCCGCGTGGTGGACGGTCTCGAAGTTGACGAGGATGTGGTCGGACACGATGTCTCCCTTGACGAGGATGCGGAGCACCCCGCGCTCAGCCGCGGGCGCCCCACCGAGCGGAAGGTCGGAACAGAACGGTGATCAGCGCGGTGCGGCTGATCAGCCCTGGGCGTTGGAGAACAGCGCCTTCTGCTCTTCCTCGGTGCTCGCGTAGTGCTTGGTGGTCAGCTCGATCGCGTGCTGGATCGCGGTCAGCGACTCCTTCAGCTTCGCGATGTCGGTGTTGACCTGGTCCTGCAAGGCCTTGTAGGCGTTCGCCGCCTGGCCCTGCCAGCCGCCGGTGATGCCATCGACCGTGCTGATGAGCTTCTGCCGCTCAGCCTCGATCTTCCCGATCGCGTCCTCGATCCGCTTGGCGAAAGCCAGCATCTCCTGAGCGGTCATCGTGAACTGACCCTGAGCCATGCTCCACCATCCCCCATGAGACAGACATTGCGTGTACGGAGGGCAGCGCGGCCCGACCGTCCCATCACCCGAGTGATGTCCAGGAGCACTGTAGTCGGCACACGCAGCTCACCCAACACCGAACTCGGCGCAGTTACCGGACCATGACACCGGGGCCAATTCCGTTGCCGGGCTTGGCCGATCAGGCGTTCTGCGGCTGGGCCGCGCTCTTCGCCGTCAGCGGCGGACCGGCCGGGACGAGGTCCGACCACTCGTGCGGCACCGGGAGCGGCTGGAGCTCCTTGTAGCCCAACCGGGCCTGGTTGGCGCCCGATTCGTCCTGCGGCGGCTGCTGGTCGGGCGTGGTGGCGCCCGGCTGCGGGGTGGGCGTCTTCGGGGCGCCGCCCTGGCCCGGCTGCGCGCTCTGACCCGGCTGCGCGCCGGGCGGGGTGGTGGCGCCGGGCGGGGTGGTGGCGCCGCGGCCACCGTCGCCGTTGGCCGGCACCGAGTAGCGCAGACCGGTCTCGGTAATCAGGAAGTCGGTGCCCGAGCCGCCCGCCGCGTTGTCCAGCGCGCGGTAGAAGAGGCCGTGCCCGGGCGTCACGTACGCGGCGCCCGCGCCGTTGTTGTACGGCGCCGGGTAGGACGTCCCGGCCCAGACGCTGCGCCGGGGCGTACGGCCGTCCTCGGCGACGCCGTCGAAGGTGCTGCACACCACCAGGCGCGCGTCCTGCCGCTCCTGCCAGTTGTTGGCCGGCGCACCGGACTTCAGCGGCCAGTCGTCCCCGCTGCCCGGCAGCCGGACGTCGTTGCCGAGCCCGGCGTGGTCGGCCGGGGTCATCTCGTCGCTGCGCGGCCGCTTGTCGCCGTCGTACTTGTAGAGGTCCTGGTAGTCCGGGTTCTGCCGGATCAGCTCCGCCTGGAACGGCGTCACCAGGTAGAGCCGGTCCTTGCCGACCACGTAGTGGCGGTCCTGGTAGTGCACCAGCCGCCCGATCCGGCGGTCGGCCTGGTTGCCCAGCTCCACCGAGGAGTTGGGGCTCGGACTGTCCGCCACCCCGTCGACCTTCGGGAAGGTGATCGGGCTGCCCGTCACCAGGGTGTCCAGCCACTCGCGCTTGACGCGCTGCGGCACCGCGTTGGGCCCGAAGACCGCGGTGATCAGCGACTTGCGCTCCTTGTCGTCCGCCTGCGGCGAGCCGATGCCGTGCTTGCGGCCCTGCGCGTCGACCAGGAACACCTTCGCGTCACCCGGCCTGGCCGCGGGCTGGCCCGGCGCCGGCTGCGCGGAGACCTGCTGCTCGTCCGCCTGCTGCACCAGCAGCAGTTGGTCCTGGCCGAGCATCCGGTCCTTGGCCGCCAGCGCCGCCGCGTCCGGGCCGGCCGCCACGAACACCGCCTGGTTGACGGTCTCCTGCTTGTCGTCCGAGCCCGGGCGGTCGCAGACCGACCACTTCATCGGCTTGTCCGCGTTGTCCCTCGCCGGCAGCTTGTCCGGCGCGTACGGGATGCCGATCGTCGGGCCGTGGTTGGGGTAGCTGTCGAGCACCCCGTCGTCGACCACCACCACCTTGGCGTCGGCCGGCAGCACCAGCCGCGCCGAGGACATGTTGAGCACCTGGTGCAGCCGCTTGGTCCGGCCGTCCGGGTCGGTCAGCACCACGTACCGGGTGGTCGACTTCTTGCCCTGGACGACGTTCTTTCCGTCGTCCCAGTGCAGCGGCGCACTCGGCTTGAACACCCCCCACAGCCCGAACCCGGCGACGATCACCGCCCCCGCCAGCACGCTCGGCAGCACCGCCTTCACCGGGCGCGGCGCGTCCTCGTCGCTGCCGCCGCCACCGGGCAGCAGGAACGCCCCCACCGTGCGCTTGCGGGCGAAGGTGTACGCGTTCAGCTCGTCCCGGCGCGATGCCATCCTCGTCGTCCCCCTCGTCAGACCTTGTCGGACCGGCCTGCACCACCCCCCGCACCCGCCGGGCGGGAACCCGTACGAACCCTCTACGATGCGGCACCAGACGGTGAGTACGGTACGGGTACGGTCCGCGCACCGGCCAGCCGGGCCGCGGCAACTGATCAGAGAGGGTCACCCGGGGGATGCCAAGCCAGACCGCTCCAGGACGCCGCGGACCGGCCACGGGCGGGAGGTCGCGCCGCTCCGGCCGGGCGCAGCACGGCGGCCCCGCGACCGGGAGCACGCCCGGGCAGCCGCTGCCGCCCGCCGGCGGGAGCGGCGGCCGTGACGAAGGCGGTCGCGGGCCCGTCCAGCTCCGGATCAACCCCCGGCCCGGGCTGCTCGGCGGGCGGCTGAGGCTCCAACAGCTCGTCCTGGTCGAGGTCGCGGCCGCGCTGGTCGCGGTGGGCTGGACGATCAGCCGGCCGGTCGCCGCCGGCTTCGGCGCGGTCGCGCTGGTCCTGGTGGTGCTCGCCGTGGTCCCGCTGCGCGGCCGGACCATCCCCGAACTGCTGCGGGTGCGCGCCGCCCTCAAGTCCCGCCGCCGGCAGGCCCGCAACACGCTGCCGCCGGCCGGCACCGACCCGGCGCTGGCCCCCGCCCTGGAACTCGAACCGGCGCTGCGCACCTGCACCCACGCCACCGAGGCCGACCTCGGCGGCCGCCCGGTCCGCCGGGAGACGGGCATGGTCGGCGACGGCACCTTCCTCAGCTCGGTGCTGCTCGTCCAGGCCAAGGACCAGCCGCTGCGCCCGGTGCGCACCGCGCTGCCGCTGCCCCTGGACGTGATCTGCTCGGCGCTCCAGGTCGACGACATCACCCTGGAGTCGGTGCAACTCGTCCAGCACACCCAGCCGGCCCCGGCCCCGCACCTGCCCGAGCAGTCGCTGGCCGCCCGCGCCTACCGGGAGCTGCCGGACGGCACCGCCACCCCCGGGCTGCGGCTGACCTGGGTGGCGCTCAAGCTCGACCCGGAGCGCGCCGCGGCCGCCGTCCGGGCCCGCGGCGGCGGCGAGGAGGGCGCCCGTAAGGCGCTGCAACGGGTGACCGACCAGCTGGCCGGGCGGCTCAACAGCGCCGGGTTCAACGCGACCGTGCTGGACGAGCGCGAGCTGATCGCCGCGCTGGCCATCTCCACCTGCGCCAACCCGCTCGCGGTGGCCGGGCGCCAGGGCACCGGCAGCGGCGCCGGCACCACCCGCCGCACCCAGGAGGGCAGCCGGTCCTGGCGGATCGACGACCGCTGGCACAGCACCTACTGGATCTCCCGCTGGCCGCAGCTCAGCCGCCCCGGCGGCTCGCCCGGCCGGATCGCCGCACCCGACCTGGTCAACCTGGTCACCGGCACTCCCGCGCTGGCCAGCACCTTCAGCCTGACCGCCGGGCGCGGCACCGGCGGCTCGGTGACCGTCAGCGGACACCTGCGGGTGACCGGGCGCAGCGAGAGCGAGGTGACGCAGGTCGGCCGCCAGGTGGAGGCGCGGGCGCAGGGCGCCGGACTCGGCCTGGTCCGGCTCGACCTGGAGCAGGCCCCCGGGGTGCTCGCCACCCTGCCGCTGGGAGGAGCGTCCTGATGGCGTACCAGACCTATCCGGCCCCCGGCCCGCAGCACGGCGCCGAACGGCCCCGGGCGCGGTCCCGGATCCTGCCCGGCTTCGGGCTGCGCGGCCCGCGCCGGGAGAGGCACGTGCTGGACGCCGCGGACCTCGGGGCGCTGGCCTTCCCGGTCGGCGACGACGGCGTGGTGATCGGCGTCGACCCGCAGGGGCTGCCCGCGGTGCTCGGCCTGTTCCGGCCCAGCGCGTACGACCTGGTGCTGGTCGGCGGCGTGTGGACGGCTCAGGTCATCGCGCTGCGGGCGGCCGCGATCGGCGCCCGGGTCGCGGTGGAGACCGCGCGCGGGCAGCTGTGGGGCCCGCTGGCGCAGGCCGCGGGCGGCGGGCAGCCGTGCGTGACGGTCCACCAGGTCGGCCGACTCGGCCCGCAGGGAGCCTCGGTGGCCTCGCCGGTCCTGGTGGTGCGCGACCTCGGCGCCCGCCCGCCGCGCAGCCGGCTCTCCGCCGCGCCCTGGCAGACCACCCTGACCCTGCTGCCGTACCTGGGCCCGAACGCGGCCCGGGTGCTCAACTCGGCCGACCTGGTGGGCGTGCAGCGGATCTCCCCGCAGGAGGCGGAGCTGACCGGCCGGGTGCTGTCGCTCCCGCCGGAGGACGTCGCCGCGCTGCCCACCCTCGGCGACGACCTCACGCTGTGGGCCACCCGGATGCGGCGCCAGTACGTGCGGGCCGTGGCCGGGCAGGCCGAGCAGCAGGTTCTCGGCGGTCCGCGCCGGATGGACTGAGCGGCGGCGCCGGGCCCGGAGGGCCGCTCCGGATCCGACGCCGCCTTCAACGGGGGTTGCCGCACGGCCTAGTCTTTGATGCGGCAACGGCACCGCTGAACAAGCGGCGGCGAACACGAGGGAGCCCTAGTGAGCAGCGATCGGGACGGCGTCTACGTCGGCGACAACGCGGCAGAGGACGACGACGACTGGTCCGACGCGCCCGACTACACTCCCCCGTCCTGGTACGTGCAGACGGACGCCTCGGCGGCCCCGGCCCCGACCCCGGCGGTGCAGGCACCGGCCGCCCCGGCCCCGGCAGTTCAGGATCCGCCGGCGGTGCAGGCTCCGCAGGCCACCGCTCCGGCGCCGGTGCCCGCCCAGGCTCCGGCCCCGACGCCGGCTCAGGAGCCCGTGCCCGCACAGCCCGTACCCGCACAGCCCGTGTCCGCGCAGCCCGTGCCGCCCGCACAGCCCGTCCAGGCCGAGGCGCAGCACGTCCCGTTCCCGGCGTCCGCTCCTGCCCAGGCCGCCGTCCCTGCCCAGGCGTTCGAGCAGCCACCGGCCGTCGCCCCGGGCTGGCCGGCGGAGGCCCCGGCGCAGCCGCAGCCCGCCCCGGCCGCACAGCCGCCGTACCCGGCCCCGGCCCCGGCCGCGCCGCCGGTGCAGCCCGCCCAGCCGGTCCCGCCGCAGACGTACCCGCAGCCGTACCCGCAGCCGCCCGCGCAGCACCTGCCCCCGCAGCAGCCGCTGCCGCCGCACGACCCGCAGTCCGCCGCCGCGTGGGCCGCCCAGCAGGCCGCCGCCCAGCCGCAGCCCGCACAGCCGCAGCAGCCGGCCCCGCAGCCCGCGCCGGTGGATCCGCGCCAGGGCGGCTGGCCGCAGGCCCCCGCCTACCCGCAGTCGGCCCAGCCCCAGCCCCAGCCGCACGAGTACCAGCAGTTGCGGCCGGGCTCGACGCACGAGCAGTCCGGCGGGGTGCAGCCGTGGCCGCCGCAGGGCGCCGTCGCACCGCCGCCGGTCGCGTTCCCGCACGCCGCCGCCCCGCAGCCGCCCGTGGCGCACGGTGCGCCGCTCGGCTACACCGCCGCGGTCGAGCTGTCCTCGGACCGGCTGCTGCGCAGCCAGCCCAAGCAGCAGCGCCAGCAGCCGCGGTTCCAGTTCGGCGGCAAGGCGGCGGCCGCCGAGAAGGCGCGCAAGCTGGAGATCATCCGCACCCCGGTGCTGAGCTGCTACCGGATCGCCGTGATCAGCCTCAAGGGCGGGGTCGGCAAGACCACGACCACCACCGCGCTCGGCGCGACCCTGGCCAGCGAGCGCCAGGACAAGGTGATCGCGATCGACGCCAACCCGGACGCCGGCACCCTGGGCCGCCGGGTCAAGCGCCAGACCGGCGCGACCATCCGCGACCTGGTGACGGCCATCCCGCACCTGCGCAGCTACATGGACATCCGTCAGTTCACCTCGCAGGACCTCAACTCCGGCCTGGAGATCCTGGCGAACGACGTCGACCCGGCGGTCTCGACGACGTTCAACGACTCGGACTACCGCCAGGTCATCGACGTGCTGGGCCGCCAGTACCCGATCATCCTGACCGACTCCGGCACCGGCCTGCTGTACAGCGCGATGCGCGGGGTGCTGGACCTCGCCGACCAGCTGATCATCGTCTCCACCCCCAGCGTGGACGGCGCCTCCAGTGCCTCGACCACCCTGGACTGGCTCTCCGCGCACGGCTACGCGGACCTGGTGCAGCGCAGCATCACGGTGGTCTCCGGGGTGCGCGAGACCAGCAAGCTGATCAAGGTCGAGGACATCGTCGCGCACTTCCAGACCCGCTGCCGCGGGGTGATCGTGGTGCCGTTCGACGAGAGCCTGGCGGCCGGCGCCGAGGTCAACCTCGACATGATGCGGCCCAAGGTCCGTGAGGCCTACTTCGAGCTGGCCACCCTGGTCGGCGAGGACATCGTCCGGGCCCAGCAGGCCGCCGCCCAGCAGTCCGGGTGGCAGCAGCAGGTGCAGGCCACGCCGTACCCGCCGCAGCCGCAGCCACAGCCGTATCCGGGTCAGGCGGGCCAGGCGGGTCAGGCGGGCCAGGCCGCTCAGCCCGCCCCCGGGGCGCCGTGGGCGCCGCAGCCCGGCCAGGCCCCGCCGCCGCCCCCCGGCTACGGCTACCCGCAGCAGCCGCCCGCCCCCACGGCCTGGCCGCAGCCGGGCGCCCAGCAGCAGGCGGCCCCGCAGCCGGGCCCGGGCTACGGCTACCCGCCCGTCCAGGGCCAGCCGCCGCAGCCCGTCCCGCCGTCCCAGCCCGCCCCGCCGTCCCCGCCGGACGGCTACCAGCCGCCGCCCGGCTACGGCCACCCGCAGCAGCCCCCGCAGTGACGCCGAAGGGCCCGCCGACCAGGTCGGCGGGCCCTTCCCCGTGCTGCGGCGGTGCTCAGACGCCGTCGGTCAGCTCGCGGGCCTGCTTGACGTCGTCGGCCATCCGGTCGAGCAGCGCGTCGATGGAGTCGAACTTCTCCATCCCGCGCAGGTAGGCCAGGAAGTCCACGGCCACGTGCAGCCCGTACAGGTCCAGGCCGACCCGGTCGATGGCGTACGCCTCGACGGTGCGGGCGGTGCCGTCGAAGGTCGGGTTGGTGCCGACCGAGATGGCGGCGGGCATGCGCTCGCCGTCGGCGGTCAGCCAGCCCGCGTACACGCCGTCGGCCGGGATCGCGCTGTGCGGCACGGTCTCGACGTTGGCGGTGGGGTAGCCGAGCTCGCGGCCGCGCTGCGCGCCGCGCACCACCACGCCCTCGACCCGGTGCGGGCGGCCCAGCACCTCGCCGGCGCCGGCCATGTCGCCGGTCTCGACCAGCCGCCGGGTCAGGGTGGACGAGAACGGCTCGCCGGCCCCGGCGGCGCCGCTCACCTGGAGGTCGACCACCTCGACGTCGAAGCCGGCCGAGCGGCCCAGCTCGGTGAGCAGCGCGACGTCCCCGGCGGCCCGGTGCCCGAAGCGGAAGTTGGGGCCCTCGATGACGGCCCGGGCGTGCAGGGCGTCGACCAGGACCTGCTGGACGAAGGTCTCCGGCGACTCCTGGGACAGCTCCGGGGTGAACGGCAGCACCAGCACCGCGTCCACGCCGAGGCCCGCGATCAGCTCGGCGCGGCGCGCCTGCGGGGCGAGCAGCGGCGGGTGGCTGCCCGGGCGGATGACCTCGCGCGGGTGTGGGTCGAAGGTCACCACCACCGCGGGGAGGCCGAGTTCGCGGGCCCGCTCGACCGCCCGACCGATGATCAGCTGATGCCCGCGGTGCACCCCGTCGAACGAGCCGATGGTGACGACGCTGCGTCCCCAGTCAGCGGGGATCTCCTCCAGGCCACGCCAGCGCTGCACCCTGACCGCTCCTTGTTCCGTACGGCGCGTACCCTCTGTACGCTCAAACGCTCAAACCCGAACCCCTATAGCGTGCCATGCGCCTGCTCCTGCTCCGGCACCGGAATACGGGTTGGGCGCACCGGCGGGTGCGCGACGCGCCCGGGCACGGCCCGCTCCGCCTCGGCGGCCGCGTACTGCGGGTCGCGGCCGGCCGCCGCCAGGGCCCGCATCCGGGCCAGCCGGGGCCCGTCCGGCGCGGTCGGGGCGGCGTCCCGCGGCCACTGGGCGAGCAGCTGCGCGAACGCCGCCGAGCGGCCGGCCCAGCGCACCAGCAGTTCGTCCGCGTCCGGCAGGCCTGGCGTCGCCCGGGCCAGCACCGCGCGGGCCCGGGCCGGGTTCTCGGCCGCGCAGTGCTCGGCCAGCCGCTCCACGGCCGCGGTCAGCACCCCCGGGTCGGTCTCGATGGCGAGCAGGGTGTCCAGCAGTTCGCAGCGCAGCGCTTCCGCCGCCGGGTCGGCCACCGGGACGGACAGCACCTGGGCGAACGGCCGCCGCACCCCGGCCGTCCGGGCGGCCAGCGCGCCGCCGAGCAGTACCCGCAGCTCCAGCCGGGCGGCCGGGCCGCCGGTCGCGGCGCGCTCCAGGCGGCGGCCCAGGTAGTCGACGGCGACCGGGCCGGCCAGGGCCGGGTGCTCGCGCAGCAGCCGGGCGGCCAGTTCGGCGCCCCGCCGGGTGGCCACCGGGGTGCGGGCGTCGGCGAGCATCCGCAGGGTCTCGGCGGCGGCCGCGCCGGGGGCCGCCAGCCGGTCGGCGAGCGCGGCCAGGACGGGTTCCGGGTCGCTCTCCAGGGCGGGGGCCAGCGCCCTGGGGGTGAGGAAGGCGTCGCCGCCCGCCCGGTGCAGGGCCAGCGCGGCGGGGAGGTGCTCGGCCCTGGTCGCCGGGTCGCCGACCAGCAGGGCGAGGGCGGCGCCGTGCAGGCCCGGTTCGTCCTCGCGGGCGAGCAGGGTCAGCGCGGTGAACCGCAGCAGTCCGGCGGCGGCGCCGACGGCGTGCGGGGCGGCGTGCAGGGCGTGCACGGCGGCGGCGACGTGCCGCTCGGGCCGCCCGTCGTGGCTCCAGCGGTCCACCGCCCGGCAGAGCGCGGAGGGCTCCTCGGTGGCGAGCACGGTGAGCAGCGCGTCCGCCCTCGGGTGCGCGGCGTCGGCCAGGGCGTCGGCCAACTCGTCCAGGGCGAGCCGGCGGTGGGCGTGCAGCAGGTCGTGGGCGAGGTCGGCGACGGTGTGCCCGGGGCGGCCGGGCAGGCCGCGCGGATCGTCGAACCAGGCGCAGAGCAGCGGGAACACCGCGACGGGGTCGGCGCGCAGCCGTTCGGCCACCGCGCCGAGGAACGGCTGCCCGGGCCCGTCGGCGGTCACCAGGCGGCGCAGCAGCGCGAGTTCGGCCTCGGCGGGCAGGCCGAGGCCGGTCCAGAACGCCGGGCCGAACGCGCCGAGCCCGTCCGCCGGGAGCGCGTCCAACCCGCCTTCGGCGGCGGCCCGTTCGGCGATCCGACCGGCCAACTGGTCGAGCAGCGCCCGGTGTTCGGTCGGATCCGGGCTGGCGGCCAGCCCGGCGGTGAGCAGCCGGCCCGCCCACCAGGCCGGTTCGCTGCCGGGCGGGCGCAGGTCCAGGGCGCGCCAGAGCCGGTGCAGCCACGGGTCCAGGGCGGGTGCGCCCCAGGTCTCGGCCAGTCGGCGCAGCGCGGCGGCGACCGGGCCGATCCGGTGCCGGGGGACGCCGCGCGGGGGGCCCTGCGCAGGCGCGCCCTCCGGCCCGTTCGCGGGTGCGGAGGGCGTGTCCGCGGCCTCGCCGAGCAGCAGCCGCAGCGCGGCGTCCAGGTCCAGGTGCAGGCCCTGCAGCCAGTCCGCGAACTCCCCGTGCGCGAACCGGAATCCGGGCCCGGCCGGGACGAACAGGCCCTCGGCGAGGACGGCCGTGGCCCAGCCACCGGCCGCCGGGAACAGCTCCTCGAAGGCGGCCCGGCCCAGGCCGCCCGGCCCGGCGCCGAGCATCCGCCGGGCCGCCTCGTGCACCCGTCCGGCCACCGCGGCCGCCAGCCGCCGCACCCGCCCGTGGGAGGGCCCGGCCGGGCGGGCGGAGCTGCGGCGGTGGGCGCCCGGGCGGCGCTGCCGGCCGTCCTCGACCAGCCGCCCGGCCACCCGCAGGCAGCGCAGGTCCAGGTAGGCGGCGAACAGTTCGCCCCGGCGGGCCGGCTCCCCGCGCAGGCCCTCCGCCCACAGCTCGCCGGCCAGCCGGACGGCCAGCGGGTGCCGCGCGTCGGCGTCGGCCGGCCAGCCCGGCGGCAGCCCGTAGCGGCGGCGCACCCGCTCGGCCGCCTCGGCGGGAAGCGGGCCGAGCCGGTGCCCGGCGAGGCTGGGGGCACCGGGGCCGCCGCCGTCCATCCGGACGGTGGGGGCGCTGGCGAGGTCGCCGCCCGGCTCCGGCTGGTCCGGGTAGCGGGCGTGGCCGGTGCCGCTGCCCCACTTCTCGGCCGCCAGCCGCACCCAGGCCTCCTCGCCGCAGGCGGTCAGCAGCCGCGCCCCGCAGCCGGTCAGCCAGTCCCCGGCGCCGCGCAGCCAGCGCGGGTCCAGCGGCGCCGGGGCCTCCTCGGGGCCGTCCAGGACCACCAGCAGCGGCCGCCCGGCCGCCGCGCACAGCGCCGCCACCGGTTCCGGCGCGGGCGCCGGGATGCCCAGCTCGGCCGCGACGGCGGCCAGGGCCCGTTCCACCGGGGCGGCGAGCGAGCGGTCCTCGGCGCGCAGGTCGGCGCCGCGCAGCCAGAGGGTGGGCAGCGGCCGGGCGCCACCGGCGCGGCGGGCGGCGAGGGCGGCGAGTTCGGTGGAGCGCCCGCTGCCGGGGGCGCCGACCAGGGCGGTGACGGTGGCCCGCGGTTCGTCCCCGGCCAGTCCGTCGGGCCGGTCGACCCGGTCGGCGGCGAGCCCGGCGACGCGGTCCGGGCCGGCCCCGGCGGCGGCCAGCTGGGCGGCGGTCAGCCGCAGCACGCCGGCCAGGTTGAGCGCGGGCCCGTAGCCGGGTACGGCCGCGCCGTTGCGCGCCAGCAGTTCGGCCAGCGCCGGGGCGACCGCGACCGCGCCGCCGCCGGCCGGCACCGCCGGGAGCGCGCCGTCGTGCTGCGGCCCGCGCAGCGCGGGCACGGCCAGGGCCACCACGGCGCCGCTGCGGGCGTCCAGCACCGGCGAACCCGCCGGCACCGCGACGCCGGCGACCACCGGCGGGTCGAGCAGCAGCACCCCGCCGGCCCCACCGGCCCCGGACCCGGCGGCACCGAGCAGACCGCAGCGCAGCGCCACCACCCGCCCGTCCTCGCCGGCCAGCGCGGGCAGCAGCACCTCGCGCCCGGCCCCGAGGGCCGCGACGGGCAGCGGCGGCACGGGCAGCCCGCCGACCGCGTCGGTGCGCAGCAGGGCGAGCCCGTGCTCGGGCAGCGGCAGTACGGCGTCCGGGCCCAGCACCCTGGTCTGCCCGCCGGGGGTGTGCAGGACGATCCGGTCCAGGCCGGTGACGCTCTCGTGGGCGGTCAGGACGGTGCCCTGCGAGTCGGCGACGAACCCTAAGCCGTGCAGTCGCCCGTTGAGGTCGCGGACCCGCAGCAGGTACCGCCCCGGATCTCCCGCCACGCCGTTGCCGTCCAGGAATCCCGGCATTCGCACTGCCCTCCCCGCAGGCCGGACGGCCCGGGGGCGGGCTTGTCTCGGCGACCTGCTCGCCGCCGGGGAGCCTGCCCGCCAGGGAGGCGGCCCCACCGCGCCTGCGCCGCTCACCACGGGCGTTCACCTCGCGCGCTCCCCCGGGCGGGTGACCCCTCCCTCGCCGGAACGAGCCCCCGGACCTCGCCGGAACACCCCCCGAACGAGCGAAGCCCCTCCTGGGACGACTCCCGAACGAGCGAAACCCCCGCCGGAAGACTCCCGGCGGGGGTGACGCGTGCGCTGCGGGGCGTCAGCCGACGAAGACCGCGACCGGCTTCGCCTGCCCGCCCGTCTCCTCGACCAGCGCGAGGAAGCGCCCGTCCGGCCCGAACACCGCGATCGGCCCGTCCACGCCCAACCCGGGCGCCTTGAGTCGGGCACCGTGCGACAGCTTCTCCGCCGCCGACTCGTCCAGGTCCCAGCGCGGGAAGGCGGCGGCCGCGGCCTCCCCGATCGGCAGCACCTGCAGCCCCGTCGGGGACTCGCCGGTGACCGCGGCCTCCAGCTGCTCCAGGGTGTGCGCCGACTCCACCGAGTACGGCCCGACCCTGGTGCGCCGCAGCGCGGTGAGGTGGCCGCCGACGCCGAGCCCGGCGCCCAGGTCGCGGGCCAGCGCCCGGATGTAGGTACCGGAGGAGCACTCGACGGTCACGTCCAGGTCGATCACCGGCGTGCCGTCCTCGGCGATCGCCGCGCGCTGCCCGTGCACGGTGAAGGAGTGGATCGTGGTGGGCCGGGCCGCGAGCTCGAAGTCCTCGCCCTCGCGCACCCGCGCGTACGACCGCTTGCCGTCGATCTTGATCGCGCTGACCTTGGAGGGCACCTGCATGATCTCGCCGGTGAGCGCTGCGATCCCGGCGTCGATCGCCTCCCTGGTCACCCCGTCGGCCGGGGCGGACGCGGTGACCTCGCCCTCCCGGTCGTCGGTGACGGTGGTCTGGCCGAGCCGGATGGTCGCCTCGTACGTCTTGGCGGTGAGCATCAGGTGGCCGAGCAGCCGGGTGGCCCGCTCGACGCCGATCACCAGCACGCCGGTGGCCATCGGGTCGAGCGTGCCGGCGTGCCCGACCTTCCGCGTCCCGGCCAGCCATCGCAGCTTGGCGACGACCCCGTGGGAGGTGATGCCCTCGGGCTTGTCGACGATCACCAGGCCGTCCGGGCCGGTGCCTTTGCGCTTCATCAAGTTCTTTCTCTAAAAAGCGGTCAAGAGATGATCAACGTACCGGTCGCAGCGCGCCCCGGAACCGTTCGACCACCGCGGCCACGTCCTCCCGGGCGCTGAACCCGGCCGCGAAGACGTGCCCGCCGCCACCCAGCTCCCCACAGGCGGCGGCGACGTCCACCGCGCCCTTGGAACGCGAGGAGCCCCGCAGCGTGCCGTCCGGGTCCTGCTTGAGCACCAGCGCCACCTCGGCCTCGGCCGGGCGGCGCAGGATGTCGATCAGCCCCTCGATCTCCTCGACCGTGACGCTGAACAGCACCAGGTCCTGGTACGGCACCCAGGTCCACACCAGGCCCAGCCCGCCGGCCGCGTCCGGCTCGTAGACGGCCCGGTCGAGCGCGCCCGCGAGCACCTTGAGGTAGCCGAAGGAGGAGGTGTCCCACAGCTGCCGGGAGATCAGGTCGTGCCGGATGCCGGTGGCCAGCAGCCGCCCGGCGAGTTCGTGGGTGGCGGGCGTGGTGGCCCGGTACTTGAACGAACCGGTGTCGGTGGCGACGCCGGTGTACAGGCAGGTGGCCAGGTCCTGGTCGAGTTCGACGCCGAGCCGGCGCAGCAGTTCGTCGACCAGGACGGCGGTGGCCGGCGCGGTCGGGTCGATCAGCTGGTGGGTGCCGAAGCCCGGATTGGAGGCGTGGTGGTCGATCACCACCAGCACCGGCGCGGCGAAGGCCTTGCCGTGCAGCAGGCCGAGCCGGCTCTCCGCGGCCACGTCGAAGCAGAGCACCAGCTCGGGGACGTCCGGCACCTCGGCGGCCGGCACGATCAGCTCCTGGCCGGGCAGGAAGGCCAGCGACTCGGGCACGATCTGCGGGTCGTCGCCGAAGGAGACCCGCACCCGCTTGCCGAGCCCGCGCAGCGCCAGCGCGGCCGCCAGCGAGGAGCCCAGGGCGTCGCCGTCCGGGCAGATGTGGCAGATCAGGTCGATCGAACGGGCCCGCCCGATCTCCGCCACCACCTGCTGCCAGATCAGCTCGAAACCGCTCTCCTCGGTGCGCGGCCCCGGGAGCGCCACGAGGGCGTCCTCCACCGTGCTGGTGGAAGACGCCCCCGTGGTCGAACCGGCTCGCGAGGCGGCCTTCGCCGGCTCACCCGCCATGACTACTCGTCCTCGTCGTCACGCTCGGCCGCCGGAACCTTGTACGGGTCCGCCTCGCCGGCGTAGGTCGCGCCCGCGGCGGTGGTGCGCACCGCCGCGTCGATGGCCTTGGCCCGGTCGAGCAGGTCGTCGATGTTCCGGGCGTTGTCCGGCAGCGCGTCCGCGACGAAGGTCAGCGTCGGGGTGAAGCGCACCCCGATCTTGCCGACCTCGGAGCGGATCACGCCCTTGGCGCTCTCCAGCGCGGCGGCCGTGGCCTCGCGCTCGGTCTCGTCGCCGAAGACGGTGTAGAAGACGGTGGCCTCGCGCAGGTCCCCGGTCACCCGGGTGTCGGTGATGGTCACGAACCCCAGTCGCGGGTCCTTGATCCGCCGCTCCAGGGTCTGGGCGACGACCACCTGGATGCGGTCGGCGAGCTTGCGCGCCCTTGCGGTGTCGGTCACGTTGCCTCCTCGTGCAGTGGGTCCGGCATTCGGGTGAGCTACGCACCCTTCGGGGCCCACGCCCCAAAGTACCGGCCCGCGCCCGGCCTTGCGGGCGCTCTGGGTCCTGATCCGTGTGAGAACGGCGACTTCCGCCGACCGTCTCCACGGCTCTCATTCGTCGTCGTCGTTGTGGTACCTCCTCCTCGCGGAGAGGAGCTGCACCTCGGGGCGGCCGGCGACCAACCGCTCACAGCTGTCCAGGATCTCGGTGACGTACCCGGCTTCGCCGGCCACCACCGCGAGGCCGATCTCGGCCCTGCGGTGCAGATCCTGGTTCCCGGTCTCGGCAGCGCACACGCTGTACTTGCGCTGCAGTTCGGCCACGATGGGCCGCACGATCGAACGCTTCTCCTTGAGCGAGTGGACGTCGCCCAGCAGCAGGTCGAAGGTGAGTGTTCCCACGAACATGTATGACAGGTCTCGCCGACCTGGAAGGCCTCGGGGGGCAGCCCGGAACCGGGCTGCGGGTGAACTACCCCGGACCCTACACAGCGAGACCGGGGCCGGTCGACGGAAATACCACCCGTCGACCGGCCCCGGCTTTCACCGACTACGAGCGCGGCTTCTCGCGCATCTCGTAGGTCTCGATGATGTCCTCGACCTTGATGTCGTTGAACGACCCCAGGGTGACACCGGCCTCGAAGCCCTCGCGGACCTCGGTCGCGTCGTCCTTGAAGCGGCGCAGACCCTCGATGGTGAGGCTCTCCGCCACGACCTTGCCGTCGCGGATGAGGCGGGCCTTGGCGTTGCGGCGCAGCAGGCCCTCGCGGACGATGACACCCGCGATGTTGCCGAACTTGGAGGAGCGGAACACCTCGCGGATCTCCGCGGAGCCGAGGCGCACCTCCTCGTACTCGGGCTTGAGCATGCCCTTGAGGGCGTTCTCGATCTCCTCGATCGCCTGGTAGATGACCGAGTAGTACCGGACATCCACGCCTTCCTTGTCGGCCGCGGTACGCGCACGGCCTTCGGCGCGCACGTTGAAGCCGATGATGATGGCGTCCGAACCCATCGCCAGGTTGACGTCGGACTCGGTGATCGCACCCACACCGCGGTGCAGGATGCGGAGCTCGACCTCCTCGCCCACGTCCAGCTTGACGAGGGCGTCCTCGAGGGCCTCGACCGAACCGGAGACGTCACCCTTGATGATGAGGTTGAGCTGCTCGATCTCGCCGGCGGCGATGGCCTTGTCCAGGTCCTCCAGGGACACCCGGACCCGACGCTGCGCGAAGGCGGCGTTGCGGTCGCGGGCCGAGCGCTTCTCGGCGATCTGACGGGCGGTGCGGTCCTCGTCAACGACGATGAAGCTGTCGCCGGCGCGGGGCACCGAGGTCAGACCGAGCAGCAGCACCGGGCGGGACGGGCCGGCCTCGGCGAGGCTGTTGCCGTTCTCGTCCAGCATCGCGCGGACGCGGCCGTAGGCGTCGCCGACCACGATCGAGTCGCCGACGCGGAGGGTACCGCGCTGCACGAGCACGGTCGCCATGGCGCCGCGGCCCTTGTCGAGGTGGGCCTCGATGGCGATACCCTGCGCGTCCTGCTCCGGGTTGGCCCGCAGGTCGAGCGAGGCGTCCGCGGTGAGGACCACGGCCTCCAGCAGCTGCTCGATGTTGAGGCCCTGGCGCGCGGAGATGTCGACGAACATGGTGTCGCCGCCGTACTCCTCGGCCACCAGACCGAACTCGGTCAGCTGACCGCGGACCTTGGTCGGGTCGGCGCCCTCGACGTCGATCTTGTTGACGGCGACCACGATCGGCACACCCGCGGCCTTGGCGTGGTTGAGCGCCTCGACCGTCTGCGGCATGACACCGTCGTTGGCCGCGACCACCAGGATCGCGATGTCGGTGGACTTGGCACCACGGGCACGCATGGCGGAGAACGCCTCGTGACCCGGGGTGTCGAGGAAGGTGATCGGGCGCTGCTCGCCGTTCACCTCGGTGACGACCTGGTAGGCACCGATGTGCTGGGTGATGCCACCGGCCTCGCCGGCCACCACGTTGGACTTGCGGATCGCGTCCAGCAGGCGGGTCTTACCGTGGTCGACGTGACCCATGACGGTGACGACCGGCGGGCGCGGGGCCAGCTGGTCCTCGTCGCCCTCGTTCGCACCGAAGTCGATGTCGAACGACTCCAGCAGCTCGCGGTCCTCGTCGTCGCGGCTGACGATCTCCAGGATGAAGCCCATCTCGCCGGCCAGCAGCTCGAGGGTCGCGTCGGAGACCGACTGCGTCGCGGTGACCATCTCACCGAGGTTGAACATGACGGAGACGAGCGCGGCCGGGTTGGCGTTGATCTTCTCCGCGAAGTCCATCAGCGAGGCGCCGCTCGACAGGCGAACGGTCTGGCCGTTGCCGCGAGGCAGCATCACACCGCCGACGGACGGGGCCTGCATGGCCTCGTACTCCTGGCGCTTCGCCCGCTTCGACTTGCGGCCACGCGCCGGGCGACCGCCCGGGCCACGACCGAAGGCGCCCTGCGTGCCACCACGGGCACCCGGGCCGCCGGGACGACCACCGAAACCACCGGGACGCGGGCCGAAGCCGCCGCCGCCACCGGGGGCACCGCCACCGGGACGCGGACCGCCGAAGCCGCCGCCACCGGCCGGACGCGAGCCCGGACCGGCCGGACGACCCTGGAAGCCCGGACGGGCGCCACCGGCACCACCCGGACCACCCGGACGGCCACCGGGGCCACCGGGGCCACGGCCGCCGGGGCCCGGACGCGGGCCCGGAGCCGGACGCTGCGGCATCATGCCCGGGTTCGGGCGCGGCATGCCGGACGGGGACGGGGCGCCGGGGCGCGGGCCGGCCGGACGCGGCATGCCGTCGGGACGCGGACGGTCGCCACCGGGACGCGGGGCGCCACGGTCAGCACCGGGAGCACCGGCGGGACGCGGACGGTCGCCGCCCGGACGCGGGGCGCCACGGTCGGCACCGGGAGCACCGGCGGGACGCGGACGGTCGCCACCGGGACGCGGGGCGCCACGGTCAGCACCGGGAGCACCGGCGGGACGCGGACGGTCGCCGCCCGGACGCGGGCGGTCGCCACCCGGGGCGCCCTGACCGGCCGGACGCGCACCCGGCGCGCCCTGACGGCGGTCGCCGGGGCGGGCCATGCCGGTCGCGCTGCCCGAGGTGAACGGGTTGTTGCCCGGACGCGGGCCGGCCGGACGCGGGCCCGGACGGGCACCGCCGGCGGCGGGACCGGCCGGACGCGAGGCCTGCGGGGCCTGCGGAGCCGACGGGGCCTGACGCGGGGTGTCACCGGCCGGAGCCGGCGAGGAGAACTCGGCCGCGGGCGCGGCCGGGGCCGCCGGAGCGGCGGGACGCGCCGCCGGGCGCGGGCCCGGGGTCGGGCCACCCGCCGGCTTCGCGGCGGCGGGGGCCGCCGGGGCGGCGGGCGCGGCCTGGGCCGCAGGGGCCGCGGGAGCCGCGGCCGGGGTGGGACGGGGACCAGGGGTCGCGCTGGGGCGCGGACCCGGGGTCGGAGCACCCGGCTTGGGTGCACCCGCGGCGGCGGAGCCACCCGCGGGCTGGGGCGCCGCGCTCTTGCGCGGGCCCGGCTTGGCAGCGGAACCACCACCGGTGGGGGCCACACCAAGCGCGTCAGTCAGCTTACGTACGACCGGCGCCTCAATCGTCGAGGACGCCGAACGGACGAACTCACCGAGCTCGGTGAGCTTGGCCATGACGGCCTTGCTCTCCAAGCCAAGTTCCTTGGCGAGTTCATAAACCCGGACCTTAGCCACTTCACTCCTGTCTATGAGTCCGGGGTGTCTCGTCCGCCGGACCGTCGCTACTTCATGGGCGTACCCATCGCGTACTCATCGCGTACTCATCGAGAGCTCATCGCAATCTCGACCTACTTCCACATCGCGAGGTACCTGACTGGTGGCACGGCACGCGGCTGCCCGCGAACCGTGCTTGTTGCGGTGGTTCTCCCGCCGCACTGAGCGGCGGCCGTAGCGGGTGTCGCCCCACCGGGCGGCCTGAGGGACTCAGGGCGCCGGGGTGTCGACGGTCCGCTCCCCGATGAACTCGCGGAGCCGCTCCGTGTCGAGCGTCCCCTGGAGGCGGAAGGCCCGGGGAAACGCCCGACGGCGGACCGCGAGGTCGAGGCAGGCCGGATCGGGGTGCAGGTGAGCGCCCCGGCCCGGCAGTGCGCCACGGGGGTCAGGGACGCAGACGCCCTCGACCGCCGTGACACGCAACAGCTGGTGCTTGGCCGCTCGCTTGCGGCAGCCCACGCAGGTGCGTTCCGGGCGTGCTCGGACGTGCGTCCGGCCAGACGAAGGCAAGTCTACCCCTCCGAAGGGACATGGCGCCGCCCCGCCGATCCCGGGCGGAACGGCGGGGGGCTTTGACGGGGCGAACGGCCGGTCAGCGCCGCGCTCAGCGGTCGGTGTCCCGACCGCCGTCCTCGGGCTGGCCCTCGGTGTCCGGCCGGATGTCGATCCGCCAGCCGGTGAGGCGGGCGGCGAGGCGGGCGTTCTGCCCCTCCTTGCCGATCGCCAGCGACAGCTGGTAGTCCGGCACGATCACCCGGGCGGAGCGTTGGGCCAGGTCGACGATCTCCACGCTGGTCACCCGTGCGGGGGACAGCGCCGCGGCGACCATCTCCCGGGGGTCCTCCGACCAGTCGACGATGTCGATCTTCTCGCCGTGCAGCTCGCCCATCACCGCGCGCACCCGGCTGCCCATCGGGCCGATGCAGGCGCCCTTGGCGTTCAGCCCGGCCCGGCGCGACCAGACCGCGATCTTGGTGCGGTGGCCGGCCTCACGGGCGATCGCGGCGATCTCGACGCTGCCGTCCGCGATCTCCGGGACCTCCAGCGCGAACAGCTTCTTCACCAGGCTCGGGTGCGTCCGCGACAGCGTCACCGAGGCCCCGCGCACACCGCGGCGCACCGCCACGACGTAGCACTTCAGCCGGGTGCCGTGCCGGTAGTCCTCGCCCGGGACCTGCTCCTGCGGCGGCAGGATGGCCTCCAGCTTGCCGATGTCGACCAGCACGTTCTTCGGGTCGTTGCCCTGCTGGACGACACCGGTGACGATGTCGCCCTCCTTGCCCGCGTACTCGCCGAAGGTCTGGTCGTCGGCGGCGTCGCGCAGGCGCTGCATCATCACCTGGATGCCGATGCTGGACGCGATCCGGCCGAAGCCGTTCGGGGTGTCGTCGAACTCCTTGGGCTCGACGCCCTCGTCCAGCTCGGCCGGGTCCTCCGTCGCCCACACGGTGACGTGGCCGGACTTGCGGTCCAGGTGCACCCGGGCGCGGCGGCGCGAGCCCTCGGTGCGGTGGTACGCGGTGAGGAGGGCGGACTCGATGGACTCGACCAGCAGGTCGAAGGGGATGTTCTTCTCGTTGACCAGCGTGCGCAGGGCACTCATGTCGATGTCCACGGCTACGCCTCCTCGTCTTTTTTCGTCACGTTCGTCATGGTCCGGGCGGTGCGCAGGTCACAGCGCACCGTCGTCCCCCTCCTCGGAGGCGTCGTCGTCCGCGTAGTCCGCGGCCTCGTCGAGGAGCTTGTCGTCCTTGCGGTTGAACTCGACCTGCACGCGCGCCCGATCCACCTCGGCGTACGCCAGCCGGCGCTCCTTCGGACGGCCACGGCCCTTCACCGGCTGCACCTCGACCAGCGCGCCGTCCTCGTCCGCCTCCAGCACCCGGGCGACGATCTCCCCGCCGTCGACCAGGTGGATCTTGGCCAGTCGGCCTTCCGCGCGACGCCAGTGCCGGGGCAGGTCCAGCGAACGCTCGGCGCCCGGCGAACCGACCTCCAGCAGGTAGGGCTCGTCGCCCATCAGGTCCGACTCGTCCAGAGCCTCACCGACCACCCGGCTGAACTCGGCGATGGCGTCCATGTCCACGCCGCCGTCGGTGTCGACGTCGATCTGCACCTGGCGGCGGCTGCCGGCCTTGGTGACCTTGACGTCCTCCAGGTCCAGACCGGCCTGCACGGCCAGCGGCTCCAGCAACGCGCGCAGCCGGTCGGTGTGGGTGGTGCTCATCCGGGTGGACTCCTCGGCCGCGTCTGCTGTTGTCAGAAGGTCGCTCCGCACCCTCCGGCGCCGGTCCGGCGCACACCGGGTCACGGCAGCTCGGCCCAAAGCCTAGCCGGTGAAGCCGCGAACCACCGATTCCGGACCACCCCCGACCGGGCGCACGCCACCCACTGCGAGCAAGCTCACACCCGCTCCCGGGGCGTCCCTGGATCCGAATCCCCGCCCGGAATCGTGGGGATTCTGTAATCATTCACGCCTACGAAGGGCAGGCGGGGAGGCCGCCCTCCCGCACACGCCCCGGAGTGACACCCATGCAGCCGCCCAGCCGACGGACGTACCTGGCTCTCGGGCTGCTCGCCCTCACCGCACTCACCGCCTGCACCGGCTCCCACGGCGGCGACGGCGCGCCCGGCAACCGCGGCCCGCTGCCGAACCCGGACGAACCGGTCATCCTGCGCTCGATCGCCGCCACCGACACCCTGCTGGCCGGCTACGACGCGCTGCTCGCCGGCCCGGGCGGCGCCCAGGCCGCCGTGCTGCAGCCGCTGCGGGCCGAGGTGGCCCAGCACCGCGCCGCCCTCGCCTACGGGCTGCCGGCCGCCTCCGTCCCCCCGGCATCCCCGGCCACGCCCTCCACCACGCCCCCGGCCGGCCCGGGCGGGACACCGAGCGCGCCGCCGAGCGGCACAGCGACCGGGGCGGCGAGCGGGGCGCCGAGCGGAACGCCGGTCGGCACCCCCGCCGCGCTCGCCGCACTCGAACGGCAGACCGCCCAGGCCCGCCTCGCCGACCTGGCCGCGGCCCGGCCGCCGCTGGCCCAGTTGCTCGCCTCGGTCGCCGCCTCCGACGTGCTGCACGCCGTCGCCCTCGGCGACACCACCCCGCTGGTCGCCCCGCCCCCGGCCGCCGCCACCCCCACCGAGGCGCCGACCGCGCCCCCGAGCGACCAGCCCACCGCGTCCCCCTCCGCCGGCCCGTCGGCCGACCCCGCCGCCGCAGCAGCGGTGACCGCCCTCCAGGGCGCCCTCGGCGCCGAACACGCCGCCGTCTACGGCTACGGCGTGGTCGGCGCCCGGCTCCCCGAGGACCAGCAGCGCACCGACGCCCGCACCGCCTACGCCGCCCACGAGGCCCGGCGGGACGCCTGGCAGCGGCTGATCGGCTCCCTCGGCGCCACCCCGGCCGCCGCGGCCGCCGGCTACCAGCTCCCGTTCGCCGTCACCGACGCGGCCGGCGCCACCAAGCTCGCCGCCCACCTCGAAACCCGGCTCACCACCGTCTACGCCGACCTGGTCGCCGCCGTCCCCGGCCCCCAACGGGGCACCGCCGCCGACGCCCTGCGCGACAGCGCCCTGCGCGCCCACCGCTGGGGCGCGGCCGACCCCGCCTTCCCCGGCATCCCCGAGCCCCTCCCCACCCCCACCGCCACCACTCCCTAGGGCCCGCGGCGCTGACCTGCGGTTTCCCGTTCATGGCCGACAATGGACGGGTAACACCAACGGGGGAGCGTCAACCGGAAGGTCGGCATGTCGGGAGCAGCACCGCAGATCACCGTCCCCGCCTGGCTGGCGCGCGGCGTCGCGGCGAGCGAGGGCGAACCGGGCCGGCAGTGGCTGGCCGGGCTGCCCGCGCGGGTGGCCGCCCACCTGGCGCGCTGGGACCTCACCCTGGAGCGGGTGCTCGACCCCGGCGGCAGCCTGAGCCTGGTCGCCTACGTCCACCGCGACGACCTCTCCCCCGCCGTCCTCAAGACCGGCCTGCGGACCCCCGAGACCGCGCTGGAGCACGCGGCGCTCGCCCACTGGGCCGGGCGCGGGGCCGTCCTGCTGCTGGACGCCGACCCCGCCGAGGGCGTCCAGCTGCTGGAGCGGCTGCACGGGGACATCCCGCTGCGCTCGCTCGCCGAGGCGAAGGCGATGCTGGAGGCGACCAGCCTGCTGCACCGGCTCTGGAACACCCTGCCCGAGGACCACCCGTTCCCGACCCTCGCGGCCCGGACCGCCGACACGGCGGAACGGCTGCGCGGGCACCGCGCCCTGCCCGGCGCCGCCGAGGCCGAGCCGCTGATCGCCGAGGCGCTGGACACCGCCGACGGCCTGGCCGGCTCCGCCGCCGAGACCTTCCTGCTCCACGGGGACTTCCACCACGGCAACGTGCTCGCCGCCGACCGGGCGCCCTGGCTGGCGATCGACCCGCGCCCGCTGGCCGGCGAGCGCGCCTTCGACCTGGCCCGGCTGGCGCTGGACCGGGCGGACACCCTGGTCGGCTCCCCCGGCGTGGCCGCGGCCGTCCGCCGCCGGCTGCACCAGCTCGCGGACGCGCTGGAGGTGGACCGGGAACGGCTGCGCGGCTGGACGCTGTTCCGGGCCGTCGACCTCGCCCTGCGGGCCCTGGCGGCCGGCCGCCGGGAGGACGCCGAGCTCTACCTGGAGTTCGCCGGAGCGCTGTAGGGCGAGCCCTACGAGCCCTACGCGCCCTACGCGCCCTACACCTCGCCCGGCCCGCGCAGCGGAAGCCGGGCCCCCATCACCGCGTACAGCCGGTCCGTGGCGGGGAAGCGCACCGCACGGGCGAGGTCCTGGTAGCCGAGCGCCCGGTAGAGCCGCCGGGCGGGGGTCTCCGCGTCGATCGCGGAGAGGATGCTGCGCTCCAGCCCGGAACGCTCGCAGAGGGTGCGGATCAGCCGGGAGCCGACGCCCTGGCCCTGGTACTCGGGCAGCACGTGCAGCTCGGTGACGGCGAACACGTCGTCCAGCCAGGCGTCGTGGCCGCGCGCGTCCAGGTAGGGCTCGATCACCGTGCTCCACCAGTGGTCGCGCTGGTTGGGCATCCCGTAGCCGAAGCCGACCAGCCGGCCGCCGCTCATCGCGCCGAGCGCGATCACCCCGGGCTGGTGCGCGTGCCGGCCGACGATGTGCAGCCGGACGGCGACCTCCTCGGCCGTCAGGCCGAACGCCACCGCCTGGACCTCCAGCGCCTGCGGCGCCCAGGCCGCAAGGTCGATGGCCTCGATCGTCACCCCGGTCAGCTGATCCATGCCTCGGACGTTACTACCCGTGGGCCGCCGGCGCGGGCGAAGATCGGAACAGAACTCCCGGGGAGCGGACTCAGAACAGCACGCTCATGAACGCGCCGACCTCACGGAAGCCGACCCGCCGGTAGGCGGCCCGGGCCCGCAGGTTGAAGTCGTTGACGTAGAGCGAGACCACCGGGGCGATCTCGCGCAGCGCGAGGTCGAGGACGGCGGCCATGCCGGTCTCGGAGAGGCCCCGGCCCCGGTACCCGGGGGCGACCCAGACGCCCTGGACCTGGCAGGCGCCCTCGGTGACGGCGCCGATCTCGGCCTTGAAGACGACCTCGCCGTCCTCGGTGAAACGCGCGAACGACCGCCCTGCGGAGACGAGTTCGGCGACCCGGGCCTGGTAGAGCAGGCCGCCGTCGCCGGCCAGCGGGGAGACCCCGACCTCCTCGGTGAACATCGCCACGCAGGCGGGCATCAGCGCGTCGATCTCCTCCCGCCGCACCCGCCGCACCAGCGGGTCGGGCGCGATCTCGGCGGAGGGCACGGCGGTGGCCAACAGCGGCTGGTGGGCGCGGACTTCGCGGGCCGGGCCCCAACTGCGTTCCAGCAGCGCCCAGAAGGCGGCGGTCGCCCCGGCCGGGCCGACGATCGAGGAGCAGCGGCGGCCCTGCCGGCGGGCCCGCTCGGCGAAGGCGGCAACGGCCTCCGGCCCGGCGTCGACCAGGACGAGGTTGGCCCCGGCGTAGCAGAGCGCGGCGAGGGCGCCGTCCCCGTCGTACCAGCCCCACATCTCGCCGCCGAGCCGCCAGGGGTCCAGGCCGACGGCCTCGACCCGGGTGGCGACGAAGGAGTTGGCGACCGGGTCGCGGTGGAGGATCTCCAAGGCGTCCGCGAGGTCGGGGGGCTCCAACACGCGGGTGGTGGCCAGGGCACGGGCGGCCTGGAACGAGCCGGGGAGCATCACACCTCGATCGAGCATCGAGACAGCACCTCACTGAGACGAATCTGGCCGCACCCTACTCCGTGGCCCCACCCGGCTACGGCCGCGGGGCCGTCCGCGAACGGACGGCCCCGCTTCCGGAAGACTGCGCGCGGCGCACCGCGCGGACCCTGCGTGGTCAGTCGGCCGCGACGACGGTCGGCGTACCGGCCTCGACGCCCGCCTCCTGCATCTGCTCGGCGAGCTTGAGCGCCTCCTCGATCAGGGTCTCGACGATCTTCGACTCGGGGACGGTCTTGATGACCTCGCCCTTGACGAAGATCTGGCCCTTGCCGTTGCCGGAGGCGACGCCGAGGTCGGCCTCGCGGGCCTCGCCCGGGCCGTTCACCACGCAGCCCATGACGGCGACGCGCAGCGGCACCTCCATGCCCTCCAGGCCGGCGGTGACCTCCTCGGCCAGCTTGTAGACGTCGACCTGGGCGCGGCCGCAGGACGGGCAGGAGACGATCTCCAGGCCGCGCTGGCGCAGGCCGAGCGACTCCAGGATCTGGTTGCCGACCTTGATCTCCTCGGCCGGCGGGGCCGAGAGGGAGACCCGGATGGTGTCGCCGATGCCCTCGGCGAGCAGCGCGCCGAAGGCCACCGCGGACTTGATGGTGCCCTGGAAGGCCGGGCCGGCCTCGGTGACACCGAGGTGCAGCGGGTAGTCGCAGGCGGCGGCCAGCTGGCGGTAGGCGTTGATCATCACGACCGGGTCGTTGTGCTTGACCGAGATCTTGATGTCGCGGAAGTCGTGCTCCTCGAACAGCGAGCACTCCCAGAGCGCGGACTCGACCAGCGCCTCGGGGGTGGCACGGCCGTACTTCTCCAGCAGGCGCTTGTCGAGCGAGCCGGCGTTGACGCCGATCCGGATCGGCACGCCGGCGCCCCGGGCGGCCTTGGCGATCTCGCCGACCTTGTCGTCGAAGGCCTTGATGTTGCCCGGGTTGACGCGGACCGCGGCGCAGCCGGCGTCGATCGCGGCGAAGACGTACTTCGGCTGGAAGTGGATGTCGGCGATCACCGGGATGTGGGACTTCTTGGCGATGATCGGCAGCGCGTCGGCGTCGTCCTGGGTGGGGACGGCGACCCGGACGATCTGGCACCCGGACGCGGTGAGCTCAGCGATCTGCTGCAGCGTGGCGTTGATGTCCGCGGTCACGGTGGTGGTCATCGACTGCACCGAGACGGGAGCGTCACCGCCGACCGGTACGTTGCCGACCATGATCTGCCGGGATACACGGCGCTTGGCGAGCGGCTTGAGCGGCAGGGACGGAATACCGAGCGAGATCGCGGTCATGTGCGCAGGGTTCCCCGGGGTTGAGGTGTGGTCGACCGCCCGGCCAGTGGGACGGCCGAGGCCGGGCGCGCCTCGATCGCGCACCCGGCCTCAACGGTACGGCACGGCGCCGGACCCCAGCACACCCGCCGTACCCGAACGCTCTAGCTGATCTTCACCGGGTTCACCAGGTCGGCGACCATCACCAGCAGGGTGAAACCGATGAAGACGCTGGCCACGACGTACGCCACCGGCATCAGCTTGGCGACGTCGAAGGGCCCGGGATCGGGCCGCTTGAACAGCTGAGCGAATCGGCGGCGGACCGATTCCCACACCGCGCCCGCGATGTGGCCGCCGTCCAGCGGGAGCAGCGGCAGCATGTTGAACAGGAAGAGCGAGAGGTTGATCCCGGCCAGCAGGTTGACGAACATCGCCACCCGCTGGCTGGCGGGCAGGTCCATGCTCACCAGTTCACCGCTGACCCGGGCGGCGCCGACCATGCCGATCGGCGAGTCCGGGTCACGCGGGGAGTCCCCGACGACGGCGTTCCACAGACCGGGGATCTTGCCGGGCAGCGCGGCCAGCGACTTCACCCCGTTCTCGGCCATGCCGACCATCCGGTCCAGGGACTGCCCGAAGCTCTGCTGGACGACCCCCTGCTTGGGGGTGAAGCCGAGGAAGCCGGCCTGCACGGTCTGGCCCTTGAGCGGCACGCCGTTGCCGTCGTACTTCTGCACGTCGTTGACGGCGATGACGGGCTTGAGGACGAGCTGCTGCCCGCCCCGGTCGACCAGGATCTCGACCTGCTGGCCGGCCGACTTCCGGATGTCCGCCTGGAGCTGGTCGTAGTCGCGGATCCGGTCCCCGCCGAAGGAGAGGACCTTGTCCCCCTGCCGCAGCCCGACCTCGTTGGCGGGGGTCTTGGGCGCGTCCGCGGGGCACACGTCGGTCGGCGAACCGGCCTTGACCACGCACTGGGCGACCGAGCCGATGGTCGGCACCGCCGTCGAGACGCCGAAGCCCATCATGACCGTCAGGAACAGCCCGAAGGCCAGGACCAGGTTCATGAACGGCCCGGCGAACATGACGATGACGCGCTTCCACGGCTTGCGGGTGTAGAACAGCCGGTGCTCGTCGCCCTCCTGGAGCTCCTCGTAGGAGGCCTCCCGGGCGTCCTCGATCATGGTGCGCCAGGGGGAACTGCTGCGCTTGGTGATCCGGCCGTCCGCACCCGGCGGGAACATCCCGATCATCCGGATGTAGCCGCCCAGCGGGATCGCCTTGAAGCCGTACTCGGTCTCGCCCTTCTTCCGCGACCAGACGGTCGGGCCGAAGCCGACCATGTACTGCGGCACCCGGATGCCGAACAGCTTGGCCGTCGAGAGGTGGCCGAGCTCGTGCCAGGCGATCGAGACGAGCAACCCGACCGCGAAGACCAGGATGCCGACCACCGTCAAAACCATTGCCACCGCTGGCCCTCCGTCATGCCGCTCCGCTCGTCGTCTTGTCTTACCGCAGTCACGCCCGGCCGGACACCCGGTACGGGTACACCCGGCCGGAAACGGCCCACGCCGTCAACCCGCCGCCGTCAGCCCGCCGCCAGCTCGCGGGCCCGGGCGCGGGCCCAGTCCTCCGCGTGCAGGACGTCCTCGACCGTCAGGGAAGTTCCCGGCACGGGCGTGCCGTGCTCGGCGACGACCTTGGCAACAGTGTCCACGATTCCCGTGAAAGCGAGGCGCCCCTTCAGGAACGCCTCCACGCACTCCTCGTTGGCCGCGTTGAAGACCGCCGGCGCGGTGCCGCCCAGGGTGCCCACCTCGCGGGCCAGCTCCACCGCCGGGAAGGCCTCGTCGTCCAGCGGGAAGAACTCCCAGGTCGCGGCCTTGGTCCAGTCGCAGCCGGGGGCGGCGTCCGGCACCCGCTCCGGCCAGCCCAGACCCAGCGCGATCGGCATCCGCATGTCCGGCGGGCTGGCCTGCGCCAGCGTCGAACCGTCGGTGAACTCCACCATCGAGTGCACCACCGACTGCGGATGGACCACGACCTCGATCCGGTCGAAGGGCACGTCGTACAGCAGGTGCGCCTCGATCACCTCCAGGCCCTTGTTCACCAGGGTCGCCGAGTTGATCGTGACCACCGGGCCCATCGCCCAGGTCGGGTGCGCCAGCGCGTCCTGCGGCGTCACCCCGGCCAGCTGCTCACGCGTCCGGTTGCGGAACGGACCGCCGCTGGCCGTCACCACCAGCTTGCGGACCTCGGCCCGGGTGCCGCCCGCCAGCGCCTGGAACAGCGCCGCGTGCTCGGAGTCCACCGGCACGATCTGCCCCGGCCGCGCCACCGCCTTCACCAGCGGGCCGCCGACGATCAGCGACTCCTTGTTGGCCAGCACCAGCACCCGGCCCGCCCTCAGCGCGGCCAGCGTCGGCCGCAGCCCGATCGACCCGGTGATGCCGTTGAGCACCGAGTGGCACTCCATCGCGGCCAGCTCGGTCGCCGCGTCCGGCCCCGCCAGCACCGCCGGCAGCGCGGCGCCCGCCGCCTTCGCCGCCAGCGCCGCGCGCAGCGCCGGCTCGGCCGCCGGGTCCGCCACCGCCACCGTGTGCACGCCCAGCCGCAGCGCCTGCTCGGCGAGCAGCTCCACCCGGCCGCCGGCCGCCGACAGGGCGACCACCCGGAACCGGTCCGGGTTGCGGAGCACCACGTCGATGGCCTGGGTGCCGATCGACCCGGTCGAACCGAGGATCACCAGCTCCCGGGGGCCGGAAGGGTCCTGCACGGTGGGCGTGAACCGCAGCTGCGGGTGGGCGAGCGAAGTCATGCGCCCATTGTGTCCTGCCCGGGGCCCTGCGCAGGACGCCTCCCGACAGGTCGCGGGCGGCACCACGGCCGAGGAGGCCGTCTCCGGCGCGGGCGGGCACAACGGCTGACACGGGCCGACACGACGGCCGAGCCGACCGGGCCCCGGAACGGGCGAAGGGCCCGGTCACCGGACCGGGCCCTTCACTCACGGGTTCGCTCAGAGGTCGAGGCCGCTGAGGACTAGGACCTTCTCGACCGTGTAGTCGTCCATCGCGTACCGGACGCCCTCACGGCCGACACCGGAGTCCTTGACGCCGCCGTACGGCATCTGGTCGGCGCGGTAGGACGGCGCGTCGCCGATGATCACACCGCCGACCTCCAGCTCCCGGTGGGCGCGGAAGGCGGTCTGCAGGTCGTGCGTGAACACGCCCGCCTGAAGGCCGAACGCCGAGTCGTTGACGGCCGCGAAGGCCTCGTCCACGCCGTCCACCCGGTGCAGCGACAGGACCGGGCCGAACACCTCGGCCTTGGCCAGGATCGCGTCCGCGGGCAGCTCGGCCAGCACGGTCGGCGCGTAGGTCGCACCCTCGCGGCCCCCGCCGACGAGCACCTTGGCGCCCTTGGCGACCGCGTCGTCCACCCAGGACTCCACCCGCTTCGCGGCGTTCTCGTCGACCAGCGGGCCGACGTCCGTCGCGTCGTCGTTCGGGTCACCGGTGACCTGGGCCTTGACCTTGGCCACGACCTTCTCCACCAGCGCGTCGTACACCGACGCGTCGGCGATCACCCGCTGCACCGAGATGCAGGACTGGCCGCCCTGGTAGTTGGCGAACATCGCGATCCGGGTGGCCGCCCAGTCCAGGTCGGCCTCCGAGGACCAGTCGGCGAGCACCACGGCCGCGGCGTTGCCGCCCAACTCCAGGGTGCAGTGCTTGCGCGGCACCGAGTCCATGATCTGGTAGCCGACCTTGTCCGAACCGGTGAACGAGATCACCGGCAGGCGCTCGTCCTGCACCAGCGCCGGCATCCGGTCGTTCGGCACCGTCAGGATGCTCCACGAACCGGCCGGCAGGTCGGTCTCGGCCAGGATCTCGCCCAGCACCATCGCCGACAGCGGCGTCGCCGGGGCCGGCTTCAGGATGATCGGGGCACCGACCGCGATCGCCGGGGCGACCTTGTGGGCGACCAGGTTCAGCGGGAAGTTGAACGGGGCGATCCCCAGCACCACACCGCGCGGGAAGCGGCGCACCACCGCGAAACGGCCCACGCCGCCCGGGTCGGTGTCCAGCCGCATCGTCTCGCCGTTGGTCCGGCGGGCCTCCTCGGCCGCCCAGCGGAAGACCGACACCGCGCGGCCGACCTCACCACGGGCCCACTTGATCGGCTTGCCGTTCTCCGCGGTGATGAGCTGGGCGAGCTCCTCGGTGCGCTCGGTCAGGCGCTTGGCCACGTGGTCCAGCGCGGCCGAGCGGACGTGCGCCGGGGTGGCGGCGAACACCGGCAGCGCGGCGACGGCGGCGTCCAGCGCCTCCTCGACCTGGGCCTCGGTCGGGATGCTCACCTTGCCGACCAGACGGCCGTCCCAGCTGTTGTGCACCTCGAAGTCGGCGTCGCCGCTCGCCCGTCGGCCGGCCAGCCAGAAATCGTACGTGGTGGTCACCGTGGTACCGGCCCTCTCCTCGTCGTCAGCGGGCCCACGGGTGTGGGACCCGAATCCGAGGGTAGGTGGGGCGGCGCACCGACCGGATTGGCCGACTCGGAGCGTTCGCCCCCCACGCTGCTCCATCCCGTCCAGAGCCTCCCGGGCCGGTACGCGCCGGGGCACGGCCCGGGCGGCCCGGTACGGCTCGGTGCGGCTCGGGTGCGGCCTACTCCTCGCCGGAGCGCAGCGCCAGCCACAGCTCCATCCGCACGTCGGTGTCGTCCAGCGAACGCCCCAGCAGTTCCTCGACCCGCCGCATCCGGTAGCGCAGCGTGTGCCGGTGCACCCCGAGATCGGCCGCCGCCGCGTCCCACTGCCCGTGCCGGGACAGCCACGCCCGCAGCGAGGCCACCAGATCGCCGCGGGCCGTCCGGTCGTGCTCGCGCAGCGGCCGCAGCAGCCCCTCGGCGAACGCCGTCACCGCGTCCTCGCCGAGCAGCGGCAGCAGCGACCCCGCGCCGACCTCCTCGTGGTCCACCGACCGCCGGCCACCGCGCAGCGCCACCGCCAGCGCCCGCTCGGCCTGCGCGTGCGCCGTCCCCGCGTCCTCCAGCGCGGCCGGCGCCGACACGCCCAGCGACAGGCCCTCGTGCTCCTCCACCGCGCCCAGACAGGCCCGGTGCACCGCCCCGTTGTCCAGCGCGAGCACCATCAGCCGCGCCCCGTGCGCGCCGTCCTCCCGCGCCACCAGCAGCTTCTCGCCCACCCGGGCACCCGCCTGCTCGGCCCGGTCCCCCAGCTCCCCGAGCGCCTCCGCGGCCTCCGCGTTCGGCCCGGCCCCGGCCACCAGAACCCGTATCGTCCCCTCCGGCATACCGCCGAACAGCCCCACCGCCACCTGGCGGGCCGTCGCCACCTCGCCCGCCAGCACCATCCGCAGCAGCGCCGCGCCCATCCGCTCCTCGGCCTGGCGCAGCTCGCGCGAGCGCTCCAGCGTCAGGGTCAGCAGCGCCACCGCCGCGTTCAGCACGTACCGCTCGGTCGGGGTGATCCGGTCCTCGGTGCCCACCGCCAGGAAGCCCCGGGCCCGCCGGTCCGCCCCCAGCGACTGGACCACCACGTAGTCCTCGTCCGCCGTGTCGATCCCCGGCGCCCGCCCCTGCAACGCGGCGCTCGACGGCGCCGGACGCCGGCGCAGCCGGTCCACCTCCGCCGCCAGCCGCCCCGCCCGGCGCGCCGCCCAGTCCGGCGCCACCACCGACAGCGCCCCCGACCCGTCGTACAGCGCCGCCCAGCCGCCCAGCCGGGCCGCCAGCCGGCGCACCACCGCCGTCGTGCCGTCCTTGCCCAGCGCGGCCCGGGTCAGCTCCTCCTGCGCCTCGAAGGAGGTCGTCACCGCCTCGTACTGCTCCGCGGCCAGCGCCGCGGACACCACCTTGCTGATCGCGATGAACGGCGTCGGCTCCGGCACCCGCAGCAGCGGCAGCCCCCGCTGCGCGGCCGCGTCCACCAGTGGCTGCGGCACCTCCGTGTGCGACAGCCCCACCCCCAGGCCCAGCCCCACCACCCCGGCATCGGCCAGCCGGTGCACGTACGCCTGCAGCTGGGCCGCCGTACGGCCCAGCTTGATCCCGGTGGTGAGCAGCAGCTCGCCACCCTCCAGGAACGGCGTCGGGTCGTCCAGCTCGCTGGTGTGCACCCAGCGGACCGGCCGCTCCAGGTGGTCCGCGCCGGCGAGGACCGTCAGATGGAGCGAACTGTTGCGGACAACGGAGGCGAGTGTGGGGGGCATGGCACCTTCGGGGGATCGACCTGACCGCGCCGTTGCGGCCGGGCGAGGAGAGGGCAATGGGACAAGTGAGGGTCTCTCCCCCTCATTATGGACGCTCCGGACAACCGGCACTGCCGAATCCACCGTGAAGGCGAGCTTCCGCCCCGCGCCCCGTCAGCCCCGAAGATCCACCAGCAACGGCGGCACCTGCTCCCCCGACACCGCGGTCAACGACACCACCGCGTGCCCCGCCGGCAGCGCGTGCGCCAGATCCGACGGCGACCAGCGCAAGCGCTCCACGTCCCGCGTCGTCACCGACTCCGTCTGCGCCGCCGTCCCCGACAGCGCCCGCCGCCCCAACCGCCCGGCCCGCCGCACCACACCGCCCGAGGTGTCGGGCGTGTGGGTCACCGCGGTCTCCTGCACCAGGTGCGTCCCCCAGGCCTCCGAGAACAGCCGACCGTCCCACGGCGCGATCCCCGGGAACGCCATCCGGCAGCCGACCGCGCCGAACAACGGCGCCCGCAGCGCCTCCGGCAGATCCACCAGCGTGCGCAGCAGCAGCACCACGCCCGCGTTCGCCCCCCGCATCCGCTGCACCCCGCGCACGGCGGTCGCGTCCAGCGCCGCCGAGGCGTCGTCCACCACCAGGCCGGCGAACAACGAACGGTCCGTACGGGCCCCCGCCGCCTGCACGAACTGACCCACCACCAACCGGGACAGCATCCGCGCGGCCTCCGGATGGCTGCGCTCCGGCAGCTTCACCCGCACCCGCAACGGATGGTCCAGCACCCGCATCGCGAACGGGGGCCGCCCGGTGCCGTCCGTTGCGAAGGCGCCCTCGAAGGCCGGCCGGTCCAGCAGCGCCAGCCGGTCCGCGAGCAGCGCCCCGGGATCGTCCGCCCGGCCGCGCTGACGCTCCCGGTGCTCCAGGTCCCGCTCGAACACGGCCAGCCGGCCCGCCACCCCGAGCGCCTTCACCAGGGCCGCCAGCACGTCCGGCTCACCGGCCAGCAGCGCCCGCAGCTCCCGCACCCCCGGATAGCGCGCGTACGCGGCGTGGAACGGGCCCACCACCTGCTGCAGCGCCGTCCGGGCGTTCTCCGCGCGCGCCGTCAACTCGTCCGGCAGCAGCGCCTCGGCCAGCCGGGCCGCCGCCTCGTCCGGATCCTGCGCCGCACCGTACAGGTCCAGTCCGTACGCCGACGCCGGATCACCGGGCGCGATCACCACGTCGTACCAGGCGTCCGGGCCGAGATCCGCGTCCGCCGCCCCCACCACCACCACGCACGCGGTGCCGGCCAGCGCCTGCAGACACAGCGCCTCCGCCACCGGCCGCGCCAGCCGCGCCGTCTTCCCCGTCCCCGCCGGACCCACCGCCAGCAGCGACGTGCCCAGCAGCGCCGGATCCAGCGCGAACCCGGCCGCCCGATGACTCAGCGGGTTCTTCGGCACGTCCTGGGCGGTCCCGAGGCAGACCTGGCCCAGCAGCAGATCGTGCCGCTCACCCCGGTCCGCCAGCTCCCGCGACTCCGAGGGGTGCGCGAAGGCCGCCCCACCGCGCGCCACCACCTGCTCGACGAACGCCGGCACGAACGCCGGATCCGCCTGCGCCGACTCCCACGCCCGCTGGATCCGCACGTAGTCGACGTCCCCGACCGCCTCCCGCTCCAGCCGCCCCGCCGCCTCGGCCGCCCCGCCCTGCCGCAGCCCGCCCCACGGGTCCAGCCGCCCCGCCACCTGGGCCACCGCCACGCCCTCCTCCGCCTGCGCGGGCTGCTCCTGCGTCACCGCCCGCGACAGCAACGGCGACACGTACCGCCGCCACACCTCGGGCCAACGGCCCATCCGGCCGAAGAGCTTGACGACGACACCGATCACGAGCGCGTTGGCCACCAGCAGCGTGAACATGGCCTCGGACTCGGACGGCGACGCGAGCGGGCCGATGCCGGCCTGTCCGCCGAACCACACGAGCACGTACATCAGGAGCTGCGTGCCGTAGAGATAGGCGAACCACCCCACCACCGCGTTGAGTCCCGCCCGCAGGAGCAGCGGCCAGGCCGCGACCTGGGCCGCCTCCGCCCGTTCCGGGTCGATCGGGCGGTAGCCCAGCCGGTAGACGCCGGGTTCGGCTTCCGGGCGCGGGGCCGCGGCCCAGGTGGGGAGGTCGAAGGCCGGGGCCCCGTCGGTGCGGGTGCCGGGCCGCTGGTGCGGCATGGGGGCCGGGGGTCTGGTGGTGGTCCGATCGGTGTGGTGGTGTGCCCCGTCGTGCGCCATGTACGGCCCCGCTCCCTCGCCCGCCCGGCCCGATCGCCGTCGGTGCCGCCATACCCATGCCGCCGTACCGGCGACACGCCCGCGCTCAATGTAGTGGAGCGGGGCATGCTGGTAGTCGCACCACCCGCGCTGGCCGTGCCGGACAAGTCGGACGGCTCAGTGCTACCGAGTGGCGCATGCCCGGCCGGGGAGGGCGGCCGTAGCCTGCGAAGCACCGAGCCGAGAAGTCTGGAGAACCCCATGAGCGCCGCAACGCCGCTCCCGCAGGAGCGCCGCCTGGTCACCGCGATCCCCGGTCCGAAGTCGCAGGAGCTGCAGGCCCGCAAGCTGGGTGCGGTGGCGGCCGGTGTCGGCACCACCCTGCCGGTGTACGTGTCCCGTGCCAGCGGCGGCGTGCTGGAGGACGTGGACGGCAACTCGCTGATCGACTTCGGCTCCGGCATCGCCGTGACGAACGTCGGCAACAGCGCCGAGGCCGTGGTGGCGAAGGCGAGCGAGCAGCTCGCCGCCTTCACCCACACCTGTTTCATGGTGACCCCGTACGAGGGTTACGTGGCGGTCGCCGAGCAGCTGAACGAGCTGACCCCGGGTGACCACGACAAGCGCACCGCGCTGTTCAACTCGGGTGCCGAGGCGGTCGAGAACGCGGTGAAGGTGGCCCGCGCCTACACCAAGCGCACCGCCGTCGTGGTGTTCGACCACGGCTACCACGGCCGTACGAACCTGACCATGGGCCTGACGGCGAAGAACATGCCGTACAAGCAGGGCTTCGGCCCGTTCGCCCCGGAGATCTACCGGGTGCCGGTGGCGTACCCGTACCGCTGGCTGACGGGTGCGGAGAACTGCGCCGCCGAGGCCGCCGCGCAGGCGATCGAGATCATCAACAAGCAGATCGGCGCCGAGAACGTCGCCGCGATCATCATCGAGCCGATCCAGGGCGAGGGCGGCTTCATCGAGCCGGCCAAGGGCTTCCTGCCGGCGATCGTGGAGTACGCGAAGGCGAACGGCATCGTGTTCGTCGCGGACGAGATCCAGACCGGTTTCTGCCGTACCGGCCAGTGGTTCGCCTGTGACGACGAGGGCATCGTCCCGGACCTGATCACCACCGCGAAGGGCATCGCCGGTGGTCTGCCGCTGGCCGCGGTGACCGGTCGCGCCGAGATCATGGACGCCGCGCACGCGGGCGGCCTGGGCGGCACCTACGGCGGCAACCCGGTGGCCTGCGCGGCCGCGCTGGGCGCCATCGAGACGATGAAGGAGCAGGACCTCAACGGCAAGGCGCAGCGGATCGGCGAGATCATGCTGGGCCGCCTGCGGGCGATGCAGGAGAAGTTCGACATCATCGGCGAGGTCCGCGGCCGCGGCGCGATGATCGCCGTCGAGCTGGTGAAGCCGGGCGGCAAGGAGCCGAACGCGGAGGCCACCGCGGCCATCGCGAAGGCGTGCCACGCCGAGGGCCTGGTGGTGCTGACCGCCGGCACCTACGGCAACGTGCTGCGCTTCCTGCCGCCGCTGGTCATCGAGGAGCACCTCCTGGCCGAGGGCCTGGACATCCTGGAGGGCGCTTTCGCCGCCGTCTGAGCGGTGTCGCCCGTCAGGTCGTGAACCCCCTCCGGAGGGTTGTCCGGACAGCGCTGAACGGCCCGTGGGGACCTCTGGTCCTCGCGGGCCGTTCGGTTGTCACCGGCCGGTTGGACGGGCCCGCGGCCCGGTCTGACCAGGTCGTCGGGGCTCCCGGAGGGCCGCCCGGGGCGGGGTGAAGATGATGTGGGGAATCGCTGAAGGCGCTCGGCGCGGAAGGGCTGTTGACGTAGTGTCATCGCAGATGGACAGCGAGCCGCAGCCATGGGCGGAGTCGCCTGAGGGGTCGCCCCCGACGGCGGGTCCGCATGCGTGCCGCGAGGACGACCAGGCCGCCCCGGGAGGGGTGGCGCCCACCGAAGACCGATCGACCGACCGTCCGACCCACACCCCCCGGGGCGCACGGAACGGCGATCATCAGAGCCGCCCCGGAGCTCTCCCCCCTGCTCCGGGGCGGCTGTCCGCCGTTCCGGGCCGGGTGGCCCGTTCGGTGGCCGTGCCGCTGACGGCGGCGGTCGTCCTGCTGCTGGTGTCGTGGCAGGTGGCGGTGGACGGCCCGCTGCTCGGATGGGACCGCACGGTCCGCGGAGCCGTCCGGACCGCCCACCGGGACCACCCCAGCGCGCTGCTGGACCAACTGGGCCAGATCCTGTCCGACCTGGGCGACAGCGTGCCCGCGATCCCGGTGCTGCTGGCGGCCGGCGTGCTGGCCGCGTGGCGGTGGCGCCGGACGGGGGCGGCGGGGCGCTGGTGGCTGCCGCTGCCGGTGGCGGCGCTGACCGCCGGGCTGATCCCGCTGCTGGTGGTGCCGGCCAAGGCGGCGTTCGCCCGGCCGGGCCCGCTCGGTGATCCGCTGACGCCGGAGCAGTGGGGCTGGTACCCGTCCGGGCACACCGCCACCGCGTCGCTCTCGTACGGGGTGGCTGCGCTGCTGCTGGTGCGGGTGGCGGGACCGTGGGCGGCGCGCCTGCTGACGGCGGGCGCGGTGCTGCTGGCGGTGGGCGTCGGCGCGGGGCTGGTGTGGAGCGACTTCCACTGGCTGCTGGACGTGGTGGCCAGCTGGTGCCTGGCCGCCCTGGTGCTGTGGGGGCTGGCCCGGTGGCTGCCCCGGCCGGGCAGCGGGGGCGGCGGTCAGGCCTCGGGGTCGTCGTTGCGGTGAACGAGGCCGGTCTCGCCGTTGTCGCGGTGCCATTCGATGACGAGTTCGTCGCGGGCGCCGAAGCGGACGAGGTGGCGGCCGACGACGTCCTCCAGGCCGGGCAGGTTCTCCCGCTCGCCCTCGACGGTGAGCAGCAGCGCGTCGCTCCGGGCTTCCAGGGTGGCGGTGCCGGCGCCGAAGACCAGGGTGCCGCGGCCGGTCTCCTCGGAGAAGGTGGCCTCGATCTTGCGGCCCATGTGGGCGGCGAGCTGCTTGGCGTAGCGGGTGGGGCGGTCGGTGGTGACGCGGGCTTCGGAGCGGGGCACGGGCCCTCCAGGATCCGGGGAGGGAACTTAGGGTCCCCTCAGTTGGGGCTACGCTAACCCAGATACTGAGCCAAGCTCAACATTTTTCTCGGGGCGCCGTCCGCCATCGGCCACCGGCCCCGGACCGGCCGATACCCTGGGGCGGACGCCTGCCGAGGAGACCGCGATGACC
The DNA here is from genome assembly GCF_042887425.1 of Kitasatospora sp. NPDC057940. Classification (NCBI taxonomy): domain Bacteria; kingdom Bacillati; phylum Actinomycetota; class Actinomycetes; order Kitasatosporales; family Streptomycetaceae; genus Kitasatospora; species Kitasatospora sp. NPDC057940. The sequence goes on from NZ_JBHVPH010000035.1 coordinate 58,753, forward strand.
ACCACGCCGACCGACCCGGCGGACCCCTCCCCCGGCCCGCCCGGCGCCCCTGCGGAGGCGGCCGCCGCGGACACCGCAGGCTCGGGCACCACGGCCTCCGACTCCACGGCGGCAGACTCCACGGCGTCGGACGCCACCGCCTCGGACACTGCCGCCGAGCTGGCCGACACGATGACCAGGGCGATCAAGCGGATCCGCCGGCAGACCGGGTGGCAGCTGGAGCCGTACGGCATCACCCCCGGCCAGGCCCGGGCGCTGAACACCCTGGCCCACGCGCCCGGTTGCGAGCTGCCGGACCACGCGATGCGGCTGAGCGACCTCGCCGAGCGGCTGCACATCGCGCCGCGCTCGGCGACCACCGTGGTCGACGCGCTGGAGGAGGCCGGCCTGGTCGAACGTAGGCCCGACCCGGCCGACCGGCGGGCGGTCCGGATCCTGCTGACCGAGGCGGGCCGGGCAGCGGTCGAACGGATCGGACAGGTCCGGCACGAGGTGGCCCAGGCGTACTTCGGCGAGGTCAGTCCCGACGAGCAGGAAGTGCTGCTGCGCGTGCTGCGCGCCGCCGAGGCCCGCTTCCTCGCAGCCGGTCCACCACCGCGGACGGCGCCCCCGGGCGGCCCGTCGCGTTAGACCCCGCCCTGCCCCGTCCTGCACTGGCCCTGCCCTGCCGAGCCCTGCCTAGTTGGCGAGGCCGATCACCAGCCACATGAACCCCACCCCGGCGACGGTGCAGAGCAGGGTGCTGCGGGAGGGGTGCGGGCTGTGGGCCTCCGGGAGGATGTCGGAGGTGGCCAGGTAGAGCAGGAACCCGGAGAAGAAGCCGAGGTAGAGGCCGAGCAGGTGCTCGGGGATGGTGAAGGCCAGGGTGATCGCGGCGCCGGACACCGGGGCCAGCGCGTCCGCCGCGAGCAGCGTCAGCGCCCGCCGCCGGTTGTTCCCGTAGAGCCGGGTGATCGTGTACGTGTTGAAGCCGTCGGCGAAGTCGTGGGCGACGACGGCGATGGCGACGACCGTTCCGACCGTGGTGCCGGCCTGGAAGGCGGCGCCGATCGCGAAGCCGTCCATCACGCTGTGCCCGACCAGGGCCAGCGCGGCGGTCAGGCCGACGCCCTGGCGCCGGCCGCCGTGGGCGTGCGCGTGCTGGTGGCCGTGGGTGTGCTCGGCGTACTCGCTCTCGTGGCCGCGGTGGATGGCGACCGCGCGTTCGACCACGTGGATGGTCAGGAAGCCGACCGCGAACATCAGCAGCGCCTGCGGCACGCCGTGCACCTCGTCCGGCGCCTGGCGCATGGCCTCGGGCAGCAGGTCGAAGGCGACCACGCCGAGCATGAGGCCGGCGGCGAAGCCGAGCACGAGGTGGCGGCGGTCGCCGGTGCGCTGGGCGACGAAGCCGCCGATCAGGGTCATCAGGAACGCCCCGGCGGCGACCAGGACGGCGGTCACCGGGCCGCCTCCGGGTGGGTCGATCCGCCGTTCGGGCGCCGGCGGGTGCCGCCGTGTGGTCTGCCGGGCGCTCTGCCCATTCCTCTCCCCCTGGGGTCCGCCCGTGGCCGGGCCGACCGCCGACCGTATCGGACGACCGTTCGATGGTGATCGCCCGGGGTGCCGTTGCTCCGCCGGTGCCCGTTTTTCCAGCCTCGGGTCGGGTGCGGGGGCTCGCCCGCCGGGCGGTCCGTAGGGGTGAGCTGCGAAGACGGGGCCGGGGACGAGGGTGGGGACGGGGGTCGGGTCGGGGACCGGAGGTGGGGTCAGCGGCTGGCGGCGAGGGGCAGTCCGAGGTGGGTGCGGGCGAGTTCGCTCATGCCGTCGCCGTCGACCAGGTGGATGTGCCGGTGGCTCTCCTCGCCGGTGAGGTCGAGGGCCTCGTCGGCGAAGCGGCCGGTGGTCAGTCGCAGGCCGCGCTCGGCGGACTCCTCCTGGACGGCCTCGGCCAGGGTGGCGATCTCCTCCGCGCTGACCGGCTCGGCGCCCCGGGAGGCCCAGACCACCCAGCGTCCGGGCAGCGCGCTGCCCGGAGCCCCCTCACCGGTGGCGACCAGTCCGGCCGGACCGCGCAGCCGCACGCTCCACTCGGCGAGCCCGCCGCGGGTGAGCAGGTCGCGCACCAGCTGGGCGAACTCGTTCGCGGACAGGTCGGGTGCGGCCGGTACGGCGGCACCCGCCTGCGCGGCGGGCTGCACGCCCACGCGGCCGTACGGGTCCGGGGTGACGGCGGCGCCGAGCTGGCGCAGCCGGACGAGCGCCTCGTCCTGCTCGGCGTCGGCGTAGACGCCTTCGTCGTCGCGCTCCTCGTACGGGGTGGCGGGCGGCAGCAGCCGGGTGCGGGCCAGTGCGTCGCGGTCGGCGTCCACGCTGACCAGGCAGAGCGGCTCGGCGGTGGCGGGCTCGCGCAGCCAGCCGTTGAGCACGACGCCCGCGAGTATCTCGTCGGTGTCGACGGCGTCGGCCGCCTGGAGGGCGCGCAGGGCGAGCCGGGCGACCAGGCGCAGATAGTCGGTGGCCCGGTCCGCCGGCGGGCGCGGGACCGGGACGATGTCGCCGTCCGGGGCGAGCCGGTAGCCGGTGAGCGAGGGCACCAGGTCGAGCGGCGGCAGGTCGAGGTCCAGCACGGCGGTGCGGGTGAGCGGGCGGAAGACCGCCCGGCAGGGGGCGGGCAGGTCCTGGGTGGCGGTCTCGGCGGCGGCGAGCGCCCGCTCCAGCAGCGACTCCACGGCGGCCGGCTCGGACAGCCGGTAGGCCCGCCGGCACTCCTCCAGGCTCTCGTTGTACTCGCGCACGGCGCGGGCCCGGGCCTCCTCGGCCGCCTCGTGGACGCGCCGGGACTCGTCGACGGCCGGGTTGTCGGCCTCGGCCCGGCGGGTGCGCCACTCGCGCAGGGAACGCTGGTGGGCCAGCCGGGCCTGGGCGAGTTCGCGCTGGTAGCCGGAGTCGAGCAGGCTGCGGGCCGGGGCGCCGTCGGGGTCGGCGGTGGCCGGCCCGCCGGGCGCGAAGTCCGCCCAGCGGGGCTCGGCCTCGCTGCCGCTCTCCGGCCCGTCGGCCGGGTAGGGGCGGGGCTCGTAGTGGCGCAGCTGGCTCTCGAAGTCCATGGCCGAGACGGGCAGTGCGGCCCGCCGGAGCAGGTCGGCCAACCGGTCGTGCTCGGCCTGGACGGTGAGCGTGCGGTGGTGGGTCAGGGCGGCGGCCCGGCCGTGGGCGGCGATGGACTCCTCGGGCTCGGCCGGGCCGTCGCCGGACGCAGCACCACCGAACGCTGCACCACCGGACGAACCGCCACCGGACGCGCCGTCATCGGGCATGCCGTCATCAGGCGTACCGGGGGCGGCCGGGCCGGGGTCGGCGGCGTCCGGGTCCAGGCCCTGGCCCTGCCCCTGGTCGGTGGTGAACTCTCTGAAGACCGAGGCGAGGAAGCCCGGTCGGGGGAACTGGACGGTGGCGGTGCCGTCGGGCTGGCCGTCTGCTGAGTGCTGCATCGGTCGTCGTTCCCCCATGCTCGTCCGGCGCCTGCCCGGGGCGGCCGGCGACCCTGCGGCCCGCCCCTGCCGGACATTGTCCACCGAACGGGCGGCAGTGGTCAGCCCAGCCTCTCAGTTGGTCCGGGTGTTGGTCAGGTGCAGGCCGATGTAGCCGACATAGATCCGGCCACTGCCCGAGCAATCGTCGAGGTAGTGCAGCCGGGGCGCGGTACGGCCGCCGCCGATCCGCAGGTGTGCGCCCATGAAGGCGCGCCGGGAGGCGTCCACGCTCTCCGGGACGGGCAGCATCCGTTCGCGCTTCCACTTGGTGTGGCTGAACACCGTCCGGGACTCCCCGCGCACCGCCTTGCGGGGCGGGAAGTGGTGGCAGCCCTCCGGTGTGTGCTCGCACCACTGTTTGAAGTCGCCGCCGGCCGTGCCGCGGACCGCCGCCTCGGCGTACTCCTGGAGGGCGGTCAGCCCGTCCCAGGCGAGCCGGGCCCAGCCCGCGCCGGAGCACCGGAGCCCGTCCAGGGCGAGCGCGTTCTTCTGGTCACCGGTGAAGGTCAGCAGCGGGAACTCGTCGATCCTGGACATGAGTTCGGTGAAGGTCTCCGGCTTCGCGGGCCGGGCGGACGGCTTGGCGGCGAAGTGCCCGGCGGCGCCCTGGAGGATGCAGTGGCGCCCGGTGAGGGCACGGGAGCCGGCCCGTACGTGGCCGTCCCGGCTGTCCCGACCGTCGTGGCGCTCGCGGAGCTCCGGACGGTCGCGGCCCTCATGACCCTCGCGGCCGTCCTGCTTGTCCCGGCTGTCCCGACCCACGCGGTTGTCCCGGCGCTCGTGGCGCAGGGTGCGCCGGACCCGCTCCAGCTCGTCGGCTCTGGCCTGCTGCTCGGCGCGGTCCTGCTGCTCCTCCCGGACGAGCGCGGCCAGCTCGGCACGGGCGGCGACCGCGTCCCCGGCCGGGCTGACGGCCCCGCGGGGCGGCGCCGGGGCGACCCGCAGCACCGGGACGGCCGCCAGCGGGGGCGGCAGCGGCAGGTCGGCGGCGAGCCGGCGCGGCTCGCGGGCGAGCAGCCCGGCCGCGCGGCGGATGTCCTGCTCTATTCGCCCCCGGGCGAGCACCGGGTGCCGGGCGCCGTCGCACCGTGAGGCGGGGTCGACCTCGGGCAGGTAGGTGCGCACCGCTCCGCCGTAGACGCTGTGGTACTCCAGCGCGACGTTGAACCCCGTCCGGGCGCCCGGGTCCAGGACGTAGGCCGTGGCCAGGCCGGGCAGCTGGTGGCAGAGCGGGCGGATGACGTCCTCGACCCAGCGGTCGAGCGGGAGGTTCACCGGGACGCTGGCGACCACGACGGGCAGCCGGCGCTCCGGGTCGCAGAGCTCGTCGATCAGGCCGTCGACCTCGCCGGCGGTGATCACCCGGGGGGCCGGGTGGACGGCGGCCGGGCCGTCGGTGGCGTCGAGCAGCGGCAGGAGGGTGCGGGCGAGTTCGGGCACCGGCACCCGGCAAGGGGTCCGCACGCCGTTGCCGGTGCTGTGCGTCTCGGCCTCCAGCCGGACCCAGGTGGGGCCATCGGCCCCGGTGGCCACGGTCAGGGTCAGCTGCTGGGTGCCGTGCGGGGTCGGGGTGCGCAGGCGTCGGCGGTCGTAGCGGCCGGCGGCCGGGCCGCCGCGCAGCGGGCCCTGGTCGCGGTCGAGCAGGACCCGGTCGCCCAGGCGCAGTCGCTCGGCGGCGGGGGCCGGTCGGGACTGCGCCGGTCCGGACCTCGTCGGTCCAGGGGGTGTCAGTTCGGGCGGTTCCGGTCGGGTTGGAGCCGTCCCCGTCGAGGCCGGTCCGGCCGGGGGCGGCCCGGTGAGGGCGCGGGAAGCCGGCGGGGGCTCCTCGCAGCCTTCCTGTTTGAGCCAGGCGGCGAGCTGCTCGTCGGCCAGGGCGACGGCCTCGCGGTGCGGGAGGGTGGTGGTGACGGTCATCCGGTAGGGCGTCGCGGGGCCGGTCAGGTCGGCGCCGGCGGGCGACGAAAAGCGGTCTGAGGTCATGCGCATACCTCCGTGGTGCGGGGTGGGGTCTGGTGTCCTCCATCGATGGGTTATTCGTCCGGTTCGGCCGGATCCTTGCCCAGGAAACGCCACGGCCCGGAGCGGAAGTTCCAACTCCGGGCCACGTCAATACGTTCGGGTGAATCTGCTCAAGCCGCGCACCGCGTGGCGCGGCTCCCGGTCCGACCCGTCCTCATCGCCGGACGACGGACGACGGGCAACGGGCGACGAGCGGCAGCGCCGGAGCGGCCCTGCTCGGATGTCGGCGGGTCAGGCCCCGGCGGGCCGGGCGCCACTGCGACTCCACTCGGGCTCCACGACCGGCACCGCCAACGGGCAGCCGACCGGGGCGGCATAGCTCGCGATCAGCACCACGGGCTCGTCCCCGAGGTTGCGCCCCACGTGGACGTGGACCGGTCCGGCCTCCTCGACCAGCGAGTCCCCGGCCCGGCTGACCTCGACCCGGCCGTCGTGCAGGGTCCGGGTCAGCGTCCCGGACAGCACCACCACGTCCACCCGACCCGGGTGGTAGTGCCAGCCGGTGCTGGCCCCCGGCGGCAGGGTGACGGTCTGGACGACGGGCATCTCGGGGCGGCTTCCTGCTCGACGACCGGACCAGGCTAGGCACGCCCCGCAAGGCTCCGAAACGGATCGGCCGCGATCTGGCCGAATAGGTGGCCAAAAGCGCCGCCGCCCGTCTGCTCCGGCATCAGACCGGCACCTCGACGTACGTCCGGCCGGCCGGGACCGCAACGGCGGTACCGCCGGTCGCCTCGGCCAGCCAGGTGTGGAAGGCCGGCACCTCCGGCTGCGGTACGCCCACCTCGATCCGCACCCCGGCCGGTTCGTAGGCCAGGTCGCTGACCGTGTACCCGGCCGCCCGCAGGTCGTTCTCCACCCGCCCCGCGCGCACGTGGTCGGCCGTCACCGCGAGCAGCGACACCGGCCGCCGCTCCAGCAGACCGACCTCGTCCACCGCCTCGGACACCGCGTTCCCGTACGCCCGCACCAGGCCGCCCGCGCCGAGCTTGATGCCGCCGAAGTACCTGGTCACCACGGCGGCGGTGTCGGTCAGGCCGCGTCGGCGCAGGACCTCCAGCATCGGCACCCCGGCGGTGCCGCCGGGCTCGCCGTCGTCGCTGGAGCGCTCGCGGCGCTGCTCGTCGCCGACCACGAAGGCGGTGCAGTTGTGCCGCGCGTCCCAGTACTGCTTGCGGATGCCGGCGATGAAGGCCTGCGCCTCCTCCTCGTCGGCGACCCGGGCGAGGTGGCAGATGAACCGGGACTTCTTGATCTCGGTCTCGTGGCTGCCGGCCCGCCGGATGGTGAGGTACGGCCTGGCGGTCGGTTCCGGCGTGGCGGACATGACGCGGTGGTTCTCCCGGAAACGGCGACGGCTGGCGGCGCGCACCCCGGGCGTCCCGGGGCGGCACCGCCAGCCTAGGCCCTGGGCGGGCTTCGTCGGCCGGTCGCGGGGTCAGCGCCCGGCCAGGGCGTCCAGCCGGGCGCGGTCCAGGCCGGTCAGCGCGGTGACCTCGGCCGGGTCGACGGCGCCGCAGTCCAGGCCGCGCAGCAGGTAGCCGCTGAGCGCCCGGGCGGTGGCCGGCTCGTCCATCACGTCGCCACCCGCCTTGGCGACGTACGCGGCCAGCCGGGCGGCGGCGGCCGCCAGGCCCTCGCGGTAGAAGGAGTACACCGCGACGTAGCGGGTCGGCAGGTGCGCCGGGTGCATGTCCCAGCCCTGGTAGTAGGCGCGGGCCAGCGAGCGGCGGACCAGGTCGTGGTGGAGCTTCCAGGCGGCGTGCACCTGTTCGGTGGAGCCGGCCGGGATGACGTTGGTCGAGCCGTCGGAGAGCCGGACGCCGGTGCCGGCCGCGGCCACCTGCATGACCGCCTTCGCGTGGTCGGCGACCGGGTGGTCCATGCTCTGGTGGGCCGCGCTGACGCCGCAGGAGGCGCTGTAGTCGAAGGTGCCGTAGTGCAGCCCGGTGGCGCGGCCCTCGGCCGCCTCGATCATCCGGGCCACGGTGGCCCGGCCGTCCGGGCCGAGGATGGCCTGGGTGGTCTCGATCTGGATCTCGAAGCCGATCCGGCCGGCGGGCAGCCCGGCGCGGCGCTCGAAGTCCTCCAGCAGCCGGACCAGCGCGGTGACCTGCTCGGCGTAGGTCACCTTGGGCAGGGTGAGGACCAGGCCGTCCGGCAGGCCGCCGCCGGCCAGCAGGGTGGCCAGGAACAGTTCCAGGGTGCGGATGCCGCGGTCGCGGACGGCCGCCTCCATGCACTTGATCCGGATGCCGAGGTACGGCGGTGCGGTGCCCTCGGCCACGGCGGCGGCGACCAGTTCGGCGGCGCGGACGGCGGCGGCGTCCTCCTCGGCGTCCGGGCGGGGTCCGTAGCCGTCCTCGAAGTCGATCCGCAGGTCCTCGACCGGCTCGCGCTCCAGCTTGGCGCGGACCCGGGCGTGCACGTCGGCGAGCAGGTCGTCGTCGGCCACGCCGAGGGCGCGGGCCAGCTCGGCGGGGGTGCCGGCGTGGGTGTCGAAGGCCTCCAGGGCCTGGCGGCCCCACTCCCTCACGGTGTCGGCGGCGAAGGCGTCGGCCGGGACGTAGACGGTGTGCACCGGCTGCCTGGTCCCGGTGTCGCCGGGGTAGCGGCGCGCCAGGTCGGCGTCGACCGGGGCGAGCAGCGCCTCCACGGCGGCGCGGGCGGCGGCGGAGAAGGAGGCCCCGCCCGTCGGTCCGTTACCGTCGACCTCGACCTGCGACATCCGCACTCCTCCATGCCGGACCAACACTTCAACAGTTTGTTGAGGCGAAGGTAGCTCCGGCCGGAACGGGCGTCAATGGCCGACCGAGCGGTGGACGCAGGAGCCTTCGACGGAGCGTCCGGCCGAGGCGGCCCGGGTCAGTCCCTCCCGGCGGCGGCGTAGCGGTCGCGCAGCTGCGGGTAGAGCTCGGCGACGTCCTTGGGGTGGACCGAGCCGTCCGGGCGGTTGCCGGTGACGCCGTACTGCTTGGTCAGCCACTCGGCGAGGCGCTGCGGGTCGGGCTGGTGCTCGTGGTTGTCCATGTAGCTGACCAGGGCGTCGTAGGCCAGGTCCGGATCCAGCCGGGACGGGGCCGAGCGCGGCGCGGACTCCTCGTCGTGGACGGGGGGCTGCTCGGCCGCGACGAACTGCTCGCCGTGGACGGGCTGCTCGGCCTGGGCGGGCTGCCCGGGGTGACGGGGCTGCGGCTCGGCGGCGAGCCCCGCCGCCTGGGCGGCCTGGGCCTGGGGCTGCTGCGGGAGGACCGGCTCCTCGGCGACCGGGCGCGGGGGCTTGAACCACGGCGAGGCCTGACCGGGCACCCGCCCGCCGGGGGCGGCGTCGGACGGGTGGCCCGTGGTGCGCACCGGGCGCTCGGTCCACACGTTCAGCTCCTCGCGCTGCGGCTGCGGGGCCTCCTGCGCCACGCCGTCCGGCTCCTGCGCGGCGCGCAGCCGGACGGCCGCCAGCTTCGCCAGCATCGGCGCGGCCACCTCGGCGGACATCGGCGCGACGGCGGCCGGGGCCGGGGCCGCGGCCGGTTCGGGCTGGGGTTGGGTCTGAGCCTGGACCTGGGCCTGGACCTGCTGTATCTGCTGCGGCTGCTGGGCCGGCGCCGGGCGGGCCGAAGCGGGAGCGGGAGCGGCGGCGACGGGAGCCACGGGGGCGGCGGCCTCGGCCGGGGCGATGGCCGTGGCGGCGCGGCCGTCCTGCCGCTGGAGCTCCAGTGCCTCCTTCTCCGCCAGAGCCTCCCGGGCCTCGCGCTCGCGCGCCTCCTCGTCCAGACGGTCGAACAGCGTCGGGTCCAGCGGCACCCCGTACTTGGCCAGCTTGAGCGGCAGCAGGGCCTGGATCGGCGCCGAGCGGCGCCAGCCGCGGCCGTACCGGAAGCGCAGCTGCGCCCGGTAGACCAGGCGGTTCTGCTCCAGCCGGACGACCTCGTCGTAGGAGCGCAGCTCCCAGAGCTTCATCCGGCGCCAGAGCTTGAAGGTCGGCACCGGGGAGAGCAGCCAGCGCATCACCCGGACCGAGTCCATGTGCCGGTCGGCCGTGATCGCCGCGATCCGGCCGACCGCGTGCCGGGAGGCCTCGACCACGACCACGAAGAGCACCGGGATGACGGCGTGCATCCCCATGCCGAGCGGATCGCCCCAGGAGGCGGCCGCGTTGAAGGCGATGGTGGCGACGGTCAGCACCCAGGCGGTCTGCCGCAGCATCGGGAAGGGGATCCGCAGCCAGGTCAGTACCAGGTCGAGCGAGAGGAGCACGACGATGCCGGCGTCGACACCGATCGGGAAGGCGTAGGAGAAGGCCCCGAAGCCCTTCTCCTCGGCCAGTTCGCGCACCGCGTTGTACGAGCCCGCGAAGCCGATGCCCGAGATGATGCAGGCGCCGGCCGCGACCAGGCCGAGCAGGCCCCGATGGGCCTTGGTGAGCGTTGGGCGTGCCATTACGTCTATCAACCCCTGGATGTCGGCTGCTGCCGTACGCTGCCTCGGCTGCCGGTTCCCGCTTGTCGGGGCGCCGGACGGCTGAGCGACCTCCGGGCTCGGCCCACCGGAGTTTACTCGTACACCTGTTTCAGCGTTTCCGCAGCCTGGCGTGTCACCGTCCGGGGCCGACGACCCGCCCGCCGTGGACCGGGCGGATCGTCAGCCCTTCGGCCCGGCCGTTCCGTTGAGGTAGGTCAGCACCGCGAGCACCCGGCGGTTGGCGTCCTCGGCGGGGGCCAGTTCGAGCTTGGTGAAGATGTTGGCGATGTGCTTGGCCACCGCGCCGTCGCTGACCGCCAGGCGGGCGGCGATCGCGGAGTTGGAGCAGCCCTCGGCCATCAGCTCCAGCACCTCGCGCTCGCGCGGGGACAGCCGCAGCAACGGGCCGGGCCGACGCGAGGTGGTCTGCATCAGCTTCGCGATCACGTCCGGGTCCATCGCCGTTCCGCCGGCCGCCACCCGGCGGACCGCGTCGATGAACTGGTCGGCGTTGAACACCCGGTCCTTCAGCAGGTATCCGATCCCGCCGGTGCCGTCGGCCAACAGCTCCCGCGCGTACAGCTGCTGGACGTGCTGCGACAGCACCAGCACCGGCAGGCCCTGGATCTCCTTGCGGGCCTTCAGCGCCGCCTGCAGCCCCTCGTCGGTGAGCGTCGGCGGCAACCGGACGTCGACCACGGCCACGTCCGGCCGGTGGGTCAGCAACGCCTCCAGCAGTTCGGGGCCCGTCTCCACGGCCGCGGCGATGGTGAAACCGTGCGCTTCCAGCAGCCGGATCAGGCCTTCGCGAAGGAGGTAGAGGTCCTCGGCGAGGACAACTCGCACGGCAGCTCCAAGGTGATGGTGGTCGGACCGCCCGACGTGCTGTCGATGGCGAGGACACCGTCGAAGGTACCCAATCGCCGCTCGATCCCGCGCAGGCCGGTGCCCCGGGAGGGATCCGCCACGCCCACCCCGTCGTCCGTCACCGTGATCCGCAGGAGCCCGGCCCGGTACAGGATGTCCACCCACACCTGCTCCGCCCCGGAGTGCTTGGCCGCATTGGCCAGCAGCTCGCAGATGCTGAAGTAGGCCGCCGCCTCCACCGGCGCCGGCGGACGGTCCGGCAGGCTCACGCAGACCTCGGTCGGCAGGGCGCTGTCCAGCGCCAAGGCGCGCACGGCGTCGCCCAGTCCACGTTCGGCGAGCACCGGCGGGTGAATGCCGCGGACCAGGTCCCGCAGTTCCTGCAGCGCCCGGGCCGAGGACTGCCGCGCCTCGGAGAGCAACTCCCGGGCGGCCGCCTGGTCGGTGTCCATCAGGTGCTCGATCGTGCCCAGCGTCATCCCTATCGCGACCAGTCGCGCCTGCGCACCGTCGTGCAGGTCCCGTTCGATCCGTCGCAGCTCCGCTGCCTGGTCGCCGACCGCGTCCGCCCTGGTCTCGGTCAGCTCGGCCACCCGCCTGGTCAACTGGGCGTGCGTCGCCCGGCCGTCCTGGTCCAGCACCCGGCGGGCCACCTCCGCGTACCCGCGCACCGCGTACGGCGCCACGAGCACCCCGACCGCCACCATGCCGAGCCCGAGCGCGGCGCTCAGCAGGACCGACACCAGGCGTGCGGGCACCGGCCCGAACCCGTCCACGGGCAGCGGCGTCAGGATGCAGGCCATGCCCAGCACCATCAGGACGGCCAGCGGGCCCGCCAGCACCACCACGAGGGCGGGGTTGACGGCCAGCCAGGCCACCTCCGACCGGGTGGTCCGGTCCCGGGCACCCCAGTGCAGCAGTTGCGCGTACTTCGCGACCGTCCGGGAGCGGTGGTACGAGTAGCCCGTCCACCAGTGCCCGCGCTCGTCCAGCTCCAACGCGGGCCGGGGCTGGTACACGGCCGGCAGGCGGATGCCGTACCAGCGCTCCAGCTGCTGGCGCGTCCGGCTCGCCGTGCGGCGCACGAACAGGGCCGCCACCAGGGCGCCGGCGACGGCCGCCAGCCCGAGGCCGAACAGGACCACCGGGTAGTAGGAATCCTGGAAGACCGAGGCCGTGACCCCACCCGCCGCCACCGCCGCCCCCACCGGCAGCACCAGCCCCGGCACCGCGCCCGCCACGAGGAGAGCCAGCCGCGCCAGCCCCTGGCCGCCCGACGCGAAGGCCGCCTCGGTCTGCGCGCGCACCGTCGCGCCGCTCGTTCGACTCGCTGTTGCCACGGAAGCTCCTGATGCCGGTCTCGATCGTCCTCCACAAGTGTTCACGAACGACCCGTTCCAGGCACTGGCCATGCCACCCCAATTGCGAGGTGGTCCTAGCACCACCTGCGGGTGGACATGGCCCGAGCGGATTCTTGAGATTGCCCGGAAATGCAAAGAACCCCCATCCGGTTTCCCGGATGGGGGTTCTCTGTGAATGATTGTTCGGCGGCGTCCTACTCTCCCACAGGGTCCCCCCTGCAGTACC
>NZ_JBHVPH010000036.1:0-64814 GCF_042887425.1 Kitasatospora sp. NPDC057940
CGTTGACTTTTGGCACGCTGTTGAGTTCTCAAGGAACGGACACTTCCTTCGGACCGCCTTCCAGCGAGCCCTCCGGGCGCTTCGTTCTTTCGTGTCCCAGCTTACCAGACGTTTTCCGCCCCGTTTACCGGGGGTTTTCGCATCTGAAATCTGGTGTTAACCGCCAAGTCGCGGCGACTCGCCCAACCATAGCGGGTCGCCCGCCGGAGTGCGAATCGAGGCACTCCCGGTGTCACCCGGTCGGCGGCATGATTTGTTGCTCTCGCGAGCATATACAGCAATGGTCCCGATTCGCCAAGATGCCTGTAGAGTGCGGCGCATCGACTAAGAGGACTAGACCACTAACGGTCGGTGAGCCGCCGGACGACGAGCCGGGCTGGGTGTGGGTCTTCGCCCGGGAATGTCAGCAGATGTCCGAAGTTGACATGATTTAGGCTTCAGTCGATCGTCCTGCCGCTGCTCGCGGCCGCTCGCTGTACCGCTCACTTGGGAGGCAGAACCATGACCACTGTGACGTCGCCGCTGACCGGCAAGGTCGTCGGGCTCGCCGGCGTGCCCGACCCGGTGTTCTCCGGCGCGATGGTCGGCCCCGGCACCGCGATCGACCCGGAGCGCCGGCCGACCGAGGCGGTCGCTCCGGTGGACGGCGTCGTCGTCTCCATGCACCCGCACGCGTTCGTCGTGGTGGACGCCGAGGGCCACGGTGTACTGACCCACCTGGGGATCGACACCGTGCAGTTGAACGGCGAGGGCTTCGAGCTGCTGGTCAACAAGGGTGACACGGTGACCCGCGGCCAGGCCGTCATCAAGTGGGACCCGGCCGCCGTCGAGGCCGCGGGCAAGTCGCCCATCTCGCCGATCGTGGCGCTGGAGGCGAACGCCGACTCGCTGAGCGACCTGCGGGAGGACGGCGAGGCCGTCTCCGGCGAGGCCCTGTTCAGCTGGAGCTGACCTCTTACTTTGCACACACCCGCCCCGCAGGAGTTATCGGGGCGGCCCGGCACACAGCGGTTCCCGGCGGGGCCGCTCCTCTCAGCGGAGACAGGTGACATGAAGAAGACGCTGCGCGGCGTGGGTGTCAGCCACGGGGTCGCGATCGGCCAGGTGCGGCACATGGGGACGGCGGTCTTGGAGCCCCCGGCCACCCAGATCCCGACCGAGGACGCCCCCCGCGAGCAGGCCCGTGCCCAGGCTGCCGTCGAGGCGGTCGCCGCGGACCTGATCGCCCGCGGCAACCTGGCCGGTGGCGAGGCGCAGGCCGTCCTGGAGGCCCAGGCGCTGATGGCTCAGGATCCGGAGCTGATGGCCGACGTGTCCCGCCGGATCGCCGTCGGCAGCAGCGCCGAGCGCGGCGTGTACGACGCCTTCGCCGCCTACCGGGCCCTGCTCGCCTCCGCCGGCGACTACCTGGCCGGGCGGGTCGCCGACCTGGACGACGTCCGCAACCGCATCGTGGCCCGGCTGCTGGGCGTGCCGATGCCGGGCGTGCCGGACAGCGACGAGCCGTACGTGCTGTTCGCGCGGGACCTGGCGCCGGCCGACACCGCGCTGCTCGACCCGACGCTGGTGCTCGGCTTCGTGACCGAGGAGGGCGGGCCGACCAGCCACAGCGCCATCCTGGCGCGGGCGTTGGGCGTGCCGGCCGTGGTCGCGCTGCCCGCTGCGACGGACGTCGCCGAGGGCACCGTCGTCGCCGTGGACGGCAGCTCCGGTGACGTGCTGCTGGACCCCTCGCAGGAGAAGCAGGACGAGCTGCGGGCGGTCGCCGCCCAGCGCAAGGCCGCGCTGGCCGCGTCCTCCGGTCCGGGGCAGACCTCGGACGGGCACCGCGTGCCGCTGCTGGCCAACGTAGGCGGCCCGGCGGACGTGCCGGCCGCGCTGGAGAACGGCGCCGAGGGCGTCGGCCTGTTCCGGACCGAGTTCCTCTTCCTGGACGACTCCGCGAAGGCGCCCACCGAGGAGAAGCAGGTCGAGGCGTACCGCAAGGTGCTGGAGGCGTTCCCGGAGGGCCGGGTCGTGGTCCGGGCGCTGGACGCGGGCGCGGACAAGCCGCTGGACTTCCTCACCCCGGCCGACGAGCCGAACCCGGCGCTGGGCGTGCGCGGTCTGCGCACCCTGCTGGAGCACCCGGAGGTGCTGCGGACGCAGCTGCGGGCGCTGGCCCGGGCCGCCGAGGGCCTGCCGGTGCACCTTGAGGTGATGGCCCCGATGGTGGCCGACCGCAAGGACGCCAAGGACTTCGCCCAGGCGTGTCGCGAGGCGGGGCTGGAGGCCAAGTTCGGCGCGATGGTGGAGATCCCGTCGGCCGCGCTGCGGGCCCGGTCGATCCTCCAGGAGGTCGAGTTCCTGTCGCTGGGGACCAACGACCTCGCGCAGTACACCTTCGCCGCCGACCGTCAGGTGGGCGCGCTGGCCCGGCTGCAGGACCCGTGGCAGCCGGCGCTGCTGGACCTGATCGCCGCGGCCGCCGAGGCGGCGCAGGCCACCGGCAAGAGCTGCGGCGTCTGCGGTGAGGCGGCCGCCGACCCGCTGCTGGCCGTGGTGCTGACCGGTCTGGGCGTCACCAGCCTGTCGATGGGCTCGGCCTCGATCCCCTACGTGCGGTCGACGCTGGCCAAGTACACGCTGGCGCAGTGCCGCCGGGCGGCCGAGGCGGCCCGGGCGACGGACAGCGCCGAGGAGGCGCGGGCCGCCGCGCAGCAGGTGCTCTCCGGCGAGTAGGACGGGCGAACAGCAGGAAGGGGTGCTCCCACCGGGTCCGGTGGGAGCACCCCTTCGGCGTGTCCGGTCAGGCGGGGCTCTGCCGGTCGCGGCGGAGCTGCTCGAAGAAGCGCAGGTGGTCGATGTCGTCGACGGAGCCGGGGTTGACGGCCTGCTCCAGCGGGGTGCCGGAGAGGATCCGCTTGACCGGGACCTCGATGCGCTTGCCGGTGAGGGTGTGCGGGAGGCCGCGCACCGCGATGACCTCGTCGGGGACGTGACGCGGGGAGAGTTCGGTGCGCAGCGAGGTGCGGATGCGGCCGATCAGCCCCTCGTCGAGCTCGGCTCCGGGGGCGAGGACGACGAACAGCGGCATCCAGTAGCCGCCGTCGGGCTCCTCCAGGCCGATGACCAGGGATTCGGCGATCTCGGGGAGGCGCTCGACGACCTCGTAGATGTCCGAGGAGCCCATCCGGACGCCCTGGCGGTTGAGCGTGGAGTCGGAGCGGCCGTGGATGACCACGGTGCCCCGGGAGGTGACGGTGATCCAGTCGCCGTGGCGCCAGACGCCGGGGTACGTGTCGAAGTAGCTGTCGTGGTACCGGGTGCCCTCGGGGTCGTTCCAGAAGCCGGTGGGCATGGACGGGATGGGCTTGGTGACGACGAGTTCGCCAACGGTGTCGGTGTGCGGGTGGCCCTGGACGTCCCAGGACTCGACGGCGGCGCCGAGGCAGGGGGCCTGGATCTCGCCGAGGTGGACGGGCAGGGTGGGGACGCCGC
This sequence comes from Kitasatospora sp. NPDC057940, assembly GCF_042887425.1. Lineage (NCBI taxonomy): Bacteria > Bacillati > Actinomycetota > Actinomycetes > Kitasatosporales > Streptomycetaceae > Kitasatospora > Kitasatospora sp. NPDC057940. The sequence continues at coordinate 3,481 of NZ_JBHVPH010000036.1, forward strand.
CGACGAAGCAGGAGCAGACGTCGGTGCCGCCGCTGACGGAGGCGAGCCAGACGTCCTCCTTGACCTCCTCGTAGATCCAGCGGAAGCCGTCCGGCGGGAGCGGGGAGCCGGTGGTGCCGATGCAGCGGACGGCGGAGAGGTCGAGGTCGCGGCCGGGGTGCAGCTCGGCCTTGCGGCTGGCGATCACGTAGGCGGCGGAGGTGCCGAGGACGGTGGCGCGGGTGCGGGCGGCGACCGACCAGAGGGCGCCGGTGTCGGGGTGGCCGGGGCTGCCGTCGTAGGTGACGATCGTGGCCCCGACCAGGAGGCCGGCCAGCAGGAAGTTCCACATCATCCAGCCGGTGGAGGTGTACCAGAGGAAGCGGTCCCGGGGGCCGAGGTCGAGGTGGAGGCCGGCCTGCTTGAGGTGTTCGAGCAGGATGCCGCCCTGGCTCTGGACGATGGCCTTGGGCAGGCCGGTGGTGCCGGAGGAGTAGAGCACCCAGAGCGGGTGGTCGAAGGGGACGGCCTCGTAGACCGGCTCGACGTCGTCGGCGACCAGGTCGTCCCAGTGCAGGGCACCCTCGGGGGCGGGGGCGCCGAGCAGCGGGACGTGGACGACGGTGCGCAGGGTGGGGAGTTCGCGGCGCAGTTCGGCGACGACCTCGGTGCGGTCGTGGTCCTTGCCGCCGTAGTGGTAGCCGTCGACGGCGAAGAGGACGGCGGGTTCGATCTGCTGGAGGCGGTCCAGGACGCTGCGGGCGCCGAAGTCGGGGGCGCAGCTGGTCCAGATCGCACCGACGGCGGCGGTGGCGAGGAGGGCGACGGCGGCCTGCGGGATGTTGGGCAGGTAGGCGCTGACGCGGTCGCCGGGGCCGATGCCCCGGGCGCGCAGGGCGGCGGCCAACGAGCCGACCTGGCGGCGCAGTTCGGACCAGGTGAGGACGGCCGGCTGCTCGGTGGTCTCGTCGAGGTGCAGGACGGCCGGGCGGTCGGCGTTGGCCGGGTCCTCGGCGGCGCGCAGGGCGTGCTCGGCGTAGTTGAGGCGGGCGCCGGGGAACCAGCGGGCGCCGGGCATGGCGGGGTCGGCGAGGACGGCCTCGGGGGCCTGGGTGAAGCGGACGTCGAACCACTGGGTGATCGCGGTCCAGAAGCGGTCGAGGTCGGCGGTGGACCAGGCGTGCAGGTCGGCGTAGCGCTGGGCGGCCTGCTGGTCGTCGGCGGCCGGGGCGAGCGGGGCGGCCGGGGCGCCGTGGTGTTCGGCGGCCCAGGCCTGGAAGGCCACCAGGCTGGTGGCTGCGGCGCGAGCGGGGTTGGGGCGCCAGAGCGGTTGGTCCTGGGGTGGGGTGCTCACGGTGGTGGTCTCCCGGCCGGTGGTGGGGACGGGAGTGCTTGTGGCAGGCCCGTCCGGTTGGGCTGTCGGTGCAGACCATGCCATGCGATCGGCCGCTGCGCCAGGGTCCGCCCGGTGGGTGCCGGGCCGGTCAGCGGCCGGAGATCCCGCCGCTGGACTCACCGTTGAACTCCCCGCCGAACCAGGAGCGGGAGACCCGGGTGTGGAAGGGGAAGGCGAGCGGGGTGTCGGGGGCGGCGAGCTGCCAGCCGTCGGTCTCGTCGGTGGGGCGCGAGGGCGGGAGGTCGGCGAGCGGACGGGCCGGGAGCAGGCCGAAGAGGCAGAGGAAGCCTCCCCTGGCGTCGGAGTCGGTGGCGACCAGGGTGATGTCGGCGGCGTCGGCCAGGATGCCGGTCTCCTCGCACAGTTCGCGCACGCACGCCTGCTGCCAGCTCTCGCCGTAGTCCACGTAACCGCCGGGGAAGGCGAGTTGGCCGTAGCCGGGCTCGATGGTGCGGCGGATGACGACGAGGGTGGGGTCGGTGTCGGGGCGGGTGACCGGGAGGAGGGTGACCACGACGGGCAGCGGGTTGCGGTAGCTGATCTCGGCGCAGCCGGGGCAGGTGCGGGGCCAGCGGTCGGTGCCGGCCGGGTAGGGCGTGCCGCAGAAGTGGCAGTGGGAGAAGGGCTGGTTGACCGCGCGTGTCGGGTCGTCAGTGGTCATGGCCGGATGGTAGCCGGGTGTGCGCGGCTGCCGTCAGCGGAGCTCGCCGTCGCGGGCGGGGCGGAGCAGGGCGGGGTGCAGGAGGCTGGCGTCGCCGGCGTGGTAGGTGCGGGCCCGGGGGCCGCCGCGGGCGCCGCCGCGGGCGGTGGTGGCGCCGGTGCTCTCGACGAAGCCGGGGACGGAGAGGACCTTGCGGTGGAAGTTGCCGGGGTGGAGCTTCTCGTCCCAGACGGCCTCGTAGACGGCGCGCAGGTCGGGGATGGTGAAGTCGTAGGGCAGGAAGGCGGTGGCGAGCGGGCTGTACTCGAGTTTGGCCCGGACGCGGTCGAGGCCGTCGGCGAGGATGCGCGCGTGGTCGAAGGCGAGTGTGCGGGAGGACTGGCCGGTGGGCCCGCCGACACCACCCCCGTGGGTGTCGGCGGGCGCACCGGCGGCTCGAGGTCGGCCGCAGGGCCGTATGCCCAGGTCGAGGTCGGCGACGGGGTGCCAGGTGGCGGCCGCGGCGTCCGTGCCGGCCTGCGGGTCGGGCAGGTCGGGGGCGAAGGCGAGGTAGGCGACGGAGACGACGTGCATGCGCGGATCGCGCTCGGGGGCGCCGTAGGTGCCGAGCTGTTCGAGGTGGACGCGGCAGAGCGCGGCCTCGACCTCGGAGCCGCCGAGCAGACCGGTCTCCTCGGCGAGTTCGCGGGCGGCGGCCTCGTCCAGGCTCTCCTCTCCGGCGCGCAGGAAGCCGCCGGGCAGGGCCCAGCAGCCCTGGTAGGGCGGGGCGCCGCGCTGGACGAGCAGGACGTGCAGGCCGCCGTGGCGCAAGGTCAGGGCGACCACGTCGACGGTGACGGCGATCGGGGCGTAGGCGCGCGGGTCGTAGGCGGCGAGCCACTCCTGCTCGCTCGCGGGCGTGGTCGGGGGCGGGGTGGACGGACCGTCCGCTTCCATCACCGGCTCCTCTCCGCGCTCGCCGCCGTACGGGGTGCTGTCGTTCTCCGGCTGAGCACAACGTAGCGATTCCGTTCCCCGGCGGCAAATGGTTTTCCGGGTCGGCGGGGATGCCCGGCTTCTAGGCTGTGACCAGGAACGACCGCGCCCGAGGAGGCCCCATGCCCACTGCTCCCCCGCCGGACTTCGCCGCGGCGCTGGCGGCCGGTCCGCTGGTGCTGGACGGCGGGATGTCGAACCAGCTGGCGGCGGCCGGGCACGAGCTCCTCGACGAGCTGTGGTCGGCGCGGCTGCTGGCGGACGCGCCGGAGGCGGTGGTGGCGGCGCACCGGGCGTACTTCGCGGCCGGGGCGGACGTCGCCATCACGGCGAGCTACCAGGCGAGCTTCGAGGGCTTCGCCCGGCGCGGGACGGGCCGGGCCGAGGCCGCGCGGCTGCTGGCGCGCAGCGTGGAGCTGGCCCGGGAGGCGGCGCGGGCCGAGCCGGGCGGGCGGCGGCGCTGGGTGGCGGCGTCGGTGGGGCCGTACGGGGCGGTGCTGGCGGACGGTTCGGAGTACCGGGGCCGGTACGGGCTGAGCACCGCGGAGCTGGTGGCCTTCCACCGGCCGCGGCTGGAGGCGCTGGCGGCGGCCGGGCCGGACGTGCTGGCGCTGGAGACGGTGCCGGACGCGGACGAGGCGCGGGCGCTGCTGGAGCTGGTGCGCGAGCTGGGCGTGCCGGCCTGGCTGTCGTTCAGCGTGGCGGGCGACCGGACCAGGGCGGGCCAGCCGCTGGCGGAGGCGTTCGCCCTGGCCGCCGGGGTGGACGAGGTGCTGGCGGTGGGCGTGAACTGCTGCACCCCGCAGGACGCGGACCGGGCGGTGGCGCTGGCGGCCGAGGTGACCGGCAAGCCGGTGGTGGTGTACCCGAACAGCGGGGAGGAGTGGGACGCCGCGCGCCGGGACTGGCGCGGCGAGCCGACGTTCCGCTCGGCGCGGGTGGGCGGCTGGCTGGCGGACGGCGCACGGCTGGTGGGCGGCTGCTGCCGGGTGGGGCCGGACGGGATCGCCGCGCTGGCGGCGGAGGTCGCGGTGCGGCGGGGGCTCTCGGGCGGCGTCGAGGGGTGAGGGACCTCGGCGGCTGAGGGCCGTCCGGGGGTGAGCGGCGTGGCGGGTAGGCGGGTCGGCGGGCGGCGGAGGTTAACAAACGGCCGAGCGCGGGTTACCGAGGGGGAAGGTGCACGGACCGCCGACGGCCTGGCAGACTCGTCCCGTTACCACTGCGGTCGACAATGTCGACCGCCTGTCAGCGCGGAGGTCCCCATGCCCGGCCCGATCCAGTCGCTCTCCCGGGCCGCCGCGATCTTGCGCCTGCTGGCCGGCGGTGAGCGCCGCCTGGGCCTGTCCGAGGTCGCGACGTCACTGGACCTCGCCAAGGGCACCGCGCATGGCATCCTGCGCACGCTCCAGCAGGAGGGGTTCGTCGAGCAGGACGCGGAGAGCGGCAAGTACCAGCTGGGCGCCGAACTGCTGCGGCTGGGGCAGAGCTACCTGGACGTGCACGAGCTGCGGGCGCGGGCGCTGGTCTGGGCGGACGACCTGGCCCGGGCGGCCGGCGAGACCGTCTACCTGGGGGTGCTGCACCAGCAGGGCGTGCTGGTCGTGCACCACGTCTTCCGGCCGGACGACACCCGGCAGGTGCTGGAGGTCGGCTCGATGCAGCCGCTGCACAGCACCGCGCTGGGCAAGGTGCTGGTGGCCTACGACCCGGTCGCGCGCGGCGAGTTGGGCGACGGGCCGTACGAGTCGTACACCCTGCGGACGCTGACCGAGGCGGCCGACGTGGACGCCGAGTGCGCGCTGATCCGCGAGCGCGGCTGGACGGACTCGATCGAGGAGACCTGGGAGGGCGTGGCCTCGATCGGCGCGCTGATCCAGGACCGGCGGCGCAACCCGGTGGGCGCGGTGTGCATCAGCGGCCCGGTGGAGCGGGTCTGCGAGGACGGCTTCGTGAAGCCGTCGCTGGTGGCCTCGGTGCGCAGCGCGGCGCGGGCGATCTCCCGCGATCTGGGCGCCGGACGCTTCTGAAATCCGAGGCCGCACCGGCGGCCACATCGTCACGCTGAGGCGCGGACGGGCATCGGCCTGTCCGCGCCTTGGCGTTTTGCCCTGGTTTGGCCCGCTCCGCTGGGTAACTTCGGGGGAAGGGTCACAGCTCCGTAACCCTGCCTTGACGTGAGGGCAACCAGGGGAGGAAGCTTCCGCATAACGGTCGACATTGTCGAACGATGGCCGGGAAGATCAATCCCCCGATGCGCTCACCCGCACAACGATCGGCCGGCCGCCCCCACCCACACCTCCGGGCCATATGGACAAGGGAGTCTTTGTGTCCGCGTTCTCCAACGGCGACGTCTTCGTCGGCGAAACCCTCGGCACCGCCGCCCTGATACTTCTCGGTGGCGGCGTCTGCGCCGCCGTGACCCTCAAGAAGTCGAAGGCCCTCAACGCCGGCTGGCTGGCGATCACCTTCGGCTGGGGCTTCGCGGTCCTGATCGCCGCGTACATCTCGGCTCCGAAGTCCGGCGCCCACCTCAACCCGGCCGTCACCGTCGCGCTCGCCATCAAGAGCGGGGACTGGAGCCAGGTGCCGCTCTACCTCGGCTCCCAGCTCATCGGCGCGATGATCGGCGCCGTACTGGTGTGGCTCACCTACCTCGGCCAGTTCCAGGCCAACGAGGAGCCCACCCTCGGCATCTTCTCGACCGGGCCCGAGATCCGGAACCCGGTCCAGAACGTCGTCACCGAGGTCATCGGCACCTTCATCCTCTGCATGGCGATCCTCACCCTCGGCAAGAACGACGGTCTGGCCGCCGGCGGCCTCAGCACCCTGATCGTGGCCCTCACGGTCGTCGGCATCGGCCTCTCGCTGGGCGGCCCCACCGGCTACGCGATCAACCCGGTCCGCGACCTCGGCCCGCGCATCGTGCACTCGCTGCTGCCCATCCCGAACAAGGGCGGCTCCGACTGGTCGTACGCCTGGGTGCCGGTCGTCGGCCCGCTGATCGGCGGCGCACTGGCCGGCGGTCTGTACAACGCGATGTTCTGACGGACCGGGTTCGAACCCGCCGAGCACGGGGACCGACCACTGTGTCGGGCCCACCCACCCCGTAACCCCCGAATCCTGAGCCGAGGACCCTCTGATGACCTCCACTGGCAACTACATCGCCGCGATCGACCAGGGCACCACCTCCAGCCGTTGCATCATCTTCGGCGCCGACGGCCGGATCGTCGCCGTCGACCAGCAGGAGCACCGGCAGATCTTCCCGCAGCCCGGCTACGTCGAGCACGACGCCGCCGAGATCTGGACCCGGGTGCAGTCGGTCGTCCGCGGCGCGCTGGAGAAGGCCGGCCTGACCAAGGACGACATCCGCGCGATCGGCATCACCAACCAGCGCGAGACCACCGTCCTGTGGGACAAGAACACCGGCGAGCCGGTCCACAACGCGCTGGTGTGGCAGGACACCCGCACCGAGGGCCTCTGCCGCGAGCTCGGCCGCAACGTCGGCCAGGACCGCTTCCGCCGCGAGACCGGCCTCCCGCTCGCCAGCTACTTCGCCGGCCCGAAGATCCGCTGGCTGCTGGACAACGTCGAGGGCCTGCGCGAGCGCGCCGAGGCCGGCGAGATCCTGTTCGGCACCATGGACACCTGGGTGATCTGGAACCTCACCGGCGGTGTCAACGGCGGCAAGCACGTCACCGACGTCACCAACGCCAGCCGCACCATGCTGATGAACCTCAAGTCGCTCGCCTGGGACGAGAGCATCGCCGAGTCGATGGGCGTGCCGATGGCCGTCCTGCCGGAGATCCGCTCCTCCGCCGAGGTCTACGGCGAGGCCGTCGGCGACCTGGCCGGCGTCCCGGTCGCCTCCGCGCTCGGCGACCAGCAGGCCGCGCTGTTCGGCCAGACCTGCTTCGACGAGGGCGAGGCCAAGTCCACCTACGGCACCGGCACCTTCCTGCTGCTCAACACCGGCGAGAAGATCGTCAACTCGTACCACGGCCTGCTGACCACCGTCGGCTACCGGATCGGCGACCAGGCCCCGGTCTACGCCCTGGAAGGCTCGATCGCCGTCACCGGCTCGCTCGTCCAGTGGCTGCGCGACCAGCTCGGCATCATCTCCACCGCCGCCGAGATCGAGACCCTCGCCAACACCGTCGAGGACAACGGCGGCGCCTACTTCGTCCCGGCCTTCTCCGGCCTGTTCGCCCCGTACTGGCGCTCCGACGCCCGCGGTGTGATCGCCGGCCTGACCCGGTACGTCACCAAGGGCCACCTGGCCCGGGCCGTCCTGGAGGCCACCGCCTGGCAGACCCGCGAGGTCGTCGACGCCATGCAGAAGGACTCCGGCGTCGAGCTCACCGCCCTCAAGGTCGACGGCGGCATGACCAGCAACAACCTGCTCATGCAGAACATCGCCGACGTCCTGGACGCCCCGGTCGAGCGCCCGTACGTGGCCGAGACCACCGCCCTCGGCGCCGCCTACGCCGCCGGACTCGCCGTCGGCTTCTGGACCGACCTCGACACCCTGCGCGCCAACTGGCACCGCGCCGCCGAATGGACCCCGCGCATGGACGAAGCCACTCGGGAGCGCGAGTACAAGAAGTGGCTCAAGGCCGTGGAGCGCACCATGGGCTGGGTGGAGGAAGAAGAGACCGACTGACCGACAAGCCGGTCGGGGCCCCGAGCCCCGACCGGCCGCCCGCCGTTCCGGCAGCGGGTGTCACCGCGTTTCACCGGCCCGCCGCACCGGGCCGACCGGCCTCTCAGCAGAGGCCGCACCGCACACGAGAGGAGTAACGGCGCCGCCTGACCCGCGCGCCGTACACAACCACCATGGCAACCATCCCGACCCTGGGCGCCGAGCGCACCGCCGGCCGCACCGCCTCCCGCGCCGAGACCCGTGAGCTGCTCGGCAAGGCCACCTACGACCTGCTGGTGATCGGGGGCGGCATCCTCGGCACGGCCGTCGCCTGGACCGCCTCCCAGGCCGGACTCAAGGTCGCCATGGTCGACGGCGGCGACTTCGCCGGCGCCACCTCCAGCGCCTCCTCCAAGCTCGTCCACGGCGGTCTGCGCTACCTGCAGACCGGCGCGGTCAAGCTCGTCGCCGAGAACCACAAGGAGCGCCGCGCGCTCGCCACCGACGTCGCGCCGCACCTGGTCAACCCGCTGACCTTCTTCGTGCCGGTCTACAAGGGCGGCCCGCACAGCGCGCCCAAGCTCGGCGCCGGCGTCTTCCTGTACTCCGCGCTGTCCGCCTTCCGCGACGGCATGGGCCGGGTCTCCACCGCCGCGCACGCCGCCCAGCAGGTGCCCGCGCTGCGCACCGAGGGCCTGCGCTCGGTGGCCGTCTACGGCGACCACCAGATGAACGACTCGCGCGTCGCCGTGATGACCGTGCGCGCCGCCGTCGACGCCGGCGCCGTGGTGCTCAACCACGCCGAGGTCACCGGCCTGCGCTTCACCGCCGGCCGGGTCACCGGCGCCGAGCTGCGCGACCGCCTCGACGGCACCGAGTTCGGCATCGACGCCCGCCTGGTGCTCAACGCCACCGGCCCGTGGGTCGACCACCTGCGCAAGATGGAGGACGCCGGCGCCGCGCCGTCGATCCGCCTCTCCAAGGGCGCGCACGTCGTCGTCAAGCGCCGCTCGCCGTGGCGCGCCGCGCTGACCATCCCGATCGACAAGTACCGCGTCTCCTTCGCCATCCCGTGGGAGGACCACGTCCTGCTCGGCACCACCGACGAGGAGTACACCGGCGACCCGAAGGACGTCCGGGCCACCGAGGCGGACATCGACCAGATCATGGGCGAGGCCGCGCACGCCATCCGCGACGAGCACCTCGACCGCGACCTGATCACCTACTCCTTCGCCGGCCTGCGGGTGCTGCCCGGCGGCCCGGGCGACACCGCCGCCGCCAAGCGCGAGACGGTCGTCACCGAGGGCAAGGGCGGCATGCTGTCGGTCGCCGGCGGCAAGTGGACCACCTACCGCCACATCGGCCGCACCGTGCTGGAGAAGCTGGCGCACGTGCCCGGCACCAGCCTCGGCGAGGACATGTCCCCGATCGCGGCGACCGTGCCGCTGCCGGGCGTCGGCGCGCCGAACGCCGTCGCGCACCGGCTGCTGATCGACCGCGACCCGGGCTCCCGGATGGAGCCGCTGGTGGCCAAGCACCTGGCCAGCCACTACGGCACGCTGTCCTTCGAGATCGCCCGCATGATCGACGAGAACCCGGAGCTGGGCCGGCCGATCCACGAGGACGGCCCGGACGTCTGGGCGCAGGTCGCCTACGCGGCCGACAGCGAGTGGGCGTACACGGCGGACGACGTGCTGCGGCGCCGCACCACGATGACCGTGCGCGGGCTGGACACGCCGGAGATCCGGGACGAGGTCGAGGCCTTCCTCGCGAAGCGTGGAACCAAGTAGGCACAGCCTCGCGAAGCGCGGAACCAAGTAGGCAGCCAGCTAGGCAGAGTCTCGCGAAGGGCGGGCACCCGGGTTCTCGGGGTGCCCGCCCTTCGCGCATGATTCTCCCTGATGATGATCTTGTCTGGATTTCGGACCGCCCGCCGCGCCGCGGGCCTGGCCGCGGCGGGCCTCGCGGTCGTGCTGCTCACCGGGTGCTCCGGCGGGGCCGCGGAGGCCGAGCTGGCGTACAAGGCCGACTACGCCGCCCACCCGCACCTGCGGGTGACGGGGTACCCGTCCACCGGCACGCTCGGCGTGGTCCAGCAGGTGGTGTGGCGGCTCGCCGAAGGGGCCGAGGGGCGGCTGGCGGAGCTCGGCGTCTCGGACGGCATGAGCGCCTCGGACGGCATGGACGGCGCGGCCGCTTCGGCGGCCTGGGTCCGCGAGTTCGGGCGGGGCGCCCAAGGGGCGGTCACGGCCGACTTCCAGGACGACCCGACCGAGCGCCAGACCGTGGTGCTGACCTTCCACGACACCGGACAGGTGAAGGAGCTCGTGCTCCGGCCCGGCGGCCGGGACGGCGGCGACGGTTGGCGGGTCGTGCTGCGCTGAGCCTCGGATGTCGGACACGCCCGAGGGGCGGCACCCGTGCGGGTGCCGCCCCTCGGCGGATGTCGGCGGCGGGCGCCGTCCGGTCTAGATGATCAGGCTGAGCGGCATGATCAGGGCGATGGCGACGACCGAGATCACCGTCTCCATCACCGACCAGGACTTCAGCGTCTGCCCGACGCTCATCCCGAAGTACTCCTTCACCAGCCAGAAGCCGGCGTCGTTGACGTGCGACAGGAAGAGCGAGCCGGCGCCGATCGCCAGGACCAGCAGGGCCGCGTGGGTGGAGGACATGTCGGCGGCGAGCGGGGCGACGATCCCGGCGGCGGTGATGGTGGCGACCGTCGCCGAGCCGGTGGCCAGGCGGATCAGCACCGCGATCAGCCAGCCGAGCAGCAGCGCAGAGATGTGCCACTTGCCGGACCACTCGCTCACCGCGTTGCCGACGCCCACGTCGATCAGGGTCTGCTTGAAGCCGCCGCCGGCGCCGACGATGAACACGATGCCGGCGATCGGGCCGAGCGACTTGCCGACGGTGTCGGAGATCCGGGCCTTGTCGAAGCCGGCCGCCTTGCCGAGGGTCAGCATGCCGAGCAGGGTCGCGGCGAGCAGCGCGATCAGCGGCGAACCGATGAAGTCGAAGACCCGCTGGGCCATCGCCTTCGGGTTGTCGACCACCACGTCGGTCAGGGCCTTGCCGAGCATCAGCACGACCGGCAGCAGGATCGTCGCCAGCACCGCGCCGAAGGACGGCGTGTGCTCGGGCTTGGTGGTCTCCTCGGGCGCGGTGGCCTTCGGGATCTCCAGCGGGCCGACCCAGCGCTCGGCCAGGCGGGAGAACAGCGGGCCGGCCACGATCAGGGTGGGCACGGCGATCAGCAGGCCGAGCGCCAGGGTGATGCCGAGGTCCGCCTTCAGGGCGTCGACGGCGACCAGCGGGCCCGGGTGCGGGGGCACCAGGCCGTGCAGCACGGACAGGCCGGCCAGCGCGGGGATGCCGATCCGCATCAGCGGCACGTTGCCGCGGCGGGCGACCAGCAGCACGATCGGGATCAGCAGGACGACGCCGACCTCGAAGAACAGCGGCAGGCCGAGGACGGCGGCGATCAGCGCCATCGCCCAGGGCAGTGCCTTGTTGCCCGACCGGGCCAGCACGGTGTCCGCGATGATGTTGGCGCCGCCGGAGTCGGCGAGCAGCTTGCCGAGCATCGCGCCCAGCCCGATCAGCAGGCCGACGCCGGCCACGGTGGAGCCGAAGCCCGTGGAGAAGCTGTTGAGCAGCTTGTCGAACGGGGCGCCCGCGACGGCGGCCAGCAGGCCGGAGCCGAGTGTGAGGGCGAGGAAGGGGTGCAGCTTCAGCTTGGTGATCAGGAGGACGATCACACCGATGCTGAGCAGGACCGCGATCAGCAGCTGGGAGTCGCTGCTGGTGTGCGGCAGGGCCGGTGGGGCGGCCGCGAGCAGAGTGGGGGCAATACTCACGCGAGGTCTCCATTGACCGGCCGCAGCAGCGCCACGGCCATCTCGACGAGTTCTTCGGGGGACGGACCGACGTCCAGGACGGCGCCGCGCTCGTGCGCGCCCAGGGGTTCCAGGGCGGCGTACTGCGAGTCGAGCAGCGACGACGGCATGAAGTGGCCGGTGCGGTGGGCGAGCCGGTCCTCGACCAGCTCGTGACCGCCGCTGAGGTGCAGGAAGTAGGCACCCGGGCACGCCGCGCGCAGGGTGTCGCGGTAGCGGTGCTTCAGCGCCGAGCAGGTGACCACGCCGCCGGTGCCGTCCTCGGCCCGCTCCTTGAGCCAGGCGCCGAGGGCGCGCAGCCAGGGGGCGCGGTCCTCGTCGTCCAGCGGGATGCCGGCCGACATCTTGGCGATGTTGGCCGCCGGGTGGAAGTCGTCCGCCTCCGCGTAGGGGAGGTCGAGGCGTTCGGCCAGCAGGCGGGCCAGGGTGGTCTTGCCGACACCGGAGACGCCCATCACCACGATGGTGAGAGGGCCCGCCGGTGTCACTGCCGGGAGGTCGTGGTTCTCGACGCTGAGAGCCATGGGTGGTGCTCCTTCGTTGCCTGGCCGCCACTATCGCCTCAAAGATATGACGTATTCAAGTGGTGGAAACCAAATCATCATACTTTTTGGCTGTGGGGTAGATCGCAGGGCGGGACGTGCGGCGCGGGACCCGGTACGCGCCGGTGGTGGCGGCGGGGTGGGCGTCTACGCTGGGCGGATGGAGATCCAGGGGCTGCCCGGTCGGCTGCTTGACGAGCTCGGGCCGGCGATCGCGTCGGGGGAGATTCCCGAGGGCGCGGTGCTGCGCGGCGAGGAGCTGGAGGAGCGGTTCGGGGTGTCCCGGACGGTCGTCCGGGAGGCGGTGCGGATCCTGGAGGGGATGCGCCTGGTGGCGTCCCGGCGGCGGGTCGGGATCACCGTGCAGCCCAGGTCGCTCTGGGACGTCTTCGACCCGCTGGTGATCCGCTGGCGGCTGGCCGGCGCGGACCGCTCGGCCCAGCTGCGCTCGCTCGGCTCGCTGCGGGTGGCCGTCGAGCCGGCCGCGGCCGCGCTCGCCGCGGTGCACGCGAGCGACGACGACCGGCGCCAACTCGGCTCGCTGGCCGTGGAGTTGACCGTCTCGGCGCGGGCCGCCGACCTCACCACCTTCCTCCAGCACGACATCGACTTCCACGCCACCGTGCTGCGCGCCTCCGGCAACGAGATGTTCGCCCACCTCGGAGACACCGTGGGGGCGGTGCTCACCGGGCGGACCGAGTACCATCTGATGCCCCATCAGCCTGAGCCGTACGCGATCCGGCTGCACCGCGAAGTCGCCGACGCGATCTGCGCGGGGGACGCCGTCCAGGCCGAGCAGGCCATGCGGACGATCGTGGCGGGCGCCCTGGAGGAGCTCAACCAGCAGTTGGGCTGACCTCCCCCGGCGGCGGGCCGCCCGCTGCGGGCTGCCCGGATCACGCGCTTTGACGGCAGTTCGGTGGATTCGGACGCATAGTCCTGGTTCGACGGGGCAGAGTGAGGCGAGGGGGCGCGTTTCGCGTGCGCCCGTCCCGTGTCCGCCGCCGAGTCCGCGCCTGGGGGTCGATCGATGTCCGTGCCACGCCGCCGTCGCCGCCTGCCCGACGAGGTGCGCGCCGCCGCCGTCCGGGCGGTGCTCTGCCTGTCCTTCACGCTGGTCGGCGTGGTCGTCGCCACGCTCGCCTCGTACGCGGACAGTTGGCTGATGACGCCGGCGCTGATGGCGATGGGGCTCGGGGTGTTCGGCACGATGTGGTGCCTGCTGGAGATCCTGATCTCGCGCCAGGTCGCCGCCCAGCGGCAGCGCGCGCCCGGCTCCGCGCACCCGATGGCGGGCAGCCGGGCGCCCGACCCGCTGGCCGCCCGGCCGCTCCCCCGCCCCGGCGGGCCGCAGCGGCAGCCGCGGCTGCCGGCCGCGTAGACACCCGCGGCCGGCGCCGCCATCAGTCCTCCGGGACGGCCCGGTAGTGGGTGGTGAGCCGACCCGTGTCGTCCAGGACGTGGAAGGCGAGCATCGGCGGCTGGGTGAAGGAGATGCCGGGCCCGCCCTCGCAGGGCAGCGTGACGGTGGAGACCACACCCGGGGCGACCAGCAGGGGCAGCCCGGCGAAGGTGGTGGCGGCGCCGGTGTGGGAGTGGCCGCAGAGCAGGCCTGCCACCCGGGGGTGCCGGGCCAGCACCGCGCCGAGCGCCTCCTCGCCGAACTGGCGGATCGGGTCGACCTTCGGCAGGTGCAGGACGGCCGGCGGGTGGTGGAAGGCCACCAGCGCGGGCAGGTCGGCGCGGCCGGCCGCCAGTTCGGCGTCCAGCCAGGCCAGCGTCTCCTCGTCCAGCAGGCCGTCGTCGCGGCCCGGGATCGAGGAGTCCAGCATCAGCACGTCGGCGCCGGGCAGTCGGTGCAGCCGGTTGACCGGGCCGTCCGCGGGGGCCTCGCCGAGCAGCACCTCCCGGTAGGGCGCCCGGCGGTCGTGGTTGCCGGGGCAGATGAGCACCGGGTACCGGGAGTCCAGCACCTTGGCCACCTGCTCGTACTCGGCGGCCAGGCCGTGGTCGGCGAGGTCCCCGGTGACGAGCACGGCGTCCAGCGGGCCGGGCAGGGCGTCGAGGTACGCCATCACCTGCCCGGCCCGCCGCAGGGCGCGACCGCCGCCGTCCCGGCGGTGCTCCTGCCCGAGGTGGATGTCACTGAAGTGCGCGATCGTCAGCATGCATGCCACGCTAGTCAGTTGCGGACTGCGCCGGAACCTCGGCCGGACGCTTGAACATCCGGGTGGCGGTGATCTCGCCGTGGATGGCCGGGCCGTCCGGGTCCTGCGGGGCGGGCAGGCCGGGGCGCAGGTGCTCCTCGACCGAGATGTACTTGAGGCCCGCCCGCAGGTCGGCGTCGTTGCGCAGCCGGATGACCAGCGGGAACTCGGCGAGCGCGGTGGTGTCGAACAGGCCGGTGGTGTAGATCAGTTGGACGCCGAGCGCATCGGCCACGGCCCGCTGGAGCTCCAGCAGGTAGGTGGCGTTCGCGCGGCCGATCGGGTTGTCCAGGAACAGCGTGCCGGCGTGCCGCAGTTGGGACTGGCCGCGGTCGTTGGCGCGCAGCGCGGCCATCGTGCAGTACAGCGCGATGGCGGCGGTGAGCAGCTGGCCGCCGGAGAAGACGTCGGACATCTGGCCGACGCCGACCCGCTCGGCGCGCAGCACCGCGTCCGGCTTGAGGATCTCGACGCTGACGCCCTTCGGGCCGATCGCGGCGGCGACCCCGCGCAGCAGCAGGGACATGCCGTCGCGGCGCAGGTCGCTGTTCTTGCGGACGGCGGCGCGGGTGGCCTCGTCGATGACCTCGCCGAGGCGCTCGACCAGGGTGGCGTGGTCCGGGTCCTCGAAGCGGATCCGCAGGAACTCCTGGCCGGACCACTCCCCCAGGCCCTCGGGCAGCCGGGAGAGCCGCTGGGCGGCGCGCAGGGTGGTGAGCGAGGACTCGACCAGGCCGCGCAGGCGGTCGACGATCGAGCCGCGGTTGCGCTCCAGCTGGGCGAGTTCGTCGGTCAGCACGCGCAGCCGGGGCGCGAAGGCGGCGGCCCAGGCGGCGGCGTGCTCGGGCAGCGCGGCGGCGGGCAGTTCGCGGATCTGCTGGCGGGCGGGGGTGCGGACGGCCTCGTAGCGGGCGGCGTTGGCGTGCCGGACGAGGGCGTCGGAGGCGTCGCGGACGGCGAGTTCGGCGGAGGACAGCTCGCCGGCGGCGGTGCGCAGGGCGCGGCGGGCCTCGGCGGCGGTGCCGCGCGCCTCCGGCAGCGAGCCGAGGTAGGGCTCGACGGACTGGCCGTCGTCCTCCTGCTGCTCGCGCAGGCCGTCGCGCAGCTGGCCGGCGAGTTCGTCGAAGTCGGCGGCGGCCGACTGGGCGGCGTCGAAGGTGCGTTGCAGGTCGGCGTGCGCGGTGCGGGCGGCGTCCAGGGCCTCCCGGCGTTCGGCGAGCCGGCTGGTGGCGGTGCGCAGCAGGACCTGGGCGTGCTCGGGGTCGGCGGGGACGAGGTCCTCGGGCAGTTCGGTGTGCGCCTCGCCGTCGGCGGGGGCGGAGCGCTCGGCCTCGCCGCGCAGGCGTCCGAGCTGCTCGCTGGCGGCGGCGGAGCGGGCCTCGATGGTGGCGACCAGGTCCTCGGCACGAGCGGCCGCGGCCTGGCGGGCCGGGCCGTCGGCGCCGTCGGGGCTGCCGAGGAGTTCCTCGGCGCGGGTGCGGACCTTGTTGGTGAGGCGGTCGAGTTCGGTCGCGGCGGCGGCCTCGTCGCCCTCGGCGCGGGCCTGCTCGGCGCGCAGGTCGGCGCCGACGCCGACCTTCTCGTACAGCTGGGAGGCGGCGCGGTAGGCCTCGCGCAGGGCGGGCAGTGCGGCGGGGGCCGTCTCGGAGGGCTCGTCGGCCTGCTCGGCGGCGGGGATCTCGGCGCGTTCGGCGCGCACGGTGCGGGCGGTGCGGCGGGCGTCGTCGGCGGCGCGCTGGGCGGCGCGGCGGTCCTCGTCGCAGGTGCGGGCGCGTTCGGCGCAGACGGCCTGGCGGCGGTCGCACTCGGCGGCGTCCTCGGCGAGTTCGCGCTGGCGGCGGGCCCAGTTGGCGCGCTCGCGCAGCCGGAAGGCGAGGCCGGAGAGGGCGTCGGCGCGGCGGCGGGCGCGCTGGGCGGCCTCGCGGTGCTCCTCGTGGGCGGCGGCCGCGGCGGCGTGGTCGGTCTCGGCCTCGTCGTGGTCGGCGCGCAGGGTGGCCAGGGCGGCGGCGGCCTGCTCGGCGTGCTCGCGGGCGGCCTCGGCGGCGGCGGCGAGTTCGGCGAGGGTGCCGGGCGGGCAGCTGGCGTGCCAGGAGGCGAGGCGGGCGGCGAGGGCCCGGTCGGCACCGAGGCGGGCGGCGAGTTCGCGGATGTGCTCCTCGCGGGCGCCCGCCCGGGCGCGCAGTTCGCGGCGCTCGTCGTCGGCGGCGGACTCGTCGTGCATGGCCGGGTTCGGCGGCACCAGGAAGAACGCGGGCTGGTCGGTGATCGGGGCGATCAGGGAGGCGGCGGCGCCGACGGCGACGGTGGAGCGGGGCAGCAGGGCGGCGGCCTGCAAGGCCTCGCGGGCCCGCTCCAGCGAGGCGGGGTCGGTGACGACGACGCCGTCGACGAGTTCGGGGCGGGCGGCGAGGATCGCCTCGTGGTCGGCCGGGTCGACGGACTGGGCGAGGTAGCGCCAGCCCGGCAGGGCGGGGATGCCGTGCTCGGCGAGGTACTCGACGGTGGCCAGGACGTCCGGGCCGGGCGGCAGCAGTCCGCCGTCGCCGAGGGCGGCGAGGATGCGGGAGTCGTCGGCGGCGGCGGTGCGCAGGTCGAACAGGGTGCGTTCGGCGGTGGCGATGGACTCGTCGAGGAGTTCGCGCAGGTACTCGGCGTTGCGGTCGAGGACGGCGGGGGTGAGGAAGCCGGCGTCCTCCTCGGCCCCTGACCCGTCGTCGCTCCAGTCGGTGGGTGCGGGGGTCAGGGAGAGCAGGTCGGCGAGGCGCTGCTCGGTGGCGAGCAGGGCGGCGGTGCGCTGCTCGGCGGCGAGCGCCCGGGCGGCGGCCGTGCGGGCGTCGCCGGCGCGTTCGGCGGCGAGTTCGGCGCGGCCGGTGGCGGCGGCGGCCTCGCGCAGCCGGGCGGCGCAGGCCTCGGCGGTCGTACGGGCCTGGGCGAGGGCGGCGCCGGCGGCCTTCTCGACGTCGGCGGCGTACAGGGCGGCGCGGGCCGGGTCGACGTCGCCGTCGGCGTCGATGAAGCCGGCCTCGACGGCGGCGGCGGTCTCCTGCTCGACCTCGGCGAGGCGCTGGCGCAGGTGGTCGACCTCGCTGCGGGCCTTCTGGGCGGCGGTGGCGGCCTCGGTGGCGTCGGACTGGGCCTTGGCGCCGTCGTCCTGGAGCTCGCCGGCGCGCTGCTCCTCGGTGTCGGCGCGGGCTTCGGCGGCCGCGGCGGCGGCCTCCAGGGCGCGGGCCAGGGCGGTGGCGGCGCGGGCCCGGGCGGCGAGCGCGGGGGCGGCGTCGAGTTCGGCCTCGCGGATGGCGGCGGCGACCCGGGTGACCCGGTCGGCGGCGGCGCGCTGGCGCAGGACGGTCTCGGCGGCCTGCCAGGCGGAGTGCAGGGTGCGGGCGTCGATGAGTTCGCGGCGCAGCGCGGCGGCCTCGGCGGTGGCCGCGGCGAGGCCCAGGGTGGCGTGCCGGTGGGTGAGTTCGGCGGTGATGAGGGTGTGCCGGGTGCGGTCGGCCTCGGCGGCGGTGACGGCGCCCGCGGCGGCGGCGACCTCGATGGCGAGGTCCTGGGCGCGGTCGCGTTCGGCGGCGGCGCGGGAGGTGAGGGCGTGGGCGAGGCGGCGGGTGCGGCGTTCGGCGGTGCGGTGGGCCTCGCGGACGCTCTCGCGGGCGGCGGTCGCCTCGACGATGCGTTCCAGCAGGTCGAGGGAGCCGGCGGTGAAGTCGCGTTCGGCGGTGAGTTCGGCGCGGCGGCCGAGCTTGGCGGCGAAGCCGTGGACGAGGTCGGCGAGGCCGTCGGTGTCCCGGGTGTCGGTGACGGCGCGCAGCAGCAGGTCGGTGAAGTCGCTGTCGTGCTTGACCGCGAAGAGGCCGGCGGCCTCGCCCTCGTCGGCGTTCATCTCGCGCTGGTAGCGGAAGAGTTCGGGGTCGAGGCCGAGTTCGCCGAGGTGCTCGGTCCAGCGGTCGTGGCCGTCCTCGAAGACCAGGTCGAGGTGCGGGTGGGCCTTGCCGGCCTCGGTGAGGGCGTCGCGGAAGCCCTTCATGGTGCGGCGGCGGCCGCGGGCCTTCTGGTCGCCGGCCAGGCTGATCCGTTCGGCGACCGGCAGCGAGTCCAGGGTGAGGCCGGGGCCGGGGCGGAAGGAGTACCAGGTCTCGGCGAACTTGCGCGGGTCGGAGGAGACCTGGCGGCCGCGCCACTCGCTGACCTTGCCGACCACGATCAGCTCGCCGGTGACGGTGTGCTGCCACTCCAGCGCGACGTGGCCGCAGTCGTCGGCGAGCAGGAACTTGCGCAGCACGCCGGAGCTGGCGCCGCCGAGGGTGTTGCGGTGGCCGGGGAGCATCACCGAGAAGATCAGCTTGAGCAGGACGGACTTGCCGCCGCCGTTCTCCAGGAAGAGCACGCCGGCCGGGGCGGGGCGGCGGACCGGGCCCTCGACGTCCTCGCCGAACAGGCCGATCTGCTGCGGGGCCGGGTCGGCGACGGGCTCGCCGACGCCGCGCAGGTCGAGCACCGTGTCGGCGTAGCGGGCGCCGGCCGGTCCGATCGAGTAGAGGCGGACCCGGTTGAGCTCGTACATGTGCGGCGGTTCTCCGTGGGCGAGTCGGGTAGGGGTGCGAGTCGGGTAGCGGGGTCAGAGCGAGTGGAACGGCAGGCCTGCGTCGGCCACCAGTTCGTCGCCGGTGTCCGGCGGCAGCAGGCTGGCGGTGCCGTCGGAGACCGGGACGATGCCGAGGTCGAGCAGTTCGGCCATGGCCGAACTGCCGGCCAGGTCGCGGACCTGGAGCTGGTAGCGGGCGGTGGTGCGGTAGGTGCCGCCGGAGTCGTCGGAGACCTTCTGCAGGAAGCCGGAGTCGACCAGGAACAGCACGGCCTTGGCGACGATGCCGATGGTGGAGCCGGAGAGCCGGCGGGCGTCCTTGGTGGCGCCGGTGGCGGTGCGCCGGGCCCAGACCCGCCAGGCGGCCTCCAGGCCGGGGGCGTCGGACTGCGGGTCGGTGTTGTCGCCCTCGGTCGCGGCCTGTTCCTCCAGGCGGCGGCAGGCCTGGCGGACGAAGGCGTCGACGCCGTTGACGGTGATCCGGCCGAGGTAGCCGTCGTCGGCGAGGTCCTCGGGCCGGGGGAACGCCATCGCGGCGACGGCGAGGTGGGCCAGGCCGTGCAGGAAGCGGTCGGTGGACTCGGTGGCGGCGCGGCGCGAGTAGTCGCCCATCCGGACGGCGAACAGCGAGTCCTCGGCGGCGGCGACGGCCATGCCGGCGCGCGGCGAGACCTCCAGGACGACCAGGCCCATGCCGGTGGCGACGGCGTCGGCGAGCCGGGCGAACGGCGGGTCCTCGCGGTGGCGGCGGACGAGTTCGGCGTACTCGGCGTCGCGGGCTGGGAGCAGCTTGGCCTGGAGGCCGAAGGAGACCAGCCGGGCTGCGTCGGCGACGTCGCCGGGGGTGATCGGGGCGGGGGCCGCGGGTTCGGTCTCGGCCGCCCAGGACGCGTCGTGGTGGGTCGTCACGGGCGGTGCTCCTCGGGGCTGTTGCTGGTACGGGCGATCTGGTGGTGCGGCGGGGCGGCGGCTTCGTCAGCCGGCGTCCTTGCGGTCGGCGGCCATGCCGGCCGCGTCGAGCAGGGCGCTGCCGACGATCAGGTCGGCGCCGCCGAACTGCGGGTCGCGCAGCGGGGTGCCGTCGTCCACGGCGAACAGCAGCCGCTCCTCGCCCTGTCGGTAGGCGGTGCCGACCGGCGGGCTGGCCGCGTGGACGGCCAGCAGGGCGACGAGGTACGGCAGCTCCGGGTCCTGCTCGCGGGCCTCGGCGAGCAGGCCGGAGAGCCGGCGGGGGGCGTCGGCGGGCAGGTCGAGCAGGAGCAGCGCGGCCTCCAGCTGGGCTTCGGAGAAGCGGCTGTCGTCCGGGGTGGCGACCAGGTCAGGGTCGGGCAGTTCGGCGCCGAGGTGCTCGCGCTCGACCGGCGGGGTGAGCAGCAGGTCGACCAGGTCGGCGACCCGGACGGAGACCGGGGTGCGCAGGCCGGCGCCGCGGGCGAAGAAGGCACCGGTGGGGCCGACGGCCTGCTCGACCGGCAGCCGCAGCACGGGGGCGAGCAGTTGGCCGTAGAGGTCGATGCCGCTGCGGGCGCCGGGGGTGGCGAAGGCCTGCCGGTCCTGCTCGGCGCGGAACAGCGGGCCGGCCTCCAGCAGGCGGGTCTGCAGCTTCGTGTGCCGGCGGATGCAGTCCTTGACGATGTCGAGCAGCTCGGCGGCGCGGCGCTTGTGCTCGGCCCCTTCGGGGGTGTGGGGCTCGGCCTCGTCGCGGGCCTTGCGGATATTGGTGAGAATCGCGTTCTCGTGCCGGTAGCGGTCGGCGATGTGGTCCAGCGCCTCGTCGATGAGGTCGGGGATGGCGCGCATCCAGTCGACGGCGCGAACGTTGCGCCGGGTCGCGTCGAGGGCGCGGCGCAGCGTCTCGGCGTACTGCACGGTGCGGTAGCGGGCCTGCTCGGCGGCGAGCTGGGCGTCGGCCAGGCGGCCGCGGCGGATCAGCACCTCCAGCTTGACCTCGGCGGCGATCTGGGCCGAGGTGACGTCGGTGTCGAGCGCGCCGACCAGGACGTTGACCGCCTCGTCGGTGGTGCGCAGGTAGACGCCGCCGTCGGGGCCGGGGACCTCCTCGATCAGCTTGAAGTCGTAGTCGCGCCGGACGTACGCGCCGTCCGCGCCGAAGGTGCCGTAGACGGCGCGGAAGCCCCGGTCGACGCTGCCGACGTTGATCAGCGACTCCAGCACCCAGCGGGCGACCCGCTCGTGCTCGGCGGCGGGGCGGCCGGCGGCCTGGGCGGCGACCCGGGGCAGCAGGCGGGCGAGCACTATGTCGCGGTCGGCGCCGGTGTCGAAGTCCATGTGCAGGGTGACCAGGTCGATCGCGGCGAGGCCGACCTCGGCCATCGCGTAGCCGCCGTACTCGCCCGCCAGGTTGACCTTGCGGTTGTCCAGGTCGTGCAGGGGGGCGGTGCAGGCCAGCGCCTTGAGCCGGCGGGCCAGGCCCTCGTCGGCGGCGGGGCCGGGCGCGGGCCTCGCCGCGACGGACCCGGCGGGCGGCCGGGGGCCGGGCAGGGTGGGCGGGTCAGCGATGGCGGTCACGGTGGACAAGATTAGAGGTTCGCACCGACATCGACCGAAACGGGCCTTGTGGGCGGGCTGCGCGGCAGGCCGGAGGGCGTGTCGGGGGTGAATTCAGAACGGGATTTCGACGGGATTCCGCCAATTCCGAACCGATATTCGGCAAACCCGTGAAGGCGGCGCGTCGCTACCGTGATGATCGGCCTATGATCACTCGACTGGTCAAAGCAGGCTTCGCCGCCGCGCTGGCCGTGACCACCCTCGCCACCGGTGCCGCCGCCTCGTCAGCCGCCCCCGCCGACGCCCCCGCCGTTCAGGGGCAGCACGTGACCGCGGCCCTCAACGGCTTCCTGCCCGGCACCACCCCTCCCGGACCGGGCAAGCTCTCGGCCGGCTGGACCTCCGCCGGCACCCAGGACCTCACCGGGCCGACCCACATCACCGTCGACCTGCCGCCCGGGCTCACCACCGAGCTCGGCATGTTCTTCTCCACCCCGTACGACTACACCTTCACGGAGTCCCTCTCGCCCGACGGGCGCCACCTGGACGCCGTCCTCATCGGCACCCGCAGGCCCGGGCGCTACGAGTTCATGAAGCTGAACGTGGGCCGCGACTACACCCAGCAGCTGACCGGCCAGATCGTCGTGACCGTGTCCAATCCGAACGACACCGACCCGACCGGCCACGTGACGGCCCTGTCGGTCGACGGGACCACCCCGGCGCCGGTCGTCCAGGCGCCGCCCACGGTCAACGGCCTCGACACCACCACCGGCCCGGGCGCGGGCGGCACCGCGGTGACCGTCAGCGGCAGCAACCTGGCGCACGGCATGGTGCTGGTCGGCGGCGTCCCGGCGGCCGGCACCTGCACCGACACCGCCTGCACGGTGACCACTCCCGGCGGCTCGGGCAGCGCCCCCGTCTCCGTGGTGACCCCCGGCGGCACGGTCGCGGCGCCGGCCGCCTTCGACTACACGGGCGCCCCGCCCCCGCCGCCGCCCGCGCCGACGGTCGGCAACCTGACCTACTCCTCCAGCGGCCCGGCCGCCGGCGGCACCCAGGTGTACCTCCAGGGCACCAACCTGACGTACGGGACGGTCGCGTTCGGCGGGGTGCCGGCCGCGCACGTCTCCTGCGGCCCGTCCTTCTGCTCGGCCACCTCCCCGGCGGCGGCGGGCCCCGGCCCGGTGGACGTCACGGTGACCACGGCGGGCGGCACCAGTGCCCCGGTGACCTTCACGTACACCGCGTAGTCCCGACGCAGTAGTCCCGACGTACACCGCGCAGTCCCGGCGGTTCCGATGCCCGGGTGCTCCGGCACCCGGGCATCGGCGTGTCCGGGGGCGCGCGCCCGCACGGCGCCCGTGGGTGGCGCGGCGGCCCGGCGTCCGTGGGTGGCGCGGCGGCCCGGCGTCCGGGGCGTGCCCGCACGTCAGGCGCTAGTTGAACACGTTCAAAAGCAGGGTCTAGAGTCGGTTCCGTACAGACGGGACAAGGCCCCGCCTGCTCTTCGGCATGGAGGTTCGCACCATGGACACCAATCCGGGCACCGGTCCCGCGGCGGCACTGCGCAGGGTCCGGCGCTGGCTCTGGATCTTCGTGGTCTGCCTGGTGCTCAGCGGCCTGACGGCCTTCCCCCTGGAGACCGAGACCCGCTGGCTGGCCGACCTCGCGACCGGGCCGGCCGCGCCGCTGGCCGACCGCTTCCCGGCCGCGCTGGACTGGATCGAACGCGTCCGCGCCGGCGTCGCGGAGACCAACGACCGCTACCCCTTCCTGGCCTACGGCACCGACTGGCTCGCCTTCGCCCACCTGGTGATCGCCGCCGCCTTCTGGGGCCCGATCAAGGACCCGGTCCGCAACATCTGGGTGATCCGCTGGGCCGTGCTCGCCTGCGGCGCCGTCATCCCCCTGGCCCTGGTCTGCGGACCGCTGCGGGGGATCCCCCTGGGCTGGCGATTCATCGACATGTCGTTCGGAATCGTCGGCGTCGTCCCGCTGCTGATCGTGCTGCGGGCGCTGCGCCCGCTGGAACGTTCCTTCCAGGGACCGGTGGCCGCGAGCTGAGCCGGAGCCGCCCAGCGCCGCCCCAGGGCGTGTGACCAGGCGTCGCGCGCCGGTGGGCCCCCTGGGCCCGGGTCACGGGCAACGGCCTTCATCCGCAGGCCCTACCATCTGGCTCAACAGCTGCTGGAAGGCGGACGGGCGTGGCCGATGCGGTGATCGATCTCAATGCGGACCTCGGTGAGGGGTTCGGACGCTGGACGCTGACCGACGACGAGGCCCTGCTGTCCGTGGTGACCAGCGCCAACGTCGCCTGCGGCTTCCACGCGGGAGATCCGTCGACGATGCGCCGGGTCTGCGCGCTGGCCGCCGAACGCGGCGTCCGGATCGGCGCCCAGGTCTCCTACCGCGACCTGGCCGGCTTCGGCCGCCGGGCCATGGACGTCCCCCCGGAGGAGCTCGCCGACGAGATCGCCTACCAGATCGGCGCCCTCCAGGTCTTCGCCCGCGCGGCCGGCTCCCGGGTCTCCTACGTCAAACCGCACGGCGCCCTCTACAACCGGGTGGTCACCGACTCCGAACAGGCCGAGGCCGTGGTGGCCGGCGTGCTGCGGGCCGGAGCGGTCTGCGACGGACCGCTGCCGGTGCTCGGACTGCCCGGCTCCCGGCTGCTCGCCGTCGCCGAGGGCGTCGGCCTCGCGGTCGTCGCCGAGGCCTTCGCCGACCGCGCGTACACCTGGGCCGGCACCCTCGTCCCGCGCCGCGACCCGGACGCCGTGGTGCACGACCCCGAATCGGTGATCACCCGCGCCGTCGGCATCGCCCGGGACGCCTCGGTGGAGGCCGTCGGCGGCGAACGGATCGCCGTCGAGGCCCGCTCCCTGTGCGTCCACGGCGACACCCCCGGCGCCGCCCAGCTCGCCTGGCGGATCCGCGGCGCCCTCGCCTCCGCCGGGGTCCGGGTGGAGGCGTTCACGTGACGCCCCCCGCCGTCCGGCGGGTCGGCGAGCGGGCACTGCTGGTCGAACTCGACGACACGGCGCAGGTCGCCGCGCTGTACGGATGGCTGCGGGAGCGGCAGGAGAGCGGGGCGCTCGGCGCGGTCGAGGAGATCGTGCCGGCCGCGCGCACGGTGCTGCTGGACGGCGTCGCGGACGTCGACGCCCTGGCGGCCCTGCTGCGCACGGCCCGTCCGTCGGCGGCCGCGGCGGCGACCGGGCCGCTGCTGGAGGTGCCGACGGTGTACGACGGTACCGACCTCGCCGAGGTCGCCGCCCTGTGGGGGGTCTCCGAGGAGGCCGCCGTACGGATCCACACCGGGCCCGAGTACGTGGTCGCCTTCTGCGGGTTCGCGCCCGGCTTCGGCTACCTGACCGGGCTGCCGCCCCGCTACGCGGTCCCGCGCCGGGACACCCCGCGCAGCAGCGTCCCGGTCGGCTCGGTCGCCCTGGCCGGCCCGTACACCGGCGTCTACCCGGGCTCCTCCCCCGGCGGCTGGCAGCTGATCGGGCGCACCGGGCTCGTGCTCTGGGACACCGGGCGCGAGCCGGCGGCGCTGCTGGCGCCCGGGGTGCGGGTGCGGTTCACGGCGGAACGGGCGTAGCGGGGGTGCGGGCCCACGACGGGCGGCGCGCGGTCCCCGGACGGCGGGGGACGGGGTGGCGAGGGACGGGACGGGGGCGGACGGGGTGGGGGCGTTGAGCGGATTGCTGGTGGTGCGGCCCGGGCCGTTGACCACCGTCCAGGACCTCGGACGGCGCGGCGTCGCCCACCTCGGGGTGCCCAGGGCCGGGGCGCTGGACGAGCCCGCGCTGCGGGCCGCGAACCGGCTGGTCGGCAACGAGCCGGGCGCCGCCGGGCTGGAGACCACGCTCGGCGGGGTCGCCCTGCGCGCCCTCGGGCCGGTGGTCGTGGCCGTCACCGGAGCGCCCTCGCCCGTCCGGGTGGACGGGCGGCCGGCCGCGTGGGGTGCGCCGGTCGCGGTGCCGGCCGGGGCGGTGCTGGAGGTGGGGGCGGCGACCGCCGGGGTGCGCGGCTACCTGGCGGTCGCGGGCGCGATCGCCGTCCCGCCGGTCCTGGGCAGCCGCTCGACGGACCTGCTCTCCGGCCTCGGACCGGCCCCGCTCGCCGCCGGCGACCGGCTGCCGGTCGGCCCGCCTCCGCCCGACCGCCCCCGGCCCGACCTGGTGCCGCTGCCCGCTCCCCCGGCCGAACTGGTGCTGCGGCTGCGGCTCGGCCCGCACGCGGACTGGTTCGAGCCTTCGGCGCTGACCCGGCTGGCCCGCGACGGGTACCTGGTCTCCCCGGCCGGCAACCGGATCGGGCTGCGCACCGAGGGCCCGCCGGTCACCCGCGCCCGGGTGGGTGAACTGCCCAGTGAGGGCATGGTGTCGGGCGCGGTGCAGATCCCGCCGGACGGGCGGCCGGTGGTCTTCCTGGCCGACCACCCGACCACCGGCGGCTACCCGGTGATCGGCGTCGTCCCCGCCGCCGACCTCGCGGCGGCCGCCCAGGCACGCCCGGGCACGCCGGTGCGCTTCGTACTGCTGCGGGAGCGCTGAGCGTCAGCCCGCACGCCCCCCCCGGCGCTCCCGGCGCGATGGCTGTTCGCACGCCCCCGAGGCCGCCGCGGTGCGCTCAGGCGGCGGGGGCGCCGAACCACCTGGACAGGTGGCCGCGCAGGCCCTGCTGGTCCTCGCCGACCCACGCCACGTGGCCGTCCGGACGCAGCAGCACCGCGGGCACGTCCAACTCGTCGCTGACGTCGACGACATGGTCGACCCGGTCCGCCCAGCCCGCCACCGAGAGCCCGCCGGCCTGGTCGAGCAGCAGCCCGCGGCCGCCGTGCATCAGCCCGTAGAGACGGCCGCGCTTCAGCTGCACGTCGCGCAGCCGGCGGCCGAGCAGTTCATGCCCTTCGCCGAAGTCGTAGCGGACCCCGATCGCGGTGATCTTCTCGATCAGGTACCGGTTCACCTCCTCGAAGTCCGTCAGTTCCGCCAGCAGCCGGCGCACCGCCTGGGCGCCGGGCTCCAGGGACATCAGGTGGATCTGCGCGCGGGTGTTGTCCAGCACCTCGGCGGCCACCGGGTGCCGTTCGGCGTGGTAGCTGTCCAGCAGCCCCTCCGGCGCCCAGCCGTCGACCTCGGCGGCCAGCTTCCAGCCCAGGTTGAACGCGTCCTGGACACCGAGGTTGAGCCCCTGCCCGCCGGTCGGCGGGTGGATGTGCGCCGAGTCGCCCGCCAGCAGTACCCGGCCGACCCGGTAGCGCTCGGCCAACCGGGTGGCGTCGCCGAAGCGCGACAGCCAGCGCGGCGAGTGCGCCCCGAAGTCGGTGCCCGCGACGGCCCGCAGCTGCTGCTTGAACTCCTCGAAGGTCGGAGCGGCCGTACGGTCCTCGGCCACCCCCTCGGCGGGCACGATGACGCGGTATCCCCCCTCCGCCTCGCGAACGGCGCCGAACCGCAGCTGGGTCCTGCGGACCTCCGCGACGACGGCGGCGATCGTCTCCGGCTCCTCGGCCAGCTCCATGTCGCCCAGCAGCGTCTCCACCCTGGAGGGCTCGCCGGGGAACCCGACGCCGAGCAGCTTGCGCACCGTGCTGCGGCCTCCGTCGCAGCCGACGAGGTAGCGCGAGCGCAGCCGCGTGCCGTCGGCCAGTTCGGCGCTCACCCCGTCCTCGTCCTGGCTCAGCCCGACCAGTTCGCAGCCGCGCCGGAGCTCGGCGCCGAGTTCGGTGGCGTGCTCGGTCAGCAGCCGTTCGGTGACCGCCTGCGGGATGGCCAGGACGTACGCCTGGGTGGTGTCCAACCGCTCCGGCCACTCCTTGCCGATGCCGGCGAAGAAGCCGCCGACCGTGAACTTCCGTCCGAGCGACAGGAAGCGCTCCAGCAGCCCGCGCTGGTCCATCACCTCAAGGCTGCGCGCGTGCAGGCCGCGAGCCCGGGCCGGCAGGGGCTGCTCCGTCTCCTTCTCCAGCACGAGCACCCGCACGCCGTGCAACCGCAACTCGCCGGCCAGCATCAATCCGGTCGGCCCGGCTCCGACCACGATCACGTCAATCATCACAAACCCCCAGGTATACCCGCAGATCCCGGCTTCGGCCGGTCATTCTGCGGCACGGCAGGGGCCTTGCGGCAAGCCCCCCGGCGCGCTATACCTTGAGAGTGGCAAGGAGAGTCGACGAGCTCCTTGCCTTCGTGGTCTCCGGCCGCTGTTCGCCGCTCGCGGTTCTCCGCTCGCCGCGCGCGCTCCGCTCAGCGCCCCGACAGCAGTTCCGCCACCGCCCGCTGCCCCGGGTCGAGCGCCGACTCCCCGTCCTCCGCCGCCCACACGGCGTTCTGCAGCACCCGGGCGAGCGTCCAGGCGAGCGCCGCCCCGCGGTCCAGTTCCAGTGCCTCCACCAGGACGTCGAACCGCCACCACAGCGCCCGGGCGACGTCGCCGGTGGCCAGGACGTCGGCCCAGCGGTTGCGCAGCGCCGGGAGGAGTTCGAAGCCGGGGTGCCCGACGAGCGGCTTGGGGTCGATGGCGAGCCAGGGGGCGCGGCCGCCGCCCTCGGGCGGGGCGAGGACGTTGCCGTAGTGCAGGTCCCAGTGCAGCAGCCGGTCGCCGGGCTCGGTGCGGACCTCCCGCAGGGCCGCGGCGCAGTCGGCGAGCAAGCGCTGCTCGGCCGGGTCGGCGAGGGCCGCGGCCGCTGCCGGGGCCCGCGCGAGCAGATCGTCGGCGAGGTCCGCCAACCGGCGCAGGTCCGGGACTTCGACCTGACGTCTAGTCAATTCCCTGAGCAGGCACGCAAGGACGCGCAGCGCCTCCCGATCGTCCGCGACATCCAGCAGTGAACGCCCCGGGTCGAGGCGTTCCAGCAGCATCGAGCCCGAGGCCGGTTCGTGGCCGAGGAGTCGAACGGCCCCTCGCCCGCCCCAGGCCCGGAGGGCGGCCGGCTCGCCCTCGGTCTCCTCGTCCACCGGCTGGAGCTTGAGCGCTGCGGGCGTACCGTCGGCGCGGCGTACGGGCAGCACCAGTGCGACGACGCCGTGCGCGGGCGGGCCGTCCGGGCGCAGCTCCCAGTGGTCGAGCAACTCGGCCGCCAGGGCGGGGAGTCGGGCCGCCCAGGCGCGACCGTCCGGGCCGAGGAACTGCTCCAGCGACGCTGCCAGCGCGGGCGGGACCTCAACGGGCGGGACTTCGACGGGCATGGTGCGGGCTCCTCTCCGACTCCCCCAGCCTACGGTCGAGGTTCGAGGCCGGCCGCCGAGACGAAGCCGTCGAGGTTGTCGAGCATGATGTTGTGCCCGCAGTCCTTTACGGCCGCCAACCGGACGCCTGCCTCCCGGAGTTGGTCGGCGCCGCGTGGCTCGCCGTCCGCCTCCGGGTACAGGAAGGTGCGCGGGAGGTCGAAGCCGAGCAGCAGTTCGCGCATCGTCGGCACCGTCGCCCGGGCCAGGTGCACGGCGCTGCGGTACAGCGCCTCGGGCCCGGCGAGGCGCATCGTGGACCACCAGGACGGGCCGACCCACCCGGCGACCTCGTCCCGGCCGCCGGCCAGGAACTCCTCCTCGGTGAAGCTCGCGATGCCGCCGCTGCCGGGGCCGCGGCCGGGGGTGACCGGGTCCAGGTTGGCGTCGACCAGGACGAGTCGGGAGACCGACGCCGGATGCCGGTGGGCGAGGACGACGGCGATCGCGCCGCCCATGCTGTGGCCGATCACCTCGACTCCGGCGAGCCCGGCCTGCGCCAGGGCCGCGGCGACGGCGTCGGCGTGCTCCTCCAGGGTGTATCCGAAGTCGGCGGGCCGGTCGCTGAGGCCGCCGTGCTCCGCCGCCGGCTGGCCTTCCTCTCCGAGCCGGCGAGCTTCTTCTACGACGGCGACCGCCCGGTCGGCGCCGAGGAGTTCGCCGACCCGTTCCGTCGCGGCCTGCTGTTGATCGCCCGCGCCACGAGCGAGGCCGAACTCGCCTGGCTGCACGCCACCCTGGCCGAACTGGAGGACGTGCCGACGGCCTGACGGACCCACGGGCCGACGAGACTGACGGGCTGACCGAAAACCCGCTGCGGCACCTTCCCTCCCCGCCCTGCCCGTGTTCCGATGGCGCCCATGGGTAACGACACGCACAGCGGCAACGTACGACGCGAGGGGCACGAGGGAACGGGCCCGGGCGCGATCACCCCGGACGGCTGCGCCGTCGAGCTCTGGGCCCGGCTCCCCGTCGGCGACGCCCCGGACGTGATCGAGGCCGCGGTGCCCGCCGGCGCCGCCATCCTCGAACTGGGCTGCGGCGTCGGCCGGATGACGCACCCGCTGACCGACCGCGGCTTCACCGTGACGGCGGTGGACGAGTCCGCCGAGATGCTGGCCAGGGTGCGCGCGGGCATCCGCACCGTGCGCAGCCCGATCGAGCGGCTGGACCTCGGCGAGCGCTTCGACGTCGTCCTGCTCGCCTCCTTCCTGATCCACGCGGGCGACGAGGCGGTCCGCCAGGGCCTGCTGGAGACCTGCCGCCGCCACGTCGCCGCGGACGGCTGCGTGCTGATGCAGCGGGAGGGCGAGGACTGGCACCTCAACGTGCCGCGCGAGGGCAGGCTCGGCACCGACGGCGTGTCGCGCATCGTCTCCTCGACGCCGGTCGGGGACGGCGTGAATTCCGTCCACGCCGAGTACGAGTTCCCGGACGGCCGTTGGACGCACACCTTCCGCTCCCGGCCGCTCACCACCGCCGCGTTCGACCAGGCGCTGGCGGACGCCGGTCTGACGGTCGAGAGCTACCTGACGGAGGACCGCACCTGGGTCCGCGTCCGACCCGCCGGCTGAGCGGCGGAAGGGCAGGCGGCGGGGTCGACGGAAGGGCGGGCGGAAGGACGGGGGGAAGGGCCGGCGGAAGGGCCGGCGGAAGCGCGGGCGGACGAGTCGGCGGGGCACGGAAGTGCCGTCGGGCAAAGCCGGGTCAAAAGGTGAACAAAGAATAGTCATCTTCACCCCGTACCATCGGCCGCGCGCCCGCCCGTGCGCGGCCCGAGGGCCGTGCGGGTCGCGGCCTGCCCGCCTGCCCGCACGCCCGTTCCGACCTGCGAGGACCGCACATGTACGACGACCAACGGATACCCCCGGTGGGTGTCTGGTGATCGACTGGTTCCACGGGGCCGTTCTCGGCCTGATCCAGGGACTCACCGAGTTCCTGCCCGTCTCCTCCAGTGCCCACCTGCGGGTCTTCTCCGCCCTGCTGGGGTGGGACGACCCGGGCGCGGCCTTCACCGCCGTGACCCAGCTCGGCACCGAGACCGCGGTGCTGATCTACTTCCGCCGGGACATCGTCTCGATCGTGCGGACCTGGACGCTGTCGCTGTTCCGCCCGGCGCTGCGCTCGGACCCGGACGCCCGGATGGGCTGGTTCGTGATCATCGGCACGCTGCCGATCGGCATCCTCGGCAAGCTGTTCCAGGACACCATCGAGACCCACCTGCGCGATCTGCGGATCATCGGCACCACGCTGATCGTCTTCGGCCTGCTGCTGGCCTTCGCCGACCGCACCCGCGCGGTCCGGCACGCCCGGCCGATCACCGACCTCACCCTGCCGCACGCGGGCATCTACGGCCTCGCCCAGGCGCTCGCACTGATCCCGGGGGTGTCCCGCTCCGGCGGCACGATCAGCGCGGGCCTGCTGCTCGGCTACAGCCGGGAGGCGGCGGCCCGCTACTCCTTCCTGCTGGCCATCCCGGCGGTGCTCGCCTCGGGGGCGCTGGAGCTGTTCAAGATCGGCGAGGGCCCGGCACCGGCCTGGGGGCCGACCATCCTGGCCACCGCGATCGCCTTCGCGGTCGGCTACGCGGCGATCGCCTGGTTCCTGAAGTACATCTCGCACCACAGCTTTCTGCCGTTCGTGGTCTACCGGGTGCTGCTCGGCGTCCTGATCATCGGACTGGTGGCCGGCGGCGTGCTGGCCCCGGACGCGGGCGTCGTGAAGTAGAACCACGTTCTACCAGGACCCCGGAACAGCACGAGCCCGGAACAGCAGTGGGCCGGGACACCCGAGGGGTGTCCCGGCCCGTCGTTCACCAGAAGCGGGGAGGCAGCCACCGGCCGCGGGGACCTAACGCCCGAACTCCCGGGCGGCGGTCAGCCGGCCGCGGACGGCGGCGTGGACCTCGGCCTCCTCGGCCGGATCGGCGGCGAGCCTGCGCAGTCGCTCCAGCACGCGCGCGTCACCCGTGGTGGCGACATGGCGCGCGGCGAGCTCCCGGGTGGACTCCTCGCAGTCCCAGAGGCACTCGACGGCGGGGCCCTCGGGGAAGTGCACATCGGTCACGGCGAGCGCCCGGGCGGCACGGCCGCGCAGTTCGGAGGAGGCGGCCTCCCCGTAGATGTGGCGCAGCACGGGGACGGCGTCGGCGGCGACCAGCCGCCCCGCACCGTCGACCAGCGAGCCGAGCCCGGTACCGCTGACCCCGCGGACGGATACCCAGCGGCGCAGGCCGTCGACGACGAACGGCGCGTCGGCCGGCTCCCCGGCGTCGGCGAGCAGTTTGACGGCGGCCTCGCCGAGCGCGCTGTCCGCGCCCCCGGTGGCCGGGTCGGCCCAGCGGCGGGCCTGCGCCAGGATCTCGGGGCCGCGCATCCGACCGACCAGTTCCAGGGCCGCGCGCACGATCCGGTCGTCGACGTCGACGGCGGCGGCCTCGATCAGCTCGACGGCGGCCGGGTCCCGCTGGTCGACCAGGTAGCGCAGTGCCGCCCGGCGCGCGCCGGGCAGGCCGCCGCGGGCGGCCTCCAGCACGGTGGGGCGGTCCTCGGGCCGGACGACGGCGGTCAGGCAGCGGGCGGCCGCGGCGGCCCGGCGGTCCACGGCGTCGGGCGCGGCCGGATCGGCGGCGTCGGGCGCGGGCTCGGGCCGGCCGTCGGCTCCGCCGAGGAAGGCACCGGCCCCGAGGGCGCCCAGGCTCCCCTGGTCGGCCCAGGCCAGGACGTCGGCGGTGGACCAGCCCGGGGTGACGCCGCCGCGGTTGAGCTGGCGCTGCCAGAGGTCGAAGGGTGACTGCTCGCTGGCCGCCGCCACTCTCGGGTGGTAGGCCGCCCACAGCCGCCAGGGCCGGGGCTCGTAGGCGTTGCGGATGAACTCGCGCAGCTCGGCGTCGCCCTCGGGGCCCGGGGCGAAGCGGTCCAGGACGGCGGTGCCGAGCAGCAGCAGGCCGCGGTCGTCGTCGCGCAGGGCGAGCTCGTCGAGGGCCCAGGCCCAGTTGGCGCCGGTGGCGGTGTACTCGCGCAGCATCAGCAGCGCGTCGCGCCGGCCGTACGCGGCGAGGTGGCCCAGGACGGAGAGGGCGAGGCCGGTGCGGTTCTCGTCGTCGCTGACGAGGTCCTCGGCGGAGTGGAGGTGGTCCTCGATGCCGTCGAGGGGCGCTTCCAGCTCCATGTAGAGGCGGGCGTAGTAGAGGGAGCGGCTCTCGACCTGCCAGTCGGCTCGCGGATCCCTGGTGACGCACTCCTCCAGCGCGGCGATGGCCTCGGTACGGTCGGCGGCCAGCGCGTGGAGCTGCCCGTCACCGCGGCCTCGCTGCAGGAGGCCGAGGAGGCTGGCACTGGGTGCTATCACTGGCTCGAACATGAGGTCAGCATCCGTTGCGGCGGTCGTAGTGGCAACGGGATTTCCGTCGCCGGGGTCTCTGGTCGGTACTGCGGTGGGCGCCCGGGCGCCGGAATCACCGAAGGTTACCGCCTCGCGCCACCTTCCGCACACAGGGCGACGACGGCTGTTGCCACAGTGGCATATGCCAGGGGAATTTTGCCTGCGTTATGTCCAAATCGCCCGCAGGGGCGAGGGCGCTGTGCCACAGTCTTCTCACCACCGACGGCCCGCACGCGGCGGGCCACCCCCGAGCGATGGACCCGCCATGAAGATGCCCATAGGCGCCGCCCGCCCGCCGGACACCGCCACGGTGGACGGCGCCCCGGCGGGCGCGACGGACGACGGCGCGCGCGGTGAGCCGAGCGGCGACGCCGACAGCGGAACGGACGGCAGAGTGGACGGCACGGCGCAGGAGCCGTCCAAGAACCCCGACCTCGGCGACGGACCCGACGGCAGCCTCGACCACCTCATCGGCTCAGCCGAATGGGACCTCCTCACCGACCGCGTCCACTGGAACGCGGACACCTACCAGCTCCTCGGCTGCGACCCGGGCAACGGCCCGCTCAGCCTCGACCGACTGCCCGACCGCCTCCCCGAGGCCGACCGGCCCGTGCTGCGCCGGATGATGACCGACGCCCTGGTCCACGGCCGCACCTCCGCCGGCACCCTGCGGATCCGCCGCGACGGCGCCCCGCACGCCAGCGTCGAGTGCGCGGGCGAGCCCGTCCTCGGCACGGACGGCACCGTCACCGCCCTGCGCATGCTGCTGCGGCCGGCACCCCCGAACTGACCGGGGCCCGCCGGGGCCTCACCACCTCCGGGCCCCTCACCACCTCCAAGTCTCCGGAACCCCAAGGCTCAGGACACCCAAGACTCAGGACACCCAAGGCTCAGGCCTCCGGGCCTCAGGACCGCTTCGGCCGCTTCTTCGCGTCCGCCGCCCGCAACTCCCGCCCCAGCTCGGCCCGCAGCTCGTCCACCACCGGCAGGCCCCGGTAGCGCGCGGTCAGCCGGTACATCTCGCGCAGCCGGTCCCAGGTCCGGTGCGAGGAGTTCTGGCCGATCAGGTTCATCACCATCTTGGCCTGGAACTCCGCCGCGTCCGGCTCGCCGCTCAGCCAGTGCACCGAGGCCAGGGTGATCCGGTCGAACAGCGCCGAGCGCAGCTGCCCGGTGCCCTCCCGCAGGGTGATCACCCGCTCCGCGTGCCGCTGCGCCTGCGCCGCCGCCGAGGGGTCGTGCTCCGCCAGCGTGCGCAGCACCAGCGCCTGCATGCCGCGCAGTTCGGCCTCGTCGAACACCTGCATCCAGGACGGCGGCGGCTCCGGCGCGCCCTCGGCGAACAGGTCCTCGGCCTCGCCGAGCAGCCGCCAGGTGTCCTGGGAGTGCCCGATCGAGGCGTGCGCCCAGGCCTCGACGGTGTTCAGCATCGCGCGCGTTCTCGGCAGCACCTGGCCGCCGGCCGCCTTGGCCGCCGACATCAGGTCGATCGCGTCGTCGGCCCGGCCCAGGTGGACCATCTGCCGCGCGGCCCGGGAGATCGCCTCGCCGGCCCGCGGCCGGTCGCCGGCCTCCTTGGCCGACTCCGCCGCGATCATGAAGTACCGCTGGGCGGTGGGCTCCAGGCCCACGTCGTGCGACATCCAGCCCGCCAACACCGCCAGGTTGGCCGCGACCAGCCACAGCCGCTGCTCCACCGCC
The DNA here is from genome assembly GCF_042887425.1 of Kitasatospora sp. NPDC057940. Lineage (NCBI taxonomy): Bacteria > Bacillati > Actinomycetota > Actinomycetes > Kitasatosporales > Streptomycetaceae > Kitasatospora > Kitasatospora sp. NPDC057940. Next base: position 38,197 of record NZ_JBHVPH010000036.1, read on the forward strand.
GGAGCGTGCCGGTGCGTCAGCAGACCTCCCACCTCGTTCAGTTGACCGACCACCGCCTTGCGCTGGAGCCCGCCGCCGCGCGCCGCGTCCCAGGCGCGGAACACCTGGACCGAGCGCTCCAGCGACTCCACCTCGTCGAGCCCGACCGGGCCCGCGTCGTACACGTCCACCGCGGGGCGCGCCCCGCCCTGGGTGATCACCTGGCGCGGCCCGGGGACGGAGGCCGCGTACGCGACCGCGTCCCCCCCGAGCCAGCCCTTCAACGAATCGGCGATGACCGTTCCGGCCGTGAGCGCGGCACCCGCGCCCACCAATCCACGTCGGTTCAGCATGAGGTCCATTCCCGTGAACTCGGTGAGGACCGCGGCCGTTCGATCCGGCGACCATGGCACTGCTGCGGACTGCGCCGCTCCGGACCTGGTGGGCCGGTGTCGTTCCAGACCGAGGTCCTCAGTGGTGACGACACGGCCGAGCCGCTCCGTGAACACGGCCGCCAGCACCCTCGGCACCGGATCCCGGGGGATCTCCCCCTGCTCGATCCAGCGCCGTACCCTCGACGTGTCGGTGGACAGCTGCTGCTGCCCCATCGCGGCACCCCGACGGTTGACCAGCCGCGCGAGTTCGCCCTTCGACCAACCGGTCAGGACGAACAAGTCAGCGAGTCGGGTGTTGGGTTCCCTGCTCAACGAAGCCCCCAGGTTCCTCGGCTGATTCGAGGCTAGAGGCTCCGGCAAGTGCCAGGCGAGCATTCGCCACCGTTCGCCAGGGCCCGCCAGACTACTAAGCCAGTGCGCCGCGGGTGTGTTGTAGGGGTGCGCCACCTCGCCCCCGGGTCGGGCGGCGTCCCACCGGCGTCGGGGCAGTCCCCCGACCGTGGCACGGGACGCTCCCGGTCCTCACCCGAGGGGGTGGCGCGGCCGGGTGGCGCGGGGGCGCCGGGCACGGCCACGGCAGTCCGGCCGACCGTACTCCCCAGGGTGCGGACGGCCGGAGCACCGCCGTCGTCCGGGTCTCACGACCCCGCGTCCGTGCCCGGCGCCCGCGCACCACCCACCGCACCGAGTCAGGGCCGCCGTCACGCCAGGAAGCACGCGGCACCGGCCCTCCCCGCACCGCGGGGCGCACCTGCCGACGGACAGAAAGGGACCTCCCTCACCCCATGTACTCCTCAGCGACGACCCCCTCGCCGACCGCGACCCGCACCGCGCTGCGCCCCCCCACCGCAGCCGCCGGGCGCCCCGGGCCGAAGCAGGTGCCCCCGTCGAGCCGCCCGGTGGCTCCGCACGGCACCGACGGCCGGTCCACGGACGCCCGGGTCCCGTCCGGCCGTACGGCGCTGGGGCTCCGCGGCCCCGAAGCGGCCCCTGCCGTCGGCGGCCGGCTCCCGCTGGCCCGCCAGGCCGACGGCCGGGTGCTGCGCCCGCCGCACCGGCCCGGCCAGATCGGCGGCGGCCCCGAGCGGATCGACCCGTCGGCGCTGCAGACCCCGGCGGTGCGGGCCGCGCTGGCGAGCGTCGCGCGGATATGTCCCGCGTTCACCCCGCGTCAGGTGCTGCGCGAGGGCAGCCGCCACATCCTGGTGGCGGGCACCATCGGGCGGGCCCCGGTGGTCGCCAAGTGCCTGGCGCCGCAGGCGGTGCGGAGTGGGTACTTCGAGCAGTTGGTGGCCGACTTCCACCACGAGGTCGCGGTCTACCGGGCGTTCGTCCGGCACCGCCCGCCGGTGCGGCTGCCCCGGTTGGTCGCCGCCGACCACGACCGCTGCGTGCTCGTCATGGAGCGCGTTCCCGGGCGCCCGGCGGCGCGGGAGCGCCACCCGGTCAACGCGCCCACCCCGGGCGAGGTGCGGGCGCTGCTGACCGCCGTCCGGACGCTCAACCTGTGGCGGCCGCCGACCGACGTGTTCCAGCCACGCATGGACTACCCGATGGAGATCGCCCGTTACCACTCGGTGGGCCAGCTCACCGACCGGGACGCCGGCGACCTGCGCGGCCTGCTGCACGGCCTCGGCCACACCCCGCTCCAGCTCTGCCACGGCGACGCCCTGCTCAGCAACATGCTGCTGGCGCCGTCCGGCCCGGTGCTGGTCGACTGGGAGCAGGCCGGCTGGTACCTGCCCGGCTACGACCTGGCGGTGCTGTGGAGCGTGCTGTCCGGCGACACCGCGGCGCGCCGCCAGATCAGCCAACTCGCCCAGAGCGGCGGCACGCTGGCCCGGGACGCGTTCCTGGTCAACCTGGTGCTGGTGCTGATGCGGGAGATCCGGCTGTACGACGTGCCGGGCGCCGGCGAGGAGCAGCGGATCATGATCCGCCGGCTCTACGACGACGCCGCGCTCGCCCGCCGGGCCGTCCGGGCCGCGGTCGGCACCCGCTGAGGCTCCGGGCCCCGAGCCCCCGGGGCCCGGAATCCGCTACGGCCGGCCGCCGCGCTCCAGGGCGGCCCGGCCGGCGGCCTCCAGGACGGCCTCGTCCGGGGCGAGGTGCACCCGGCTGCTCAGCACGTCCCGCAGGTAGCGCTCCAGCGGGTGACGCCGGCTCAGGCCGGGGTTGCCGGTGAGCGAGACCGCCTGCTGGACCGCCGTCGTCGCGGCCCGGGTGGCCAGCAGGTGGGCCGGTCCGGTCCGGGCGACCGCGTCCGGCTCTCCCCGGTCCACCCGGGGGGCCAGCCCCTCGACCAGTTCCTCGGCGCCGATCAGCTGGGCCTCGATCTCGCCGAGGGCGCAGCGGTAGCGGGGCAGGGTGCCGAGCGGCTCGGTCAGATTGGCCGGAGTGCGCTGGTTGAGGAAGCGGATCAGCCAGGACTGGGCGGCGCGGGCCACCCCGATCGCCACCGCGGAGAGTGCCAGATCGTGCCAGGCGAGGGAGAGTTCGGCGGCCTCGGCCGCGTCCGCCGCGCCGCCCTTGGGAGCGGTGAGGCCGAGTGCGAGCTCGGTCGGCACCCGGACCTGCTCCAGCACCACGTCGTGGCTGGCGCTGGCCCGCAGGCCGACCTGGTCCCAGGTCGGGTCGATCTCCAGGCCCTCGCTCTCGCCGCGGACCAGGAACGTCCCGACCCTCGGCTCCGGCTCGTCGGTCCGCGCGGTCACCGCCATCCAGGCCAGCGCCTCGGCGCCGGTGCAGTACGTCTTCCGGCCCGTCAGCAACCAGCCCTCGCCGTCCCGTCGGGCCACCGTGTCCGGCAGCGCTCCGGGCCGGCCGCCGGGCTCCGCGCGCAGCGTGTTGACCAGGGCGGGCCCGCGCCGGGACTCGGTGAGCAGCCGCCGGTAGCCCGCCGTCGGCCAGGCCGCCCGGCGGGCCTGCTCGGCGTGCTGGAGCAGCGTGCAGGCGGTGACCACGGCCACCGAGGCGTCCCCGCGGCCGAGTTGGGCCAGCACCCGGACGGTGTCGGCGAGCGTGCCGCCCGGTCCGCCGTACCGCTGGGAGACGGTCAGGGTGAGCAGTCCGGCCTCGTGCACCGCCTCGATGCCCTGGTACGGGAAGGTGGCGTCGCGGTCGTGCTCCTCGGCGCGGGCGGAGAGCAGGTCGACCACCCGGGGCAGTCCGGCGAGGGCGGCGGCGACGGCCGAGCGGTCGGGCGCGGGAGCGGGCGCGGGGTGGCCGGAATCCGATGCTCCCGAGACGGCGCCGGGCACGGCGGCGGCCGCGGTGTCGGACGGGCGGTCCGCGGGCGAACGGTCAGCGGCGGTGGTCGTCATGGTGCTGGGGCCTCCGGGCGGCAGCGTGGGCGCGGCAGATGCGGGCGGCACGCCGGACGGGCGCGCGGTACCGGACGGGCGGCCCCGGAGGTCGGTTCACGGCCCGCCCCCTGATTCGGCGCCGACCACGAACGGCCGACCGCCCGCCGCCTCGGGGACGAATTCCCCCTCAGTGGCCCGGACACACCGCGCTGGCGGTGCGCCGCAGGTCCAGGTAGCTGCGACGGGTCAGCAGCGGGAGACGGCACGACATGTTCGCGACTGTACGAACCCGTGATCGAAACCGTCAAGCGACGTCCGAGCCCTGGTCGAGGCCGGTCAGCCCTGCTGGAACATGTCGGCCGGGAGCGGCTTCAGCAGCTGATACAGGTCGTCCGAAATCGGTCGGTCCCAGGACGCGATGGTGACCTGCACGCCGTCGCTGCGCCCGAACTGGGCGCAGAACACCCGCTCCTCGCTGACCTTGACCTTCTTCACGATCAGCAGGTCGTCCCCGAGCATCACCGGGAAGTCCTCGGCCGAGACGAAGTCGACCGGCTCGTCGTTCTCCAGCGCCGCGAGCAGCTGCCGCACCTCGAAGGGCACGCTGTCACCGGTCTCCCGGGCGGGCGAGCCCTCGGGGAGGTTGCCGATGAACATCGCCGGGCCTCTGCCGCCGAACAGGTCGTAGCGCAGGAAAATCCCCTGGCAGGAGCCGTCCGGGCCGGTCATCATGGCCGCACCGAAGTCGCCGGGCCAGTCACCCGGGTCCATCGCGAGCACGTCGAAGTCCGGGCCGGCGGGCTGTCCGGAGCGACGGCGGAGAAAAGACATGGGAACATCGTACGTGCCCGGCACACCACGCTCGCGAGGTGGGTGGGGCACCGTCGGGAGATCGACGCTCAGAGACCAATGTTGACTCTGAGCAACCGTCCGGGCTACGTTCGGTTCAGCACGACAGCCGTTCTGGGTTTCACCCTCCGGGGGGACGGCATGTCGCAACGCGGCCCTACACGCGTTTCCCTCACTGTGCACATTGTCGTGCCGAACTGCCGAGCACCCAGCTTCGTCGTCGCACACAGCACAGCACACAAGCCAACAGTTCCATCACCACAAGCCAGATCCGCGGGGCCCCGGCCCGTCGCTCCCGCGGATCTTGCTCGGGACGCCGCCGCGTGGGGGCGTGCGGGTCCCGAGCAAACGGTGTCGCCGCCGAGTCGCTCTCGGCGTCGACGCCAGCCTCCCGGCGACTGCCGGCCCCTCACGGGGCCGGGACCGGCCGACGCACCCCCGGTGCGCAGGGGATGACTGGGAGGATGGCCTGGCAACACTGCCGGGTCGCACAGCAGGCGCCGTGTCTGGCCGCGTGGGGGCGGTGGGCACGGCGTCTGCCTGTGCTCATACTCTGAGCTGCGTTTGTCTAACAGTCAACAGAAATTCTGACGGGGCACGTTCAATAGATCATCAGTTGTGATGTTCGGGGCCGGAATCGACCGCGGAGCGGGCCCCGATCCGACGGGGCCCGCTCCGCGGTCGTACGACGATCGCCCGGGCTCAGGTGAGGTCGAACTCGCCGTCCCGGGCACCGAGCACGAAGGCCCGCCACTCCCCCGGCGTGAACACCAGGACCGGACCGTCCTCCTGGCGGCCGTCCCGCATCCCGATGTACCCGTCCACGAACGCGATCTGGACATCCCCGACGCCCTGGCTGCTGCACAGCCACTTCGCCCCGGTGAAGTCCACCTTCGGCTTCCCGCTCGGCGCCAGCTGCGGCTTCGCGCCGCCCGCCTCCACGTCGATCCCGCTGTTGACTGCCACTACCCGGTCTCCTCCCGACGGCTTTCCCGGCCAGCCTAACCACACCCGCCCGCCCCGGTCAGCGGGTTGACGAGGACTCCACCAGCCGGGCCCGGACGCCGCCGGAGGACCGCTCAACGCGTGTCCCGCCCGACGGGGGCCACCGGAGCTGCCAGAGTGCTTGGCAGCGCGGGGGACCACCCCCCGCCGGCCGTACGCGGGCCCTCGACGGCCCGTCCCGGCCCCGCGGAACCCGATGCGCACCGGACGCGGCCCGCACCACCTCGCCCAGCACCGCCCAGCACCACCCACCATCGCCCACCATCGCCCAGAGGGAGCAGCCGATGAGCCGCCGGGACGGCACCCGCGCCGATGTCATCCCCATCTCCGACGCCCCCTCGGCCCACCCCCCGGCGCCCCGCACGCCACCCGCGCCCGCCACGCTGCCCCGGCCCGCCTCCGGCCGGCCCCCCGTGCACGGCCGGGTCGGGATCGTCCTGGTGTCGCACAGCCAGGAACTGGCCATCGCGGTGCGCACCCTCGCGCTCGCACTGACCGGATCCGACTCCCCCGCCCCGATCGCCGCGACCGGCGGGGACCAGGGCGGCCCCGGCATCAGCGCGGTCCTGGTGGCCGCCGCCACCCGCCGGGTCGACCAGGGCCACGGGGTCGTGGTGCTCGCCGACCTGGGCAGCGCCGTCACCACCGTGCGCGCCCTGCTGTCCGACGCCGACGAGCACGGCCTCCCGTTCCCGGTCCGCTTCGCGAACGCGCCGTTCGTCGAGGGCGCGGTGGCGGCCACCGCCACCGCCACCGCGGGCGGCGACCTCGCCGCCGTCCTGGACGCCGCGGAGGAGGCCTACCGGCAGCGCAAGGGCTGAGCGGCCTCGCGAACTCCCCCCACCCGGGGTGACCGGGCGGCTACCATCGGCGAAGGGTCCGGGCTCCCGGCCCGCCCGGGGAGGGGAGGCGAGGTTGCGGACCGTCCGCCGTGCGCCGGTCAGGGGCGCTCCTTGCCCTCCCACACGAAGACCGTCGACCCCTCGCACTCCAGCGCGTGGCGCAGCCGCTCGTGCTCGACCTCGATCATCGGCGGCAGCCCGTCCAGCGGGTACCAGCCGACCTCCAGCGACTCGTCGTCGTTCACCCTCGCCTCGCCGCCGACCGCCCGGCACCGGAAGGTCAGCACCAGGTACTGCGTCACGTCGCCGTTCGGGTAGGTGACCTGCGGCGAGACGGTGACCGAGGCGAGCAGTTCGGGCACCGCCACCACTCCGCTCTCCTCCAGGCACTCCCGCACCACGCCGTCGGCGGGCTGCTCACCGGGGTCGAGGATGCCGCCGACCGGCGCCCACCTCCCGTCGTCGGCCCGTCGGGCCAGCAGCACCCGGCCGCGGTCGTCCAGGACGACGGCGACGACGGCGGTCAGCCAGAGCGGACGGGTGCCCACCAGGGCACGGAGATCGGCGAGGAAGGGGGGAATGGCCATGCGCCGCAGCCTAGGGCCTGTGCGGCGGGGCCCCGGGCCGACGCCACCGACGTACGGCGCGCGGGCTCATCGCGCGAGGCCGCCCTCCGGGCGCAGCAGGGCCAGCACGGTCAGCCCGAGGATCCGCAGGTCGAGCCGGAGCGAGCGGTGCTCCACGTACCAGAGGTCGAGTTCGGCCCAGTCCGGCCGGGCGAGCGGGTGGCGGGCCTGGAGTTGGGCCCAGCCGGTCAGTCCGGGCCGGACGTCGAGCCGGCCGCGCTCGCGGCGGGAGTAGCGGACCACCTGGTCGGGGCGGACGGGCCGGGGGCCGATCACCCCCATCTCGCCGCGGGCGACGTTCCACAGCCGGGGCAGCTCGTCCAGGCCGGTCCGGCGGAGCAGCGCGCCGAGCCGCCCTCCCCGGCTGGTCCGGAAGCGGAGGACCTGGAACTCCCGGCCGTGCCGTCCGGCCCGGGTCAGCCGCAGGAGCACCGGGCCGCGCGCCGTGCAGCGCAGCAGGGCGGCGATCACCAGGGCCAGCGGGAGCGCGACGATCCCCGCCAGGGCGGCGAGGGCGAGGTCCCCGCCGCGCCTCATCCGGCGGACGCGGTGGTGCGCGGTGCGCCGTCCGGCTTCCCGCCCGGCTCACCGACCGGATCGGACGTGGCGCTGCCGCCCATCTCTTCCCCTCCACGGCACCGTCGGGTCCACGGCACCGTCGAGCCGCAAGAACGCATTCACAGTAGGGGCGCCTCGGAGCCGTGGCCCGGGAATGGTCAAAGAAGTGGGCAGAGGATTGTCCGACAGGCCGAAATTCGGTCGATCTGACCAATATTGCTCGATCTGCTGCTCGATCTGCCGCCTGGAATGCCGAGGGCAATCGAAGGACAGCCGTCCGCCGAAGGCCGGCCGGTCGCCGGGGCGGTCAGAGCGCGGCGCGGCGGCGGTACCGCAGCAGCCCGAACGCGATCCGGCCGAGCAGCAGCACTCCCGCGGCCAGACAGCCCGCCACCGCCATCGCCCAGGCCGGACCGTCACTGTCCGGAACGATCACCGCCACCACAATGCCCAGCGCGAGGCAGGCCAAACCCACCATCGCCAGCGGAAGCTGGTGGGTGACCAGGGCGCCACCACTCCACGCACGGGCCATCCTGGTCGCGCCGTGCAGGTGGAAGGGATCACGGTCCGCATCTGCCATGAGCCCAAGGTACCCCCGGCGAACGCCGGCGGCAGCCCGCGGGGAGTGAACGTTCGACCACCCGGTGCGACCGGCCCGCCGACCTCGCCCGAGCCCCCCGCGGCCCGGCCCCGGTCGTGCATTCCGGCTCCACAATCAGTCCACATCAGTTCACATCAGTCCACGAAAAATCCTCGTCCCCCCGGTACAACCATCCGCTCGGTGCAGCGGTCTCAATGGCATTGAGCGATCCAGGAGCCGTTCGCGGGAAGGGTGCGAGCCCCCCACCGCGGACCGGAATACCCAGGAGGCGGAGCCGCCGCTTCCTGGAGTCGGAGGCCGGGCTCCGTCCTCCGGCGGTACCGCCACGCCGCTCGGCGACCGAGGGGGAACCGTGCCGCAGTCCCAGTCCACCACGTCGATCTCCATGGCCCCCACCAGGCCCGTCCCGTTCGTGCGCCCGCTGCCGACGGCCACCCGCCGCCACCCGACCGCCGACCGGGGCCGGGCAGACGCGCGGGGCGAATGGCTGCGGTTCGCCCCCGTCCAGCCCCTGTTCCGCGCCCGCGCCGCACAACGCCTCGCCGTCCTCGCCTACCACGGCGTCACCGACCACCGGTCCTTCGGCGCCCAGCTCGACCGGCTCCGAAGACTGGCCACCCCGGTCTCGCTCACCGCCGTCCTCCAAGCCGTCACCGAACAGCGCCCGCTGCCGCCCCGCAGCGTCCTGGTCACCTTCGACGACGCCGACCGCAGCGTCCTCACCCACGCCCTGCCCGCCCTCGACGCCCGCGGCATCCCCGCCACCGCCTTCGTCATCTCCGAGCTCATCGGCACCGAACGCCCCTTCTGGTGGCACGAGGCCGACTTCCTCGCCCGGCACGGCGGCCGTGCCCGCTCGCTCGACTGCGGGCACCCCTCCCAGCTGCTCCCCCGGCTCAAGGCCATGCCCGACCCCGACCGGCGGCGCAGCCTGCACGAGCTACGGGTCAGCGCCGACCGCCGCCCACCCCGCCAGGAACAGCTCACCCCCGCCGACCTGCTCGCCCTGCGCGACGGCGGCGTCGCCATCGGCAACCACACCCAGGGGCACCCCTGCCTCGGCCGCTGCGACGACGCCACCGTCCGTGCCGAGATCACCGGCGCCCACGAAGCCCTCACCCACTGGCTCGGCGAACCCCCGACCGCCTTCGCCTATCCGGACGGCGGGCACGACCCGCGGGCCGAAGCCGTCCTCCAGGAGCTCGGCTACCGCCTCGGCTTCCTCTCCGACCACCGGCTCGGCCCCCGCATCCCCTCCCATCCGCTCCAGATCAGCCGGCTCCAGGTCGACTCCACCACCAGCACCCGCCGCTTCGACACCATCCTCTCCGGCCTCGAACCCGCCTACCGCCGCTGGCGCCGCCAAGCCGTCGCCTGACCGGCCGGGACGCGCGGGGGACGTAGGGGCAAAAATGAGCCCCGCCTCGGGGATCGGCGCGGGGTCTCTTGGGGGGCTAAATTTGGCCCTGCCTCGGCGGCCAACCACCCGCCCGTGGGGCAAAGTTTTGCCCCACGGGCACAGAACGTCGGGCAGGCCGACCTCCTGCGTCAGCCGCCCCGGCCGGGCCGCCCCCGTGGAAGACCGGGACGGCCGACCAGCACGCGGCCCCTCGCCCGACTCCCGGGCGTTGGAGGGCAAAGAATGGCCCCTCAAGTCCTGGCAGAGAACCTGCCCTCGGCTGCCCCGGACGGGGATCAGCTGCGGTGGCCTTCCGCGCGGGCCCAAGGGCGGACCGCCGGCGGGCGAAACTTGGCCCGTCGGCGGTGAGGGTGGCGGTCACGCCGGCAGCGCGCTGCCCATCAGGGCGGCGAGGGTGCGCCCCTGGGGGTAGAGGAGTGCGGCCGGGGGAAGGGCCGCGGGGGCGCCGGCGTGGAGCACCGTGATGGTGCCGGCGCCGGTACGGGTGGGGTCCGCGACGCGGCGCAGGGCCTGGGCGGCGACGGCGTCGGCGGAGCCGTGCAGGGTGAGCGCCGGGGAGGCGGTGGGGGCGACGGCGGCACGGATGCGGTCGTCGACCAGTTCGTAGTGCGTGCAGCCGAGGACGATCGCGGCGGTGCCGGCGGGGGTGCGGGCGGCGGCGTCGGCGATGGCGGCGGTGATGCCGGCGTCGTCGCCGTGCTCGATGGCGTCGGCGAGGCCGGGGCAGGCGACCTCGGTCACGTCCGCGGTGCCGCCGAAGTCCCGGATCAGGCCGCGCTGGTAGGCGCTGCCGGTGGTGGCCGGAGTGGCCCAGATGGCGACGGAGCCGCCGAAGGCGGCGGCGGGCTTGATCGCCGGGACGGTGCCGACGACGGGCAGCCCGGGTTCGAGTTCGGCCCGGAGGGTGGCGAGCGCGTGCACGGAGGCGGTGTTGCAGGCGATGACCAGCGCGTCCGGTTCGAGCGCCGCGGCGGCGAGCGAGCAGCCTCGGGCGAGGTCGGTGACCTCCTCGGGGGTGCGCGGCCCCCAGGGCATCGAGGCCGGGTCGGAGGAGAGCACCAGATCGACGTCCGGGCGCAGCTTCCGAAGGGCGGCGGCGGCGGCCAGCAGGCCGATTCCGGAGTCCATCAGTGCGATCTTCACGGGGCAAGACTTTAGTCGATCCGCCCGATCCGGCCGGTTCTGCGGCAAACTGCGGGAGTGACCGTCCTGTTCTGGATCGCCGCGTCCTCCCTGCTGGTCTGGCTCTGGTTGGCGTGCTGCCACGGGCTGTTCTGGCGCACCGATGTGCGGCTTCCGCCGCGCCGTCCGCCGGTTCGCTGGCCGCAGGCGGTGGTGGTGGTGCCGGCCCGGGACGAGGCGCAGGTGCTGCCGGTGAGCCTGCCGACGCTGCTGGCGCAGAAGTACCCGGGGCGGGCGCGGGTGATCCTGGTGGACGACCACAGTTCGGACGGCACGGGCGCGGTGGCGGCGGAGCTGCGGACGATGGACGGGCTGGAGCTGACCGTCACGACCCCTCCCCCGCTGCCCCCGGGGTGGACGGGCAAGTTGTGGGCGCTGCGGCACGGGGTGGAGCTGGCCGGTCCGGACGTCGAGTACCTGCTGCTGACGGACGCGGACATCGCGCACGGGCCGGACTCGCTGGCGGAGCTGGTGGCTGCGGCGGAGAGCAACGGGCTGGACCTGGTGTCGCAGATGGCCCGGCTGCGGGTGGAGACCGGCTGGGAGCGGCTGATCGTGCCGGCCTTCGTCTACTTCTTCGCGCAGCTGTACCCGTTCCGCCGGAGCAACCGGCCCGGTGGGCGGACGGCGGCCGCGGCGGGCGGCTGCTCGCTGGTGCGGCGGGAGGCGCTGGAGCGGGCCGGCGGGGTGGCCGCGATCCGGGGCGCGGTGATCGACGACGTGTCGCTGGCGCGGGCGGTGAAGTCCTCGGGCGGGCGGACCTGGCTGGGGCTGGCCGGGGCGGTGGACAGCGTCCGGCCGTACCCGCGGCTGGAGCAGCTGTGGCGGATGGTGTCGCGCAGCGCGTACGCCCAGTTGCGGCATTCGCCGCTGCTGCTGCTCGGGACGGTGCTGGGGCTGGGGCTGGTGTACCTGGTGCCGCCGGTGGCCGCGGTGACCGGGCTGGTCGCGGGGGCGCCGGCGGTGGCGGTGGCCGGCGGGGCGGCCTGGGCGCTGATGGCGGGCACCTACCTGCCGATGGTGCGGTACTACCGGCAGCCGGCGCCGGCCGTGCTGCTGCTGCCCTTCACGGCGGGCCTGTACCTGCTGATGACGGTGGACTCGGCGGTGCAGCACTGGCGGGGCCGGGGCGCGGCGTGGAAGGGCCGGACGTACTCACGGGCCTGAGCGTTCCGGGGTCCGAATTCGCGGGCACGGCGGTCCGGTTGGCTCCATACTGCTCGGATGGACCGCCAGAGGATCTCCCGTCTCGCCCATGCCCACCACCCGATCGCGGCACCGCTGACGGACGAGTCGGTGGCCCTGCTGCTGGACCGCGCGACCGCCGGGGCGGCGGACGGCCGGGCGCTGGACCTCGGCTGCGGCGAGGGGGCGTGGCTGGTCCGGGCGCTGGCGGCGCGTCCGCGCTGGCGGGCGGTGGGGGTCGATCTGGACGCGGCGGCGCTGACCCGGGCCAGGGAGGCGGCGACCGCGCTCGGCGTGGTGCGCCGGATCGGCCTGCACCACGTGGACGCACGGCAGTTCAGCTCGGTCGAGCCCTTCGACCTGGTGCTGTGCGTCGGTGCCACCCACGCCTTCGGCGGGCTGCTGCCGACGCTGGCGGCGGCCCGCGAACACCTGGCCCCGGGCGGGCGGGTGCTGGTCGGCGAGGGCTTCTGGGAGCGGGAGCCGTCCCGGGCGGCCCTGGACGGGCTGGGCGCGGCCCGGGGCGACTACGCGGACCTGGCGACCACCACGGACCGGGTGCTGGCGGACGGCTGGACACCGGTGTCCGGGTACGTGAGCAGCCCGCAGGAGTGGGACGACTACGAGTTCGCGTGGACGGGCGCGCTGGCCGAGTGGGCGCTGGAGCACCCGGACGACCCCGACGCGGCGGCCGCCCGGGAGGCCGCGGACCGGCACCGGCGGGAGTGGCTGCACGGCTACCGGGGGACGCTCGGCTTCGTGACGTATCTGCTGCGCCGGGACTGAACCGCCCGGCCGGGCCGCCGGAGGGCTGTTCGGCCCGGCCCGCGGCGGGCTCAGTGCCCGCGCAACTGCTCCTGCTGGACCAGGTAGTCCAGCACCTCGGGCATCGCCTCGACGCCGCCGGCCTTGCTCGGCGAAGTCCGGTACTCGCCCTGGACGACCACCGTCGGCAGCTCGTCGACGCCGTAGCGGACGAACTCGGCGGCGGCCTCGTCGACCGACCGCGCCACCTCGTCGGAGCGGTACGTCCGGCGGAAGAGCTGAGCGTCCACGCCGTGGTGTTCCGCCCAGTCGGTGGCGGTGGCCTCGGTGGTGAGGTCGGTCCGGTCGGTCTGCACCGAGCGGAAGACGCTGCTCTGCAGACGCTCGACCAGGCCCAGCCGCTCCAGCGTGTAGTACAGGCGCGCGTGGCCGCGCTGGGCGCCCTCGTCCGGGCTGCCGGGCCAGATCGCCGGGACGCGCCGCAGGGCGACGTCCGCGCGGTGCTTCTCGGCCCAGGCCTGCAGGGGCTGTTCGAGCTGCTGGGAGTGGAAGCAGTCGTACCAGAAGAACTCGGCCGCCTCCGTGCGGACGCTCTCGCGCACCGGCTGCGGACGGTCGAGCTTGACGAACTGGGAGCCCTCGGAGGGGGGTTGGTGACTCACCGCGCCGGCCTGGAGGGGGGACACGGCGATCCCGGCGGCGATGGCGAACAGGACGGTGGACCGCAGCAGCGACTTCGAGTTCACACCGGGAAGTGTGCTGGCGGCGGTTCGTTACCGTCGAGTTCGGCCGGGCGCGCTGGCCCGGATTCGCCCGATCGGCCCAGCCCGGCGCGCGACTCGACGCCGGGCCCGGTCCGCCGCCACAGGTCCGTCACGGACCGGTGCGCACCCCCGGGCCACCACCCCCCGCCCACACCTCGGCGACCAGCCCCTGCCAGGCGTCCACCACGGCCCCGAGCTCGAAGTGCTCCAACGCGTGCGCCCGGGCGGCCGCGCCGAGGCCCGCACGGTTGCACGCCAGCACCTTGGCCAGCGCCTCGGCGAGGGCGAGCGGGTCCCCGGGGGCGACGAGCGCGCCGGTGGCACCGTCCCGGACCACCTCGCGCACCCACCCGACGTCGGTGGCGACGGCGGGCACGCCGGCCAGCGCCGCCTCGATCAGCGCGCCGGGCACGCCCTCGCTGTCGCTGGTGAGCAGCAGCGCGTCGGCGGCCCGGTAGAGCGGCGCCGGGTCGGGCAGGGCGCCGAGGAAGTGGGCGCGGGCGGCGGCCGGGTGGCGGGCCAGCGTCTCGCGCAGCGGGCCGTCCCCGGCGATGGCCAGCCGGACGTCCGGCAGCCGGTCCAGGACGTCGAGGGCGAGGTCGAGCCGCTTCTCCGGGGCGATCGCGCCGATCCAGGCGACCAGCAGGACGTCGGCGGGCAGGCCGAGCGCGTGCCGGGCAGCGCGCCGGTCGGCCCGGCCGTCGGCGGGCGGATAGCTCTCGGCGGCCCGGGAGTTGGAGATCACGTGCACCTTGCCGTCGGGCAGCCGGAACTGCCCCTCCAGGACGGCGCGGGCCTCGTCGGTGAGCGTGGTGACGGCGGCCGCGCGGTGCATCAGCGCGCCGCCGCGCACCCGGCGCAGCCGGTTCGCCGTCCAGTAGCGGGGGTGGCCGACGGAGACGTAGACGAAGGGGGTGCGGGTGCCGGCCAGCGCGAGGGCGCAGGCCGCCAGGGTGTCGGAGCCGTGGGCGAGGACCACGTCGGCGCCGCGGGCGGCCGCGCGCAGCGCCCGCAGGGTGCCGGGGCGCAGGCGGCCGGAGCCGAGGACGGCGGCGCGTAAGTCCTCCTCGTCGGCGCGGGCGCCGGGGTGCGGGCCGGGCTGCCGGTCGAGCCCGTCGGGGCGGGCGCCCGGACCGGCTCCGGCGTGCACTCCGGTGCGGTCCGCGGCGCGGGGCCCGGGGAGGGCGGGCCCAGCGGCCTGGTGCGGGGTGAGGGCGCACAGCGCGGAGGCCTGGCCCCGGCGGCGCAGTTCCCGGTGGAGGTCACGGGCGAAGTTCTGGGCGCCGCCGCGGCGTGGATCACTGATCAGGTGCAGGACGCGGGGACGGGTTCCGGCCGGGTCGGCCGACGTATGGTCGGGCATGGACCGACCTTGGCACAGCGCCCCGCGCCGTACAGCCCCTTCGCGCAACCTGGTGGTGGCCCGTGCGCCCGCGTGAATACACCTGATGTGCGCTGCTCGACTGCGGCCGTGCGCCGGTTGCTCCCGTCGTGCGCCCTGTTCCGCCCCCTCTCGCCCTGCCTCACCCCGCCTCGCCTCGCCGCACCCCGGCGTCCGACCCCGGCCGCCGTACGGCTGGCGGGCCTGACGGCCACCTGCGATGCTGATCACCAGTCAGGGGGCGTCCGGCACGGGAGAACGGACGCGCCCGCAGCGGGCGGGGGTGGCCGGTGCAGGTGCTTCTGGTGGTCGACAGCGTGAACCGGGCCGGCGGGGCGGAGCGCGCCCTGGTCTCGATGGCTCCCCAACTGGTGCGCGCCGGCGTCACGTTGGACGTCGCCTACCTCTACGACTCCCCCGGCGGCTGGCAGCCGGAGCTGACCGCGGCGGGCGCCGCCGTGTTCGGCGTCGGCCGACCGACCGGGGCCGCCACCGCCGCCGCGCTGCGCCGGCTGATCCGCGAACGCCGGCCCGATCTCGTCCACACCGCCCGCCACGCCTCGGACGTGCTCGGCCGGGCC
The DNA here is from genome assembly GCF_042887425.1 of Kitasatospora sp. NPDC057940. Taxonomy (NCBI): domain Bacteria; kingdom Bacillati; phylum Actinomycetota; class Actinomycetes; order Kitasatosporales; family Streptomycetaceae; genus Kitasatospora; species Kitasatospora sp. NPDC057940. The sequence goes on from NZ_JBHVPH010000036.1 coordinate 53,635, forward strand.
GCCGCCCTCGCCGCCCGCACCCCGGTGGTCTCCAGCCTGCTCGACCCGGCGTACGGACCGGAGCAGTCTGCGGCGCACGGGGCGAGCCCCTGGCGGATGCGCACCGCGCAGGCCCTGGACGCGGCCACCGCCCAGGGCGCCCGCCGCTTCCACGCGCTCACCCGGCACGTGGCCGGCACGATGGCGCGGCGGCTGCGCATCCCCCGGCGGCGGATCGACGTGGTGCCGCGCGGGCTCGACCCGGAGCTGCTGGGCACGGCCACCCCGGAGCGGCGGGCCGCCGTGCGCGGCGCCCTGGAGCTGGCGCAGGACGTGCCGGTGGTGCTGGCCGCCGCCGGCCAGCACCACCGCAAGGGCCTGGACGTGCTGTTGGCGTCCTGGCCGGCGGTCCGGCGCGCGCAGCCGGGGGCCGTCCTGCTGCTCGCCGGCGCGGCGGGCCCGGAGAGCGCACGGCTGCGGGCGCTCGCCGAGTCCGCCGGGAGCGTCCGGCTGCTCGGGCCGCGCGAGGACGTGGCCGATCTGATGGCCGCTGCCGACGTGCTCGCCGTGCCGTCCCGCTGGGCGGGTCAGGGCGGCACGGCGATCGAGGCGATGGGCGTCGGGGTGCCGCTGGTCTGCGCGGACGTGCCGGCGCTGCGCGAGACGGTCGGCTCGGAGGACTACGCCCGGCTGGTGGCGCCGGAGCGGCCGGCCGAACTGGCGGCGGCGGTCGTCGACACGCTGGACGACCGGGCGGCGGCGCGGGTGCGGGCGAAGGCCGCGCGGGCACGGTTCCTGGCCTCGTTCACGCTCTCCCAGGTGTCCGCGCACATGGTCGAGTTCTACGAGCGCGCGCTGCGGGTGCGGCCGCTCTGAACCCCTCCGGCCCGGGGGCGGCCGGATCGACCCGTACGCGGAGCGCCCGGGCTGCGCCCGGAACCGGCCGGCGCGCCCTGCGGCCGGTTACGCGGATCGGGTGAACGCGGTTGGACCTCGGCCCGGCCCGGTCGGCAGGATGTCCGGCCGGGGCGCCCGTCACGCTGCCTCATCTCCCCCTTCCCCGTACGGATTTGGAGTCACCCGGTGTTCAAGGGATTCCGCAGCTTCCTGCTGCGCGGCAACGTGGTGGACCTCGCAGTCGGCATCGTGATCGGCGCGGCCTTCACCGCCGTGGTCACCGGGTTCGTCACCGCCTTCCTGACCCCGCTCATCGGGGTCGCCACCGGCGCCGTCGGCGACTTCACCCAGAAGACCTTCGAGGTGGCCGGCGCCCGGTTCCCGTACGGGGTCTTCGTCAACGCGCTGATCGGGTTCGTGCTGGTCGCGGCGGTGATCTACTTCGCCGTGGTGCTGCCGGTCGGCAGGCTCCAGGCGCGCTTCGAGTCGGCCGAGCCGGCGCCGGTCGTGAAGGTCGACTGCCCGGAGTGCCTGAGCCCGATTCCGGCCGCGGCGACCCGCTGCTCCTTCTGCACCTCGGAGGTCGCCGGCCGGCCGGGCCTCCCGGCGCAGGCGCAAGCGTTGCAGGCGAGCTGACCACGGGCCCGAGGCCGCTGACGGGGACTTTATTCCCGAAACATTCACGAGCCCTCGTCGGACCGTCGGCGGGGGCTCGAATGCGCCGGCGCACGCCCTGTCCGCAAAAGTTTCTCCGGCGGGCCCCGAACCGTCCACCGCCCGGTCACCGCAAGGGTTCGCCGCGCCGCCGTCCGGGTACTGTTCGATCACTGACGGCACGCCGAGGTTGTCCGGAACTGAGCGCCGGTATGTCCGTTCTTCCTACTTTCGAAACCTTTGTGCGAGCGAAGACTGTGTAAACAGTCGAACTGCTCCCCCTCCCGCTCTCCTCAGCAGGCGCGTTGTGGGCTTACCGTATGCCCCATGACCTCGCCCCGCTCCTACGACGGAGTCGGCTACCCCTCTCCGTCCTTCTCCTCCGGCACGCCGATCTACGACAGCCTCGTGGCTGAGCGCGGCGTCCCCCAGATCGCACCCATCAACGTGCCGGCGGCCCTGCCGCCGGCCATGTCGTCCGGTTACGGGGCCAGCGCCGGCCCGTCCTACGAGAACCGGTACGGCAACGGGTACGAGAGCGCCGGCAGCAACCTCCCCGCGCTGCCGCCCGCCCGCCTCGCCCTGGGCCCCGGCCCGAGCAGCGGCCCCTCCGCCGGTCCCGCCACGGCGTACATCCCCGCGCAGCCCGCGCCGGCGTACGCCTCCGCGCCCCAGCCGCCCGTCCCCGGCTACGGCACCCCCCAGCAGTACCAGCGGCCGCAGCCCGCCGCACCGGCCTTCGCGCAGACCGCCGGCGGCGGCTACCAGCCGACCGGCGGCCAGAGCTTCGGCGGCCAGAACACCTTCATCGGCGGCCAGGGCGGCCAGCAGTCCTTCGGCGCGCAGCCGATCGGCGGTCCGGGCGCGTTCGGCCCCGGGCAGCCGGGCGGCCAGCCGCAGGCCGGTCCGCAGAGCTTCGGCGGCCAGCAGTCCTTCGGCGGCCCCGGCCCGGCCGGCCCCGGCTTCCAGGGCCAGGGCGGCGACCAGGGCTTCGGCGGCGCCCAGCTGCGCCCGGCCATGGCGCCGGTCCGCCCGATGCAGCCGCAGCGCCCGGGCCCGTACGGTGAGCCCGGCAACAACGCCTACAACGCGGGGGGCCAGCAGGGCGGCTACCAGCAGCAGGGCCAGGGCTACTGAGCCACTGACCTCCAGGGCCGGACCCCACCCGGCCCGAACCCGCACCACCTGAGCACCACCCGGCGCGCTCCCCGCGCCGGGCGTACGGAGAAACGGGTCATCCACGGACCGCCCGGAACGCCCCCCACGGCGTCCCGGGCGGTCCGTGCGCGTACGGGGCTCCTGCGGACCGTCGGGAACCGGCTGGCAGGATGGGGGAATGCAGCTCACCGGACTCCACGTCTACCCCGTCAAGTCCATGTACCGCCTGAGCCCGGACACCGCCGCCGTCGAACCCTGGGGCCTGGCCGGAGACCGCCGCTGGATGCTCGCCGACGCCACCGGGCGCTTCGTCAGCCAGCGCGAGAACGCCGCCCTCGGCCAGATCCGGCCCGACCTGCTGCCCGACGGCGCGCTCGGCCTCACCGCCCCCGACGGCTCCCGGATCGAGGTCCCCGCGCCCGCCGTCGCAGCCGGCGACCCGCTCGCCGAGGTCGAGGTCTGGGGCACCCGCTTCCGCGCCGCCGAGGCTGCCGAGGAGGCGCACCGGTGGATCGCCGAACACCTCGGCGACTACCGCCTGGTCCACCTGGACGACCCGCACGCCCGGCCGGCCGACCCCGACTACGCCGAGCCCGGCACCACCGTCTCGATGGCCGACGGCTTCCCCCTGCTGCTCACCACCACCGCCTCGCTGGAGCGGCTCAACGAGCTGATCGCCGCCGAGCACCCCGACGGCCACGAGCCGCTGCCGATGGAGCGCTTCCGCCCCAACGCCGTGGTGGGCGGCGCCGAGCCGTGGGCCGAGGACGGCTGGCGCCGGATCCGGATCGGCGACCTCACCTTCAAGGTCGTCAAGCCCTGCGGCCGCTGCGTCATCACCACCACCGACCAGGAGAGCGGCGAGCGGCGCGGCCCCGAACCGCTGCGCACCCTGGCCCGGCACCACCGGCTGCTGAAGAAGGCCGCGTTCGGGCAGAACCTGATCCCGGAGCGGCCGGCCGGCACCACCGGCGACGTGCTCGGCACGCTGCGCGTCGGCGACCCGGTCGAGGTGCTGGAGGACGGGGCGCAGTGGCCCGCCGACGCGCGGGGGTGAACCGGCGGCGCGCCGGTTCACCGGCTCCCCCGGCCGCCCCCGCGGCGCGACCCCGGCTCGGAACCACGGGTGTGCGCGCTCGTTGAACATGTGGTCGGAACCTGTGGCGAAGGCGCGAGCCCCCGGTGCCCGCGCGACCGCGGCCGACCGGACCACCCATGGAGGCGCGCTACGGTGGGCGGACGGCCCGCGCGTACGGCCCGTTGAACGCCGGCTCGACGAAGGTGGGGACGACAGACCGTCATGGCAGAGCACAGGGTCCGGGTCACCCAGGACAGCGCATCCCGCTGGCGCCGCCGCGCAGGCGAGTACGACACCCTCGCGGAGGCCCTCGCGGCCGCCGAACCGGGCGACACCGTGACCGTCCGGCCGGGGACGTTCCGGGAGAACGTGCTGCTGGACAAGCCCGTGACGATCGTCCCGGCCCAGGGCCCGGGCACCGTCCGGATCGACCCGCCGTCCGGAGCGGCGCTGACCGTCACCGCCGACGCCACCGTCCGCGACCTCGTCGTCGAGGGCGGCGACAGCTCCACCCCGGCCGTCCTGATCACCGGGCCGCAGACCGCGCCCACGCTCAGCGGCTGCCGGATCGAGACCCGCTCCGCCACCGGCATCGAGATCACCGACGGCGCCCGGCCCACCCTGCGCGGCTGCGTCGTGGCCAACCCGGCCGGACTCGGGCTGCGCCTGCGCGGCCCCGGCACCGCCGCCGCCCTGGAGGACTGCGAGGTCGCCGCCGCCGGGCAGGCCGGACTCGCCGTCCTCGGCGGCGCCACCGCCGCCCTCGACCGCTGCCGGGTCCACCACGCCGCCGGCGCCGGCGTCCTGCTCTCCGACCCCGGCAGCGCCGCCGAACTGACCGGCTGCGAGATCTACGAGATCCGCGGCAGCGGCGTCCAGGCCGAGTCGCAGGCCCGCGGGCGGCTCGTCGACTGCGAGATCCACCGGGTCACCGGCAACGGCCTGACCTTGGACGGCGAGGCCGAACTCGTCCTCACCGGCTGCCGGGTGCACGACCTGCCGGAGAACGGCGCCGACCTGCGCGGCCGCTCCCGGATCAGCCTCGACCACAGCACCGTCCGGGACTTCGGGCGCGGGGCGCTCTCGGTCTGGGACCAGGGCACCGAGGCCGTCGCCGAGTCCTGCCAGATCCACGGCTCCACCGGCGAGTACCCGGCGCTGTGGGTCAGCGACGGCGCCCGGCTCACCCTCACCGACTGCTCGCTGTACGACCTGCCGGACGCGCTGTTCGTCCTCGACCGGGACTCCGCCGCGATCGCCGCGGACTGCTCCTTCAGCCGGATCCGCAGCTCGGCGGTCTCGGTCAGCGGCGGCGCGGCGGTGACCCTCACCGGCTGCCGGGTCCAGGAGGCCGGCACCGGCCTGTGGTTCCGCGACCACGGCAGCGGCGGCCTGCTCACCGGCTGCGAGATCTCCGACGTGGCCACCGGGGTGATCGTCACCAAGGGCGCCGACCCGGTGCTGCGCGACTGCACCGTCCGGGCCAGCACCGACGCCGGCGTGTACGTCTCGGCGCAGGGGCGGGGCACCTTCGAGGACTGCCGGGTCTCGCACGGCAAGGGCTTCGGCTTCCACATCATCGACGGCTGCCGCACCCAGCTGACCCGCTGCCGGGCCGAGCAGAACGAGCGGGCCGGCTTCGAGTTCTCCGAGCCCGGGCCGGTCGCCGAGGGCTGCACCTCGGACGACGTCGGACCGGCGGCCGGAGCGGCCGAGGTACCGGGCCCGCGGACCGCCCAACTGGCCTCCGCCACCGCCCCGTTGGCGGGCAGGGCCGGCGCGGGCGGGGTGGCCGGCAGCGCCGCCGCCACCTCCGCCGCGACGGCCGCCGGCTCGGCTATCGCCCCGATCCCGGACTGCCGGCCCGCCGACGAGGCGCTCGCCGAGCTGGACGCCCTGGTCGGGCTGGCCACCGTCAAGCAGGAGGTGCGCACGCTCATCGACCTGATCTCGGTCGGCAAGCGCCGCCGCCAGGCCGGGCTCAAGGCGCCCTCGCTGCGCCGGCACCTGGTCTTCACCGGCGCCCCCGGCACCGGCAAGACCACCGTCGCCCGGCTCTACGGCGAGATCCTCGCCTCGCTCGGGGTGCTCCAGCGCGGACACCTGGTCGAGGTGGCCCGGGTCGACCTGGTCGGCGAGCACATCGGCTCCACCGCGATCCGCACCGCCGCCGCCTTCGACCGCGCGCGCGGCGGGGTGCTCTTCATCGACGAGGCGTACGCGCTCGCCCCCGAGGACGGCGCGCGCGACTTCGGGCGGGAGGCCATCGACACCCTGGTCAAGCTGATGGAGGACCACCGGGACGAAGTGGTCGTCATCGTGGCCGGCTACACCCTGGAGATGGAGCGCTTCCTCTCCGCCAACCCCGGCGTCTCGTCCCGCTTCTCCCGCACCATCACCTTTTCCGACTACACGGCGGACGAGCTGCTGGAGATCGCCCGGGCCCAGTGCGCCGAGCACGAGTACGCGCTCGCCGAGGCGACCGAGGGCGTGCTGCTGGACCACTTCGCCCGGCTGGAGCGCGGCCCCAACTTCGGCAACGGGCGCACCGCGCGGCAGGTCTTCGAGACCATGGTCGAGCGGCACGCGATGCGGGTCGCCCACCTCGCGGACCCGTCGACGGAGGAGCTCCAACTCCTCGTCCCGGCCGACCTGCCGGGCGCACCGCTGCCCTGACGCCGGGGACTCGGCGCCGTGGCGTCGGGGGGGGGCAGGACGGCCCGGGCGGGCGACGGCTCGGCGTCGGGCGGGCGACGGCCTCGGCGTCAGCCCGTCCAGGCGCCGCCGGCGAGGAAGGACTCCAGCACGGCCCGGTACGGCGCGATGTCGATCCGCTCGCCGGCCAGCCAGTCGTCCGAGTAGTACTTGTCCAGGTAGCGGTCGCCCGGGTCGCAGATCAGACCGACCACGCTGCCCCGCCGCCCCGCCGCCCGCATCTCGGCGACGATCTTCAGCGCGCTCCACAGCCCCGTCCCGGTGGACGCCCCCGCCTTCTTCCCGAGCACCTGCTCCAGCACCCGCACGGCGGCGATGGAGGCGGCGTCCGGCACCTTCATCATCCGGTCGATCGCCCCCGGGACGAAGCTCGGCTCCATCCGGGGCCGTCCGATGCCCTCGATCCGAGAGCCCCGCTCGCAGACGGCGTCCGGGTCGTGGTGCACCCAGCCGTCGAAGAAACAGGAGTTCTCCGGGTCGGCGACACAGATCCGGGTGTCGTACTGCATGTAGTGCACGTAGCGGGCGATGGTCGCCGAGGTGCCGCCCGTCCCGGCGGTGGCGACGATCCAGGCCGGCTCGGGGTGCGGCTCCAGGCGCAGCTGGGCGAAGACCGACTCGGCGATGTTGTTGTTGCCGCGCCAGTCGGTGGCCCGCTCGGCGTAGGTGAACTGGTCCATGTAGTGCCCGCCGGTGCTCTCGGCGAGCCGGGCGGAGGCCTCGTACACCTCGTCCGAGCGGTCGACGAGGTGGCACTCGCCGCCGTGGAACTCGATCAGGTCGATCTTGGCCTGGCTGGTGCTCTTAGCCATGACCGCGATGAACGGCACCCCCACGAGCTGCGCGAAGTACGCCTCCGAGACGGCGGTGGAGCCGCTGGAGGCCTCGATCACCGGCTTGCCGGGGCGGATCCAGCCGTTGCAGAGCCCGTGGAGGAAGAGCGAGCGGGCCAGGCGGTGCTTGAGCGAGCCGGTCGGGTGGGTGGACTCGTCCTTGAGGTAGAGGTCGATCCCCCACTCGCCCGGCAGCGGGAAGCGCAGCAGGTGGGTGTCGGCGGAGCGGTTGGCGTCGGCCTGGACCTTGCGCACCGCCTCCTTGAGCCAGGCGCGGTACTGCGGGTCGGTCCGGTCGACGTCGACGGTCGGCTCGATGCCCGCGGTCGGGTCGATGCCGCTCGCTCCGCCGGACTGGGCCCTGCCGGGTTGGGTGCTCATGGCCACTCTCCCTCGTTATGACCCCCCACTGCTCACTACGAGTGTAGGAGAGTCACGATAAGTGACCGTTTTCGCAGTCCCAGCTTCCGCTTATCGCCCCTGGTCCGACCTGTCGCACCCAGCCCGACGCCCGGCCCCGGATTCAGCCCGCCGTGACCGACTGCGGGTCCGCCAGGTACGGCCCCCAGCCCAGCTCCGCCGCACCCGCGAGCGCACCGTGCGCCAGCTCCGCGCCGACGATCGGCACCCGCCCGCTGCGCCCCCACAGGCTGCGCTCGGCGACCACCGCGCGCAGCCGCTCGGGCGCGGCCTCCAGCAGGTCCAGGTGGAGTCCGCTGAGGACCACCCGGTCCGGGTTGAGGATGTTGGCGACGCCCGCGAGTCCGAGCCCGAGCCGGTCGATGACGTGTTCGACGGCGGCCCGCGCGCGTTCGTCGGTGGCGGCCGCCCGGCACAGCTCGCGTGCCTGGTCGAGCAGCGGGCGCCCCGGTTCGGGGGTGAGCCCGGCGGCGGCGAACAGGGCGTCGGGGTCGGTCTCGGAGTTCAGGCAGCCCCGGTTGCCGCACGGGCAGAGCCGGCCCTGCGGGTCGACGGTGAGGTGGCCGACCTCCAGGGCCAGCCCGGCGCTGCCGGTGTGCAGGTGACCGTCGATCACCAGCGCGCCGCCGACGCCGCGATGGCCGGAGGTGACGAGGAGCAGGTGCCGGGCGCCGCGCCCGGCGCCGTGCCGGTACTCGGCGAGCGCGGCGAGGTTGGCGTCGTTGGCGAGGGCGGTGGGCAGCGGCCGACGGGCGCCGGGGCCGTGGTCGGCGCGGCCCACCTCGACGTCGTACAGGTCGGCGACCGGGGTGCCGCTGGGCCAGGCGAAGTGCAGTGCGGCGAGCGCGGCGCCGTCGGGTTCGGTGACCGGGTTGGGCAGGGCGAGCGCGGCGGCGAGGCAGCGCCGGCTGGTCGCCCGGGCGAGTTCGGCGCCCGCCTCGGCGACGGCGCGCAGCATCCGGACCGGGTCGGTCGCGGCGGGCAGCGGCAGGTGGACGGGCGGGTCGAGCAGGCCGCCGAGGCCTGCCAGGGTGACGCTCAGCCCGTCGGCGTGGATCTGCCCGGCGACCACGACCGGGCCCTGCGGGTCGATCGCGAGCCGGTGCGAGGGGCGTCCGCGTCCGCCGCCGGCCGGGCGCGAGTCGACGGTGATCAGCCCGAGCGCCTCCAGTTCGGCCGTGACGGCCCCGGCGGTGGCCCGGGTGACGTCCAGCGCGCGGGTGAGCGCCGAGCGGGTGGGCGTCTGTCCGGTGTGGATGAGCGAGAGCGCGGGGCCGAGCAGCGTCCGACCGCGATCGGGGGCCGCGCGGCGGTGGGCGTCGCGCTGCGCTTCGAGGTCGGTTCCGGAACCTGGTCGCGGACTTGAAGGTGAGAGCTGCACGCCCCTATTGTGACTTTGTGCCGCTTCGAAACAAAATCCGCCCGCGCCCTCGACCCGACCAGACCTCCCCCCAGTCTCGCAGCACACCCCCCGGGACGGACAGCCCCTGGGGCTCGGCACGGCTCGCGCTCACCGCGTTCTTCGCCGTCGACGGCTTCCTCTTCGCCGCCTGGGTGGTCCGCATCCCGGACATCCGCAGCCAGGTCAACGCCTCGCACAGCGCCCTCGGGCTGGCCCTGCTCTGCCTGTCGATCGGCGCCGTCCTCACCATGCCGCTCGTCGGGCGGCTGTGCCTGCGGTACGGCTCGCGCCCGGTGACCGTCGGCTCGCTCGCCCTGCTCAGCCTCGCCGTCCCGCTGCCCGCACACGCCCACTCGGTCGCCGCGCTCGGCGGCGTGCTGCTGCTCTTCGGCGCCGGGTACGGCGGCGCCAACGTCGCGATGAACAGCGCCGCCGTCGACCTGGTGGCGCAGCTGCGACGGCCCGTCATGCCGAGCTTCCACGCCGGGTACAGCCTCGGCGGTCTGCTCGGCGCGGGCCTCGGCGGGCTCCTCGCCGGTGCGCTGAGCACCGCCTGGGCGCTCGCGCTCGGCGGCCTGCTCGGCCTCGCCGTCACCGCCGCCGCGGGCGTCGTCCTGCTGCGCAGCCCGGCCGCGCCGCTGGTCGCGCCCGGCCGCACGAGCGGCAGCGGCACGGGCGACGGCGGCACCACCGGCGACACCACGGGCGACCACGGCACCCGCACCACGGCCGGCCGCGCCGCCCCGCACCTGCGGCTGCTCGTCCTGCTGCTCGGCCTCACCGCGCTGTGCACCGCGTACGGCGAGGGCGCGATCGCCGACTGGACCACCCTCCACCTCACCGACGACGTCCACGCCAGCCCCGGGACGGCCGCCGCCGGGTACGCCGCGTACGCCTTCGCCATGACCAGCGGACGGGTCGGCGGCACCTGGCTGTCCATCCGGCTCGGCCAGACCCGGCTGATGCTGCTCGGCGGCCTGACCGCGGCGGCCGGCATGCTGGTCGCCGCCCTCGCCCCGGTGGTGCCGCTGGCCGTCTGCGGGTTCGTCCTGGCCGGTCTCGGCCTCGCCAACCTCTTCCCCCTCGCGATCGCCCGGGCCGGTGCGGCGGGCGGCCCGCAGGGCGTCGCGTTCGCCTCGACGCTCGGGTACGGCGGCATGCTGATCGGCCCGGTGGTGATCGGCTTCCTCGCCGACGCGGCCGGGCTGCCGATGGCCCTGACCACCGTCGCGGTGGCGGCCACCGCGGGGGCGCTCCTGCCGCTGGCCGTCCGTCGGCGCTGACGGGCGCGCCCGGGTCGTCGGCACGGCCGGTCCGGCCGACCCCACCGCCGACGGCCCCGGGCGACTCCCGGCGCGGCCGCGCGCGGGCGTGGTGGCAGGATGCGGGCCATGACGAGCAGCGGACGGATCCAGGTACTGCGGGCGGACGAGCGCCCGGCCACGGCGTGGCTCAACGGGGGCGGGGTGACCAGGGAGGTCGCCGGTTTCCCGGCCGGGGCCGGGCTGGACGCCTTCGACTGGCGGGTCAGCCTCGCGGACGTCGCGTCGGCCGGGCCGTTCTCGCCGTTCCCCGGCGTCGACCGGGTGATCACCCTGGTCGAGGGCCCCGGCATGACGCTCACCGTCGACGGCGCCGAGCAGCTGGTCGACGAGCCCTTCCGCCCCTTCGCCTTCTCCGGTGACGCCGTGACGGACTGTCGGCTGTCGGCCGGCCCGGTGGTCGACTTCAACGTGATGACCCGCCGCGGCCGGGTCGACGCCGCCGTGGACGTGCTGACCGCACCGGCCGCCGTGGACGTCCCGCCGGGGGCGACCGTCCTGCTGGTCTGCCTCACCGGCTCGGCCGCCGTCGACGGCGACGCGGTGCTGGAGCACTACGACGCCGCCCTGCTGGAGGGGGCCGGCCCGCGCGAGGTGCGGGTGCGGGCCGGCGGGGCCACCGCCGTGGTCACGCTCCGCCCGTCGCGCTGACACCGGGGAACCGGGGCGCGCGGGCGCCCGGACATCGGAACGCCGCGGCCCGGGAGGGAGGCCTCCCGGGC